>JBEPYM010000072.1:0-15165 GCA_041641375.1 Paenibacillus sp.
AGTCAAGGCAACGCCATGCAGGAAACGACACCACTGCCGCAACCTTCAGGTACAACGGCCACGGTCGATCGCGAACCGTCAGCCGCTCAGCAGATGCCCTCTTCTTCCGTTCCGACAACGACGAATGAAAATCGGCCGGAAGCGTCCGCGGAACCAGCGCCATCAGAGCCAGCTTCGCCGTCGGGGGAGCCGCCTAGCATGGATAAATTGGAGCACATTTTTAACCAGTGAAGGAGGCCATCATGAAAAAAGTCGTGTTTTTCGGCGCACCGGACAAAAGCCACCTGCTCCTCGTGCTGGGCAAGCTGCTCACGGCGCTGGAGCGAAGAGTGCTGATTGTGGATACCACCATTGCCCAATCAATGCAAGGCTATTTGCCACAATTGGAATTCGGCTGTTCGCTGCGGGAGTTTGAAGGCATTGACGTGGCGACCGGGCTTCTTACATCAGCGCAACTGAAGCGTTCTCTCCTTGAGGCTGAAGGCGAAGCGGCATACGATGTCATGCTGCTCGACACTGATCACACCGAATTTGTGAAAGGACGAGAGTTGCCGGGCTATGACAAGCGGGTTTGGTGCAGCAATTTCAATCGGATGGGCATGCAAACAAATGCGAATCTGATGCAGCAGCTATGCCTTCATGAAGCGGAGGGCCAGCCACTCACATTTTACAAACTAATCACTCCCACCCTGCCGACCGCCATACCCGAGTTATATATCGATTCATTGCTGCCGCAGCAGGCTGTTCGCTGGGAGGACACCGTGTTCCGCTTTCCGCTTGACGAACGGGATATGTCGGTCGAACTGGACAATCAGCATCATGGCCGCATCGACATCAGGCGGCTGTCTGGGGCGTATCGCCGGACCGTGCTAGACATGCTGCAACAGTTGTTTGATTGTGACTCTAAAGCGGCCCGGCGGGCATGGGCGCGCTCCCGAAAGCGCGCGCGTGTCCGGTAATTTTTGTGAAAGGAGATGAAGCAATGGGTTTTACCGTGGTGTTTTGGAGTCCGATTTCGGGACAGGCTGGTACGACGAGCAACCTGATCGCCGCCGCCACGCTGCTCGGACTCGAATATTCCTCGCGTCTCTTGCTGCTTGGGCATTTACAAAGCGAATACACTGCAGTCGAACGCAGTTTTTACCCAAGGCGGTCTTGGATGAGCAAAGCGGACGCCTCATCTGATGCGGGCATCGACGCGCTGCTCAGGCTACTTAAAAACCGCAAGCTCGAACCGAACATGCTGCGGGATTATACGCTGCCGCTGCTCGCCGAGCGACTTGACATTCTTCCGGGGTCAAAAAAGCCGGACGTAGCGTTTGTTTCATCCGAGCAGGACTGGCTTGTGCCGCTCTTGGAACTGATAAGGCGCGCTTACGATTTGGTATTGATGGACGGCGGAAGCGGAAACGTGTCGGCGTGGACACAGGTGCTGCTGCGTCAGGCCGATTTATTGGTCGTCTGTCTGCCGCAAAACTTACTCAAATTGGAGCAAGTTTTCCCGATGCTGGAAGCACAGCTTCTATCCAACCGGAAACTCTTGCTCGTATTTGGGCAATATGACCCCTGTTCGGCTTTGACCGTCAAGAACGTCATGCGCCAGTTCCATCGTCGGGAGCATGCGTATCCGATTGTCCATAATGCGGGCTGGCTCGATGCCACCCAACAAGGAGACGTTGTTCGCTTTTTATTTCGCAACCGGCAGGTGCCGCGCGATCACGAAAACAGCCTCTTTATACATCAAGTGCGGTCATTGGCGCAAGCGATCGTCCAGTGCACCGGATTAAGCAAGCCTCTGTTCGGCGGGAAGGAGGACGATGGCTGATGATGTTCGTGCTGAACGGATTGCTTATCGTGGGTATTCTCATCGCGGTCGGCGTCCTGCTCTATTTGCGCATGAGCCGCCGCCTGCCGGAGCAGCCGGACGAAATGCCGATTTATACGCTAGAAGCAATGACCGCGTTTGTGAAAGAGACGCTGCATGAGATGACGAGCAGCAGCCTGATCGACTACGGCTTGTCGGAAGAAGAATATCGCCGCCGCAAAAACAAGCGCGCGGAACTGAAAAAAGCGCTGCGAGGCTGCACCTCCGGAGATTTGCGTGACAAGGCGTATGTGAAACAGGTCATTACGGATTTGCTCGAACAGCGCTACAACCTAGACGACGGGAACCTGAACCGGCTTCTGCCGTTTGACGACCCTCAGATGCTCACGCCACAAGATCAGTTTGACATCTTACTCTATCTGTATAAGAAACAACATCGGTTGAGGGCGCTGGACGAGCTAATCCAAACATACGAGATGGATCGCTCCAAACGGAGCATGGAAGACGAAGAAATCGAATCATACCGGATTACCGCAGACGAAATCCGCGACATTTTCAAGCGGGAAGTACGGAAACTGTCTGCCGGGGACAAAACGCAGATCGTCGTGCAGCGGATATATCAGCAATACAAAGGGTTTAGCGTCATCGACGAAATCCGCGACATGAAAATCGACGGCGTATCGGGTGGCGTGTCCGGCATCCCTCCCTCGATGTGGGAAGGCGAGTGGAGTGTGGAGGAAGAAGCGCAGCTTCGCGAGGTGCCGAGGTCGCATGACAGCGTGTGGCTGTTCTATAAAGGGAAGTCCATTCATTTGAGCTTCCTGTCCTTCGGCTCGGAACAGGAACTAAGGCGCGTGTGCCAGAATGTGTACAAATATAATTTCCCCGGCCAATTGTCCGAAGCGAACGGCTTTAAGGTCAACGAAATGGCCGATGGCTCCCGCGTCGTCGTGCTGCGCCCCCGGTTCAGTGAATCGTGGGCTTTTTTTGTGCGTAAATTCGATGTCCAAAACGCGACTCTGGAACAGTTGATTCAAGACGACAACGCCGAACTGCCCATCGGTCTGATCAGGTATCTGGTCTTGGGCGAGCGCATTACGGCCATCACCGGAGCACAAGGCAGCGGCAAGACAACGCTCTTAATGGCGATGGTGCGCTACATTCCGGCCGTTTTGCCGATTCGGGTGCAGGAAATGAGCTTTGAGCTCCAGCTTCGGAAAATTTACCGGGACCGCAATATTTTAAGCCTGCGGGAAACCGAAACGATCTCCGGACAGGACGGACTGGATATTCAGAAAAAAACGGACGGATCGGTCAATATTTTGGGAGAAGTGGCGACCGACCCGGTTGCCGCATGGATGGTTCAGATGGCGCAGGTCGCTTCGCTGTTCACCCTGTTTACGCATCACGCCAAAACGTTCCGCGATCTCGTCTATTCGCTACGCAATTCGTTGCTGAAAACAAGGGTGTTTACGAACGAAAAAGTGGCCGAGCAGCAAGTTGTCAACGTCATCAACTTCGATATCCATCTGAGGCGGGATGCGGACGGGCATCGCTACATCGAACGAGTTACCGAATGCGTGCCGGTGGAACAGGAGACGGCTTATCCGGAGACGTTCCGTCACAAAACGACGATTGAAGAGAAAATGACGGCGTTTATGGAGACGATGCAGGAATATTTCCGCCGCTCAACAGATCGCCCGCTTTATGTCGCGCGGAACGTCATCGAATACCGAGACGGACGGTATGTTGCCGTTCATCCGTTGTCCGAACGCATCCGCAAGGAAATTGCCGCATGCCTTGCCGGGCCGGATCAGGCGGCGTTTGAGGCGTTTTTGGCAGTTCACTGGGGGGATGACGATGAAACTTGAATGGCTGTCCCTTATGCTCGGCACAGCAACAGTGCTGTCCCTCGTCATGGCGGCCGCGTTTCAATGGGTATCACGTCACGGTTCGGACGTAGAGGCGATTCGACAGTACGAAGCACTGCGCAAGCCGGGCAAAGCGCGCAAAAAGCAAGCGCTGCATAGCGTCATGCAGCAGTTGTATCGGTTATGCGAACGCGTGCCGATCGTGCGCGTATATTTGCACCAACTTCGCAAACGAATGACCATTCTCCAGCTTGGCGACGAGTGGAAGCTGCGACTGGAAACGATACGGACGTCGCTGGTGATTTGGGCCGTGCTGCTTGCTGCGGCTGTCCCGCTGGCACTCAGCGTGCGCGACCCGGCCACGCTCGGCATGATCGCCATCGGCTTTTGGGTGGGCCACGGAATCTTTTCGGACAACCTGGTCCATCGACTGGAGACGCGCCTGCTTCGGCAACTCCGGCATTTTTTCTCGGACGTGCGCCACCACTATCACCGTCACGGGATGGTGGAAGAAGCCATTTATGAAGCGGCGGACGGCGCGCCCTATGAGATGGCGCTGCACGGACACGAAATATACGAAGTGCTGACGGCAAGCGACGCTGAGCAGCGGCTGGCGCAGTACATCGAAAGCGCGCCGAATCGGTATTTGCAGGGCTTGGCCGGGCTGTCGCATCTAGTGAAGGAATATGGCGACAAACGAACCGCAACCGGTTCCGTATACTTGAAGGCGCTCGGGAAGCTCGCAACCGAACTGAATCTGGAACTGCTGCGTCGCGAGAGGCTCAGTTTCCTACTGCAGGGACTAACCGCCATCGCGCTGTTGCCGCTGCTGTTTACCCGGCCGATTGAAGCATGGGCGAGCCACTACTTTCCGGCCATGGACTCTTTTTATGCGAGCACCGCCGGATGGATCGTGAAAATCGGCCTTATGGCGGTGGTATGGCTGTCCTACGTCCTGCTGCGCAACATTCAGGACCTGGACGCGAGTCCAAAACCAACTAGCCGAAAAAGATGGGAGAAACGGGTATACGATTGGCCCTGGACGCGCTGGCTTGTGCAGCGCCTCGGGCCCGCCCCCGGCTCCCGAGAAGCCGATCGCATGGTCAAGCTGCTCAAGGACACCGCATCGCCGCTTCGGCTGGAATGGCTCTACGTGCAGCGCATTGTGGCGGGAGGCATGGCTTTTCTGACTGTTCTCGGCATGCTTACGGCGCTGCATGCTGCAAGCCGGCATCAAATCCTGTATGCGCCGGTAAAGCCGGACATCCTGTTCGGCCAACTTTCACCGGAGGAAGAAGCCAAGGCGCGCGAGGCGGCGGCGCTCGATCGCCGCATCATCGATCGCATAAAGGGGGTGAAGCACCGCACCGAAGAAAAAGTCATGACCCTGCTTCGCAGCGAATCGCCGGAGTTGAACAAGGACGATCAGCTTCGCTCCTCGGCTCGGCGCATTCTGGGCAAGCTCACAAAGCTGGAAAGCCAGTATGTGAAATGGTGGGAGGCGCTCCTCGCCGTTGTTGCGGGATGGGGCGGCTACGCCATGCCGGTCGGTGTCCGGTTGTTCCAGCGGCGTATGCGGCAGATGGAGATGAAGCATGAAGTAGACCAACTGCATGCCATCATTGCCATGTTGGCGGATATAGACCGGATGTCGGTCGAGCATCTGCTCATTTGGATGGAGCAGTTTGCCCGCGTGTTTCAGGAACCGCTCCAGACCTGCTTGCTCCATTTCGAGGAGGGCGCAGAACAGGCGCTGGCGCAGCTGAAGGAGGATGCCCCGTTTGTGCCGTTCGTCCGCACGGTCGAAAAGCTGGAACTGGCGGCGCAAAGTTTGCCGATTCGGGAAGCGTTCGACGACCTGGAATCGGAACAGGCTTACGCGCAGGAGCAGCGCAAACAGGAGTACGAGCAGTTGATTGAACAAAAGGCAGGCTGGGGAAAATGGATCGGGTTTGCACCGATGATGGGCCTCATCTTCGGCTATCTGGTCATTCCGCTCGTTATCGTCAGCTTGCACCAAATGTCCGTTTACTACGAACAGCTTCAGCGCATCCAATAAGCGGACACGTATCTGCGCTTTCCAATCGGGAAGTGTCTTTTTTATTTCAAATTTCATTTCAAGGAGAGATCGGTCATGTCAAACGCGCAAAAAGCACTCGTGATGGCGGCAGGCATTTTTCTTGCCATCGCGCTCATTACCCTCGCCGTCGTATTGTTTATTTCCGCACAGGATTCGACCAAGGCGGCGCAAAGCAATTTCAGCAACATCCAGACGGAGTTGTCGCAAACGGCGTTTACGGTGTACGACAACACCATGTTGTCGGGCAGCCAGGTCGTCAATGCGTTGCGTAAGTTCAGCGATCAGGACCAGTTCGGCATTCAGATCATCACGGGGAAAAACCCGGCCGGACAGTGGTACGGCAAAGTCATCAATACGGGCGTCCCGATCGACAGCGTAACCTACGGTTCGGTGATCGGCGCTGCGCCGGGGCAACTGAGTCATGCGCTCGATGAATCGAATGTCAACTACGTCAATCCGAGCGGCAAATTCCGGGCGCAACTGGTGCACGACAGCAGCAACGTTATACGCGGCATCATTTTCCGGCAACAGTAGGCACTCCTTGCTATCATAACAACGCTGATGGGGCGTCCTTTCGGATATTACGGACGCCCCGGCTTTTCAAGGAGGGAAACCGATGGAACATGTACCTAGAACGATGCTGGAGATGAGCGTGGCCTGCCTTCTGTTTTTGATGGCCGTCACGAGCGGGCTCATGCTCTTTCAAACCGGGGCCGCGCTGAACGCGACCGCCTATGTGTCGGGAAAGTCGCTGGACCGCAATATGCTGATGACGTTTTCTCCGCAGGCTGGCGACGGCACCGTATCCGGCGCAGAGGTGACGCAGTCTGTTGCCCGGCTGGAGACGGGAGATGCGGAAATCGTGGTGGACGGCGTTCGGTACGCACCGCCGCTCGAACGGGACCAGTTCGTTCCCGCCGGCATTCACCTGAATGCCCGGTACACGGTGGTTAATGAGCGGGATGCGACCGGGCGGCTGTTGCGCCTTATTTTCGTCTCACGTTAAGGAGAATGCCATGAACAGTTTCTTGAAAATATTCGCGGTGCTCATTGCCGTTCTTTTGCTCTACCTCTACCCTATTGCCGAAACGTTCGACCAGCAGGACAATATTTCGGAACTGGTCGTCTTGAAAGCGACCACGACGTTTGTAGATGCGGTGCGGGACAAGGGCTTTGTGTCGCCAACCATGTATTCGGACTTTATGGAGACGATTGCGGCAACGGGCAACACTTTCGATGTGCAAATGGAACACGGAAGCAAAAAATACGTGCCGGTGTACGACGACCCGACAAAGCCGGAGACGTTTCGGGGCAGCTACGAAGTGCACTACGATAAATTTTACAACGCGCAGATCCTGCCCGTTCTGTTTCCGAATAGCGCGGCCGCAAAAGACAACCCGACGCGACGTTACAAGCTGCGGGTTGGCGATACGTTTGCGGTTACGGTCAAAAATACGAACCGGACTCCCGGCACGATCCTGTTCGATTTTCTGAACCAGGCTATCAGTCCGAACGAAAAAATATTCATTCCTTACGGCGGGGTGGTGCGCAATGAAGCTGATTGAATGGGCCATTGTCGGGGCGCTCATATTCCTGCCGTTTGTTACGGTGAACCGGATTGAAGCCGAAACGCAGCGGAAAACGTTCCTCACTGAGCTGCGGTATAACGCTGCGCTGGACGCGGCGGTGGATGATGCGGCGCGAATGTTGACCGTGAATGCCAGCCAGCAACGGGAGGCGCAGTATGAATCGGCCAAACGGGTGGCGCTGAACAAGGATGAAGCGATTGAAACGTTTTATTGGACACTTTATGCAAACTTCGGCATTGCCGACGATCCCGTTGCGCAAGGTGTATTGAGCCGGTATATCCCGGCACTTGTCGTGATTGGATACGACGGCTTTTACGTCTATGCCGAGGAGGAGTGGACGGGAGCGGACGGGAAAACCGAGCGAAAACCGGTTTGGGGAGTGAAAAAGCCGTACGCCTACGCCGATCCATCGGGCAACAGCCTTTCGTTTACGCTGGACGATTTCGTACTCGCTTACGATGCGGGCAGCCAAAGTTGGCGCGAAGGATTGCGAGCCGACGTTCAGCAGCAGACGAATATTGCGATACTAAAGGACGCGGAGCGATTTGAGCAGTTGCGCCGAAGCACCATTGTCCGCGCCATCGAGGACGAGCTGGCCGACCGGATTAACAAACATAACGAAGCGGTTTCCCGAAACGGCTTCTCCTACACGTTCACGCTGCCAACGATTTCACAGGAGGAGTGGCACAATACCGTGGATGATGTCGGGGTGCTTGCCTTTATCCAAGGCATTCCGATGGGAGGCAAGTTTTACAACAACTACGCGCTCGGCGGAAGCCGCGTGCTCAAGAAGCCGGAAATTGTCGGGGCCAGGAAAGGAAGCGTAAAGGTGTATTACCGCACAACATGCGGCTTTTCCTATCCGGTGGAAGAAACGTTTTCCAGCGAAAAAGCGGCAGCGCAAAAAGGGTACATGCCCCTTGGCTGTCCCCTTTCGCCATCGTAACGAGACGGCGGCTGTTTTCGGAAAGTGGACATGCCGCCAAAACGGTTCTATGATGAACCTAAGAGTTGAAATTTTCTAAGTTCATTTTGATCATTTTTGAGAGGAGTGGATCGCGTGAGAAAATGGATATTATCAGGGTTAGTTACCGTAATGCTTTGCTGCCTGTTCAGTATGACGGCAAGCGCGGCGAGCAAACCTCCGTCCTTTGTCAGCGTTGTCATGGACGGACAAAAAATCTGGTTTCCCGATGCGCAAGCGTTTGTCGATGAGAGCAACCGGACGCTCGTGCCGGTTCGATTTATCGCGGAAAAGATGGGCGCAAGAGTTGGCTGGGAACCAAGAACCATGACTGTACCAATTGAGCGGGACGACCTCCATATTGTACTTACGATCGGTGAAAGCAAGGCGCTCGTTAACGGCAAAGAAATGGTTTTCGATACGAAGGCGATTACTAGCGGCGGCCGGACGTTTGTGCCGCTGCGTTTTGTCAGCGAAGCGCTAGGTGCGGAAGTGAAATGGGATAACCCGACATCGACCGTCTTTATTTCTACAAAAGAAGATGCCAATGCAACGTACGATGAGTGGGGCCGCCTGATTCGCACGACGAACTTGCCGAAGAACGCGAAAGATTACCCGTACATTCTGGCCGATGTACCGAATGAAGCGTATGAACTGGCCTACCCCTACTCGCATCCTACGGACAGTAAAGTTTCATCTGTCCTCTATTCGACCATACCGGAGTTTAATAAGAAGAACGTGGATATATGGATGAACCGGCTAAAAACATTCGGCGCGTTATGGCTGAACGTGGATTATAACACGATCGACGATACATGGGCGCAGGCGGTATTTGCCACCAAAATGCAGAGCTCCAATGCGGAATTGAAATATATCCTTCGGTATGTAGATTGGGTCAAAGAAAACAAGATTCAAATCGAAGGATACCTCGATCCCGAACCTTCCATGATCTATAAAGACGGGTTTGGAAATAATTATGTGCGTTCCAAGTTCAGAGTGAAATTCAATTCATTCGCGGAAAGTAAAAATCTGCTGTACGATGAGCGGTTCCCCAATGATCGCAAATTCGATAAGCAGGTTTGGTACGAAGGTTACGCGGATATTTCCCTTTCTACGAATGTTGGCGGTGATTGGGGCAGTACATTGAAAGTCGATCCGGGGGCTGGTTTATTCCGCAACAATTTCATCAGAAAGGCGGACTCGGAATAGATGAAGAAAAACAAATTCATACGATTGGCGTTGAGCGTGCTTCTGGCATGCTCTTTTTTATTTTCGGGTTTTCCTTTCACAGCGAAAGCCGAGACCCCCAAAGTAAGAACGGAGGCAGGAAAAATCAGCTTCGAAATAACGAGCACTGCCGCTTCCTCATCCATTCGTTACAAAACGGTTGGCTGGACGATACGGAGAGATCAATTATGCACGAATACGACGCCCAAACAGTGCGGCAATCCGAAAAGCGGCCAGCATGCTTCATTTTTGGATCAACAAGTGCAGCAGGTAGGCCAAGAACCAAATCCGCCAATACCTGGCAAGCCTTTAACGACCTATTATGAAGTCAGCGAGGCGCTTGTCACGGAAGGCATGTGGAAGGCGGGAATGGGCGACATCAAAGACAACGACGACCTGTACCTGTATGCCATCATGGTGTCCATCGACGGGAACGGCAACGTGCGTAAGGGACCATTTTATACGCTGAATGAGATCAAACGAGCCGAACCTTGGGCACACCCGGACGACTTGGACGATTATTTCGGCATACATGTACCGTACCGCAGCGCGGATTTCCCGGTTGATGTCATTGCGAAAACCGTAGGCGGCAAAGTGATTCAACAACCGGAAGTGACGTTTCTAAAGGGTAAATACAAAATTGGAGAAACTATCGATCATGATTTTCCCGAAACGATCGAGGACAATGGAAAAACATATACGATTGTTCGTTCCTATTTATCGCCCAAACAGGACCCGACAAAGAAAGACTGGTTGCAGGAAAACCCCGAAACGAATCCGAAGGTGCGGACG
Source organism: Paenibacillus sp. (assembly GCA_041641375.1). Classification (GTDB taxonomy): domain Bacteria; phylum Bacillota; class Bacilli; order Paenibacillales; family YIM-B00363; genus Paenibacillus_AK. The sequence continues at coordinate 10,349 of JBEPYM010000072.1, forward strand.
CGAAGCTTTACGGTTGCGCTTGGCGGAACAGACGTGATAGCCGAGTACGCGGAGAACAATCCGGTGAAGGCTATTTATCAGAAAGAAGACGGCACGAAACTTAAGGAAATGGACAAAGGCGTTTTCGCAACCGGCGAGGAAGCGAACCATACGTTTGAGGGCCAAATCACCTCCGGCGGACAAACGTATGAAATCATTCGCTCCTACATTACGAATAATAACAAACCTGACGAGAAGCTGTTTATTCAGGAAAAGGGCGATCCTAAGCTTAAGGAACGATCCATTCTGGTTGGAACGGGCGGCTCCAACTTTATCGGCGTTTATAAAATTCCCTCCTCGGTAACGGTCACGTCTCGGATTGGAGCACCAGAGTCGGTTGACAAAAACGTGACCGAAGTGGACGGGAATTTTATTTTTGAAGTCAAGTCGTTAAAAAACCTGAAGTCATACGAAATCACGGATATTCGAAATGCCAGGCTTGACCAAACGGGCGACAAAACCGGAACGCTCTCCGGTACTGCGGCCAACAAAACGATTCCGATCAATATCCCGTTCTCTTCCGGTGATAAAGTGAGCGTACAAGTCACCGTCGTCGTGAAGGATGTGGACGGCAATACCGGGGATTCGACCTCGAATCATACGGTGCGCAAAGGCGACGAAGGCGGAGAACCGCAGCCCGGCGCTTCTCAGCAGGCCGAAGTGATGGAGCCGAGCGTTTCTGCTGTCATTCAGGCGGATTCACGCGGTGCAGAAAAATTTGATGTGCTGCAAGGCGTTCCGACTTCGGAGAGCCTCTATGCAAACGCCTTGACCAAATCGTACTTGTATCGTAATACGTTCACGGAAACGACCGGGACGAAGCAATACCCGATTCAGGTGAGTAAAACGTATACCCTCACCTGGACGGAGACGCATCCGGGTCCGCCCGATGCGAACGGGAATTCGACGACCATTACGGTCCCGCGTTCAAATACACAGACGGTGACCAAAAACTATTCGATTGAGCGCAAGTATAGCTTCTGGACAATCCAAAACCTCGAAGTGTACGGCATTCAAAAGGCGACGGTTTCCAATTATGCGCTTCCTTCGGGAACGGTTTCGCTTGTGCCGAGCGGCTACACACCGCCAACCGTTTCCGCATCGCATGATGCAGCGCTTGGCGCGCATATGACCGATCCGGTCTATTCGAATGTGACGCTTCCCGGACAAACGATTTCTGGCGGTTCCAGCCGACCTTCCGTACCGAATGAGGACTGGAAAAACGAGGCCGAGAAAGCGATTGGCAAGATCAAAGTGAAAAACGATTCGCTTATCTTTAATGGAAATACAATTATGGACAACCGAATTGTTGAAGAAAAAGCGCCGACGCCAGGCGCGGTACCGGCTCCGCCGATGATCGGGCAAGATGTGCTGTACGGCAAAGGCTATCTCATCGATGCTTCCAAAATGAACAAAGCGAAACAGCCCAGCACGGGCACGATATCGTATTCGTTGGTGAAAGGCATTGGTGGCGGCGGGGACAAAACCTATCCCATTGGCGGCATTAATCCGGTGACCGTGCATACGCCGGTAGTGAACTACGCCTCGGTGTCGGACGATCAGGCCCACAACCAGAAGACGCAGCCGACCGCTGGACGATCGGCGCTCATTTTGGACCGGCCCTTCACCGTGACGGTACCGACAAACGGCCCGCACAAGGACATCAAGGGCTACGGCAATCGGGACTATGCCAAGTACGTAAGAGATAAACAAGTCTGGTTCCCGTTCGATGTATATAAAGCGGATCGCACGACGTTCGTCCCGAAAGAAACATGGGTGTCTATCCCGGTCGGACAGACGCAGACGACCTTCTACTTGCCCGTTTGGGTGGACGAGGGGAATTACGACGTTTTATTCCGAACGTTTGCCGAGAACAGCCCGGCTTCCTTCACGTCCCAAATGAATGCCAATGTGGACTTGTCCAACCATGTGGCGACGCAGGTGATTCCGGTAGAAGTGATTGGCCGTTTCTATGATTTCCGAATCACCGACATTGCTGACTTTGCTTGGGAATCGGTGTTCCGTACCCAAAACGGCAGCGCGACGCCGACCGGAAACGCCTATTGGGTCGGGACGAAAGGCATTGACGGCGGGACGCGCGGCAATACCCCGCCTTATGTGCTACCGGTACGGCAAGGCAGTCACCCGGAAAGCGGTAAGAAAAACGTTGCGGTCAAAACGGGCTACCATTTCAAATTTGAAGTGATGACGAAGGGCAATATGTTCGGCGTGGGAGACGGCATCCGCATTACACCGACGTTTTATTTTGTGGACAGCAAAGGGAAAAACCGGCAGGAGGTCGATCTTTACTACCATTCGGGCAATCAGCGGTTTATTCGTATCGGCTCAGGCGGCGATGTTGAGAAACGGTATGTGACGCTCAATGCTCGTCTGCGTAATGTGCCGAGGCTGGAGTTGACCGATACCGCCGCGACCCTTTGGTCGTTAAACGGTTCGCCGGGAGCCAAGCAGACGTTTATCGATCAATATATGAAGGATGTGCAGAAGCCAACGTATGTTGGTGGTTACAACATCATGCTGCTGCCACCGCAGCTTCGGACGTTTGACGGCAGTATGAACGTTCCTTCCGGCGTTAACGCGGCCCGTGCCAACGCTTCGGTGCAGCGGTGGTATGGTGAGTACAGTTTGCCCGCCGCACCGTATGTGGTGCCCAAAGGTTTTAACTTGGCGGAATATGGTCGGAAAAACAGGCTGTATGACAAGTCGCCAATTTTCTTAAAGGACGGATATATCATCGTCAATTTCAATCTGGAAACGATCCGCAACCGGGACTTAAACCATCCTCATTTGCAGTATATGTACGGGCCGCTGAATAACCAATGGCAAATGGAAGGGTTTCAGCGCAGCTTCATCGATCCGTACGGCGTGACGTTTTCGTTAAGGGATGGCGACGTAATCTTCTATCATGCTAATTTGTCCAGCTACGACGATTATGGCACAGGGGGAACCCATTAACGGATAGTTCATTTCACTACCAGCCGGGAGGAAAAGAATATGCTGGAAAGATTGCAAGCGGCCGCTTCGGAGGAAGCGGCCTATTTTTATTCCGCTCCGATGGACAAGGATACAGAACGGGGATGCATCGGACATCTGCGAGGTTATTTTGGCAGCAGCGGCGAGACGTTCTGGTCAACCTGGTTCGAGGATGAGCCAGCGCTCAAAACGCCGTCTTTCCGGGCAGAACTGGATGAGGTGGTGAAGGCATTGACGGAGCAAGGATTGTTTCAAAACCGCAGTCAGATGCACCGTATTTGCCTGTCGCATCCGGAGGCCCGTTTATCGGGAGCGTGGTATTCCGGCGTATACGGCTTTTGTTTTCAAACGGAGCGCCATCGGTATTACCTTCGTTGTTTCCCGCATGTAGGAGACTACAATTTCTATCTGTACTGCTACGTCCGGCCGGATCGTTTGTCGGAACGGTCGGAGCGTTAGCGTCTGCTGAGGAGGAAGCCAATGAACGATCTCGCCCGGTATAAGCTACTGGCCGGACTGGAAATCACTCCTGCCGCAAAGCTGCTGTACAGCTACCTGATGGACTGCTCGGGCGGCCGGCATGGTTCCGTTTTGTTGTCCGGCAAAAAGCTGGCTTCGGAGATGGGCCTTTCCCCTTCCGCCGTCCGCCGCAACCTGCAGCGCTTGCAACATATCGGACTCATTCGGATTACAGTCCGTTATTCGGAAGAAGGCATTTGCCTGACCAATCAAATTACGCTTCTGTAAAGGAGGTGCTCTCATGACAGCCAAGTTGCAACGCATCGTCGAACTGGCTGCCAGCACGGCTCGCTCGGTGACGAATCAGCCTGACCGTTGGGCGGATTTTTTGCGGACGGCGGCTTGGAATTATAAGTATCCGTTTCAGGATCAACTGTTGATCTACGCGCAACGTCCTAACGCGACGGCTTGCGCGCCGATTGAAGTTTGGAACAAACGGCTGGATCGCTGGGTAAAACGCGGCGCGAAAGGGATTGCGCTGATCGAAGATCGAGGCAACCATATGGGCCTGCGTCATGTGTTTGATATATTGGATACCCAGAGCAGACGCCAGCCGCAGGTGTCACTTTGGCAATTGCAGGACAACGATACGGCTCTTGTCATCGAAACGCTAGAAAATGCGTTCGACGCGTCGGATGAGATGGAGCCACTTGCAGATCTGCCTGCTGTGTTCCTCACTGCTGCGCGGAATGCGGTAGATGACAATAGCGCCGATTATGTAGCGGAGTTGATGAAAGAGCGGGAGCACAGTTTGCTGGAGGAGCTGGACATTTCGCATGTGGAGCTGTTGTTCAAGCAAACTGCCGAAAAGGCCGTTGCTTACATGACGATGACCCGTTGCGGATTAAATCCCGCGCATTATATCAGTATCGAGGATTTATCCGGTATCGGTTATTTCAACACGCTTCCTGCGCTGTCCCACTTAGGCACAGCAATCAGCGATGTGTCCGAGATGATGCTGCGGGAAGTGGAATCGACCGTTCAGGCGTTGCGCAGGGATGCACAACGAACAAATGAGAGGCATTCGTTTCACACCCTTGCAAGACCCGATTCCTTGCCGCACAATGAAGCTACCCGACAAGAAAGGAAGGATGAACATGGAACTGACATACACGCCGCAAGGGGATTATCTGCTGCCCAACCTAACGCTGACCGAAGCGAATACGACCATCGGGAAGTACGGGATGATGCGCAAGACGTTTCTGAAAACCGAGCGGAAGGGAATGTTCGCCCATCTGATGTTATCGGATCAGTTGAACCAGCAT
>JBEPYM010000073.1:0-14910 GCA_041641375.1 Paenibacillus sp.
GGATTTGTTCTTTGCCGGAACGTTACCCAGTATACTAGAGGCTCTTTTTTTGTTCAAAATCCAAATTAATTCATTACAGGAATGGCTCCTTCCACAAAATTAATTTGTTTCAAGAGGAGTATAGCTCGTTTTTCCTGCTTTATCCAACCGACTGTTCTATCACTTCCGCAAGAGCTTTGCCTATAGCCTCGCCATATTCCTTTGCAGCTGACTCTGCTTTATCTTTAAGAATAGCAAGATTAACTCTCACATTTTGTTCGTCTATCACATCACAAGAATCCAGGATCGCTGTAAAAGAGAACGGTTTGCCCTCTGTCTTAATAGCCGATGCCAGGATCATGGAGCTCCCGCTCTTGGCAGCCAGTAGTTCTTCTTTACTCGTATATAGAATCAAGGGTATATTTATGTTCATACCTGGTCTCCTTTCTCTTCAAACAAAGTTCGATTTAATCAAAGTCAGACTTTATTAAAATTAAATGTAGTCTTTAGTACGGTTTGTCTCGAAGGTAATTTTTCCGCCCATTATCGTTGATTCATAGCCTTGAGCGTCTTTGACCTTCATTACATGCTCATAGGCGTTAGGCTTAATCAAATCAGTGTCATCAGGAACAAGTGTAATTTCCACTACGTTTATTTCACCTGAGGATACGATCCGCAAACCGCTACTCAGGTCTTTCACTATTGCAGGCGTTCCATGATAATGAACAAGCCACACTAGCGCCACAGCTCCCGTTAAATCGAAATCTATCTCCGTATCAAAGAACCTCGAATCACCAGCCTTCATGGTATATGGCGGCATGATTTTCATCGGTAACCCTCCTTCCCATTTCACTCGAAGCTCTCTCGAAGCAGAAAACTGAACTCTTAGTTCTCTAGAAGCTGACCATTGTACTCTCTCGATAATCGTCCGGTCTGGATCGAATATCGTCTGCCTTAATCCGTAATCAGCGTATCCATCCCCGTACACTCTGATCCTTAGACGGTGCTCCCCGAACGTATCCGCATAGACCACTTGGCGCATTCTCGCGTCCGTCAAACCTTGGCTATAGATCCGTTGTCTTGTCGCTGCATCTAGCGTTCCGTTCGTATAGATCGCCTGGCGCAATCTCACATCCGCCAATCCATCTGCATAAACCGCAATCCTTATCCGTCCATCCTCGACCCCATCTCGATACACCGTCTGCCTTAGTCCATAGTCCGCGTATCCGTCCGTATAATCCAGGTCTAGGACGGCGATTAGCATTCCAGCATCCGTAAACCCATCGGCATATACTCGCTGTCTCATGGCGACATCCATCTGAGCATCCGAATAAATCCGTTGCCTAGTGGCTATATCGCTTGCAGAATCGCTGTAGATACGCTGTCTAAGCGGTTGATCCTCTGCACCATCACGATAGATGACAGAGCGCATAGGAGCGTCTAGGGAGTTGTCTGCATAGACCGCCTGACGCATGGAAGCATTAGCGAAGGTGTCCGAATAGACACGCTGTCTCATGGCATAGTCGATGCTTCCGTCTGTACCTGTGCTTCCTCCACCTGTGCCGTCATCTAACCAAGTTCCGCCTGTTAGCGTGGCGTGGCGTCCGTTGCCCGACTGGTCTTGGACTGTTCCAGTGGTCATGTCGTAATGGGCTAGTAAGGTGGTTCCGTTGTAAATCTTTATATTGTAAATATTACCCTTTACAAACTGTTGACCACCGTTGTTATGAGCGAAAAAGGTAATAGCACCAGTTCCTGTGGCATTTCTAACAGCTCTCATAGTTACTCGTTGATTGGTTGGAACATACGGAGTCCCAGAACTCTTTGATACACCATCGATGAACACACCATTGGCAAAACCGGAATGCTCATCGTTATTGGACGTGTTTCTGAGAACGTAAGTAAATCCAACACCAGGTCTGCCGTCAATATACACTTGAGCAGTTGACGTTTTGTGGTCAACACTCATATCTATGATGACTTCTGTCCATGTTACGGATGGTGAACGCAAGAAATCGTCAATACCGTCCATAAAAAGGTAAAGCGCCATTTATTCACCTACTTTCTGTACACATCAGAAAGCGTACAAGCATTGTTTCCCTCATCGTGCCTACATTCATGCCAATCGACTTCGCCTGTATATTCGTCCACTAAGGCTTTGAAGTCCGCGAACATGCCGTTCTTTTTCGCTAAATCTTTGGTCTTTAGTTCAAACGTAAACTGTGGTTTCCCTGACTCATCCGTATTCGACGAAAGGCTCTCTTTCACTAAGGTACGATATTTATTGATTACACCCTTAATTTTCGTATCATCAGACGTTTTCAAATTCCCTCTGACTACGTATTCCATAACACTACACCGCAAACTCTCTGAAGTTAACGCGCAAGAAAATGTCTGTCTTGTTTTGAACAGCCAATCCATTAGGCGTAGTTACTCGCGCCCAAAATCTTACGCCACTATTAGCCGTTGAGATATTCGCCATAGAAAGAGCAGCAGAAGCGGATAAGAACGTTCCTGGCGATCCTGCGTTGTCCGGTGCTAGTTGGACGTAGCTTGATTCGTCTCCTCCAGTTAAGTCCATCGGATCGATGTTAATGTTTTCGTATCTGCGTGTAGCATCGTCGTTAAATAGCCAAAGAGAAACGTCCTGCGCTGCGCCTGTAGTTGGGTGCTGCGTTTCAATACGGTTTGAATCGGTGACAACATCGGATAATCCTGCGTTTTTGGAAATGCGTAATGCCATCGTATATTCCTCCTTTAAAAGTAAAAAAGAGGCCATTTTTGACCTCTCTCATTCTCACTAATACTCGCTTATGCTCTTGTTTTCAAGCTCATGTTTTTCAGAAAAGTGTTAGTCTGTAAGAAGTTATAGAACCTTCTTATGATCGATAAGGCGGTCTTTCTTGTTGTAATTAACGTTCAATATCCGCACCTCATCGCCTGGAGCCAGCGTCAGCCCTCCACGTATCGTAATCCCTGGTGTTACATCCGTCGCTCCATTAATATAGACATCCGCATAGTTACCGTTAACGGCGGCTATCTTACCGTCATCGTATAAATTAAAGAAGCCCCGCTCTCGCAGGACTTTCTCGATCAATGCTATCGTCAAGCTCGTAAAGTCTTCCCATCGTGCCATCCTACGCTCCTCCAATCTTACGGACGCGCCAAGCTTCAGCCGTCATCATGGCGTTAGCCTTCAACGGAATGTTAAACGAAATCAACTCGTAATTTCCATTTGTGTTCGTCCAGTCATCCACGAGTGTAATCACGTCCTCCGATTCGTGCAGATAGTTCGGCAATATCTCTATCGGCTGCTTCTCCGCAATCCTCAGACGATTTCGTAACTCATAGTCGGCCCGCGACTGCGCCAAAGCTACCGTACTAATGAGTGGATCGGGACTTCCGTTATTATAGAGGAATAGGCGCTCCCCAATCGTCGGAATCCCTGTCGGGCTGTTTGCGTCGTTATCCTGCGCTATGGCGGATACCGTGGCCGTCTGTGAACTTCCGCCGATGACGAGTACCTTATTAAATAGCTCGTGGTGATCTAGGCGCTTCTCACTCTTCGCATACAACGTATAATCTGATTTATCGTAAGTCCACACGCTTGAAGCTGTCTCCAGATTCACCTGCGGACGAAAGCGGAGAAAACCGTTCACGTCGAAATAAATGGAATATACCGCTAGGTCAGCGAGTTCCTTAATCGCCTTGCCTCGCGCATCTCCAGGTTGATACGTTAACTGATACGGAACGGTTACTGTACAATCATCGAATAAGAACTTCGTTATGCCTGCGTCTGTTGCTATCGTTCGAATGGCCGTGGCGATATTTGTGCCTGCTGCTATCGTCGTGACATTCGTAAACTTACCGACCGGATCTCCGTTTAGTAGATGCCACTTATCCGCGCCTGAGAAGGTAGCCGTCCGCTCACCTGTATAGCTTGATAACGCAGAGAACTCTGTTAATACAAATACGCCTTGCGGAATATATTCGATAGTCCCTCCGATATCTAACCCGATCGATAGCTTGATACGCTTATCGAGCCAAATGCGTCCGCCTACCGACCACGTAAACTCATTGTTATCGTTCAGCACCGAAAGGGAGAACGTTCTGCGCGTCTCCCTCTCTTTGCTTACGCTAATGTTGCCATCGATAACCTTAGTTGTAATCTCTTCTAGCACGTTCTCATGGCGGTCTAGGATCTCAATCTTCGTATAGACTTCGCTGACCTGGCGTTTAAGCGCAGTCTTAAAGCTATCACTCGCTAGGATCATACTTCCACCCACTCTACGCTAACTTCTTCGGACATAGCCCGCGAGAACGAACGACGTAGATTGTGCAGATTAACCGTCCAAACGTCACCGCGATCACTCTTGAGCAAGAACGGCTTACGGCGGTCAATGAGGGATTGGAGTATACGCGCTTGCTCTCTAGCAGGTGTCGCGCCCTCTACCGTCTTCAAGCCTGCTAGTGTACCGCGCTCCGCCTTATATTGACCGTAGCGTACAAACGGTTTACTAGAGAATGTCCTCAACTCTTGACGCTCCTCTTCTAGGGAGATTTGCGATACCGGCACGTTATAGACAAACTGGAACTTCTCGTTTGTCTCCGTATCTACGACCCACCATCCGAGATAGGTTACGTTAATCGACTGCGCCGATGAGCGAGCCGACTTCGTACCGTTATTCCCCACCGCAATGGCGCTATACTCATGCGCTCCTTCCGGACATTGGTGATCGGTGAATGACGTTACCGCTTCGCCTATCTTCGTCCACGTAGTAGCACCGGACTTCCTCCGATAGATTTCGTTGGTTGTTACGGTAGGCTCACCTGCTGATGGCGTAGGGTTCGTTACGCTGACTGTAACCGTGGCGTTAAGGCTATTTTGCGATAAGGAAACGCTTGGAGCTTGCGGCGTTACAAACGATGTGCTGAACGTCACCTTTGCCGATTGTCCTTTGATATCGTCCTGACTCGTAACCTCTAGCTGAATCTGATAGCTTGTATTATTCGCTAGATTTTCAAATGTTTTAGCATTAGTCGTTCCGAGAATCGTACCGCTATCTTGTACAAGCGCTGTCCCTGCGCTATCCCATAAAATGAAGCGGAAAGATTTTTGCGTCACATTCTGCGCTTGGCTATACGAACCTCGGAATGTGTACGAGCTGCCGTTAATCGTGGCGTTAGATACCGGATCAGTGACCGTAGCATTCGGAACAGCAGACGCTTTAAATATCGCATAATCTGACCACGGAGATACCTCGCTTTGGCTATCGTAAGTCCTTACGCGCCATTTGTACTCCTTGCCGTTGACAAACGTATTGGCTGCAAATGTGTGGCTTGCGGTTGTGCTTGCGACCTTGCCCGTGGTTGTTACCGTAGAGCCACTTACGTTCTCTTGATATTCGAGTTCATAAGCGGATTGACTGTCGCCAGCGTCAGGATCGTTGTGCTGCCACGAGAATATAGCGGATTGCGTTGCGTCAAAGTTACTCCGTGTTAATCCGGTCGGCGCTGTCGGTGGTGCGTTCAGCGTGATTTTATCGAATTGGACATACCCTTGATCATCTTGCCAAATCCATCCAATCGTTGCGTTTGAACTCATGGAAGAAGGGTGGCGTTGCTGCCAAGATTTTGACGTTAGAGTAGATATAGCCGACCATGTACCATTCGTTCTAGTGCGTGTTCTGATCTGTTTATAACTAGTGCCAGCTCCACCACTCCAATACACGTAAAATTTATTGTCTTTATCTACAGTAATAGTTGGGTCATTTTGTGCATCTGCTAGGTTAGTAACGTTGTACATGGATGACCAAGTTGAACCACCATCAGTGCTTTGACTATAACGAATATTGTACACGGAATAGTTCGCATCCGTCCCATGCCACACCACATGAATCACACCGTTGGAATCGACGACAGCGCAGGGGTTGGATTGGGTGTAGGAACTTCCGTTGTATACCGTAGCTGCTCCCCATGCCCCTCCCGATTGTAAGAAGTGGCAACGTATCAAATATGAGCTACTACTACCTAATTGTCGTGATACTACAGCAGGAAGCCCGTCTGACTTAATAACGATGCAAGGTTGGTCGTAACCTTGACCAGTTGTATTGATTGTTGTCCTTTGCTCAGGACTCGCCCACGTTACCGTTCCGCCGGATATCGTCCCTTTAGCTGTGCGAATGTTGAACGAGTTGGGATACGTGCTGTTCTTCGATGCCCATGTTGCCCATAATTCGGTTCCTGCGGAGTTGATGGCGAGAGAACATTTGCCTAAGTCACTTTGTCCACTATCAACGGTGATAGTCAAAGACTGCTGAGTATTGGTGACTGTTGTTGCATCGAATCTATGGTAGTATACAGTCGTGTTTCCACTACCTGCACTAAATAAAACATGCACATTAGTTCCTATGGCAACCATAGATCCATCAGTGTTGCTCGGCATCCCATAGAAACAAAGTTGTGACCATGTGGTTCCTTTATCCTGAGACTTGTAGAGGTATGTTCTGGTACTCTCTTTAGCTAACGCCACCAACCATCCGTTGCTTAACTCGACTAACTTCCGTCCACCGTTACCTTCCGTAGAATACCCTGCGCTGACAACAATCGTAGGGTCGACCATCACGGGATACAACGCAGTTTCCAAGAAACTTGCGTCAAACCATACGAATAATTGCTGTCCTTCATCCGTATCCACGACCTCATAGCGTCCGTAGACTTCGTTGCCTGCCATATCCTTTACGTAAGGCTGTGGTAGATTAAACGGCTCGGATTGGATACTCTCATGCGTTCCAGACGGTAACGCCACGCCGTTCACAATTCCGCTTACTCCGAACTCGATGCCTGATGTTAAATAATCGGCAGGTTGACGCGGAGGTTCGTGCAATACCGTCCAATGCTTGACCTGTTGATTCTCCGCTATGAATACATCGTCAGCACTCGGAAACGTCCGTTGATATCTCGCTTCTTTTCCACGAGTAGCCAACGTAGAAGGCGAAGATCCCACGATGTAATCCATCTGTCCGGATGCATCTCGGTAGACCAGCTCGGTAGGCTTCCAGCTAAAGGTTGTGCCATCTGGTGCAGTCATCGTCAGTGCTTCGGTAGCCAACGAAGGAGCCGTTAGAGAGTATACTTCGTTAGCCGTAGAAGCTCCCGTTTCAGAGACGGAAAGTGCTGGCGGTTGACTCGGATTGAATTGTGAAATAATCGCCATCTACTTTCCTCCCTTCGGTGGTATAATCGGAGATTTTTTCGTGGCTTTACCCTTCGCGTCAACCGTAATTGGTAATTCGGTTCCGTCTTTTAGCTTGATTTTATGCTCACCTTTCAGCGCTTGTTTTCCGTCGATATAAAGCTTTCCGTTAACGAGCGCCATACTACCGTTTTCTCCAACAAAAAAGGCGTCCCCGTCACCAGGAACACCATCACCTTTTTCTATTTTCCCGTCGTTATGCTTAATCCAGCGCAATCGAAAACACCTCCTATGAGCGTATTGCGCGTCTGTATTCGTAGAGTGAACGCCAGAACTCTTCCGCATTATTGGCGTTGACCGTGACATTTCCGATGTGAATCGTATCGCCATTGGTCGTTTGAGACGTGATGTAATCAGTAAGCGAGCGAATCTGCCCCGCTTGTAATACCGGCTCACCCTTCTGCAATACCGCCATGATTTCGTCAGGCTGTAGCGTGAATGGACTGCGGAAGTTACGGATACCGGCGATACCTCCCGTATGATACTTCGAATCACGGAAGTCAAATCCGTAGTTACCGGTAGATGAATCGTAATAGCCAGTGCCTCCGCCGCCGTAAGTAACGGTGTTTGTACTTCCGTTCGCAGTCATCGACTCCCAGCCGCTGTAAACGTCTTGCTCGGCTCCGCTTCTTATAGACGGCCCTGATCCTCGTAATCCATCATATAACGCCCGAAGCTTCGCCATCTGAGCTTCCACACCATCAACGTAGCCTTTCAAGTCACCGATGGCCTTCGCATACCATCCGTTCTCGCCCGACATTAAGGCGTCAAATGACAACGTACCCTCCTCGGCAGCCTTAACAAGCTTCTCCCATCGACTTTTGGCAAGCTCTAGCTCCTGTTTATTCGACTCCTTGACGGATTCGATTTCCGCCTTCATGACGGAAACCTTTTCGTCTTTGGCAGTCTTTAAGCGGTCGATCTCATTGCGGATAGACTGCTTGACGTCTTCGCGTTCGTATTGTTCTACGAGTTCAGAACGTTGTTTATCGATCTCAGCAACAGCCGCTTCGTTATACGTTAATATCTTCGTTCCATCTTCGAGGATTTTCTCATAACGGCGGTCTGACATTATTTTTTCTTTTTGCTCATCTAAATCACGTAGACGCTTCAGGCGGTCTTCCTTCTGGTACTCTTCGTCCAGGAGCTTTAGCTTTTCTTCCTGCGCCTTGATCTGACGGTTATAGGAATCCTCGATAGACTTGAGGTTATTTTCGAGCGTCTTAATCGCATCGGCATGCTTCTTCGTCAGATATTCGATGTGAGAATCCTGCTGAGCTTTAAACAGCTTGACGGCTTCTTGCGCATATTCTTTCAGCATCTCTTTTTGAACACGGTATAGTTCCCTAGCCGCTTTCTTTCTTTCGTCTGATCCTTCAAGGTATCGATCATGCACCCTTTTCCAGGCGTCATACTCTTCCTGTAACGATAATTGGTCGAAGTATTTCTTTTCTTCAATCCACTTAACACTATGATCAAACTCAGCCTTAGCGAGTTCTTTTTTGAGTCGATGAATTTCGTATGCGGCCCGCTTCTGTTCATCGGTACCGGCAATCTGGCGAGCATGGACACGTTCCCAGGCCGCAAGCTCGTCACTAAGGGAAAGCTCTCCGAATTTCTTCTTCTCTTCGATCCACGCTAAGCTGTGCTTATATCGCTCATGCTCTTTCTTCTGCTGTACCTGGCGCAGGTCGTTTTCGGCATTGGCTGTTTGTGTAAACAACTGGAGCTTTTCTTGCTCGTGTTTAGCCAAGTAGCCTTTGTGTCTATCGTATAGCTTATTCAGGTTAACAATGTGCTCTTGAAGCAGCTTCTCCTCGTCTTCTCCTTGAGCCTTTCGAAGCTGATGGCGCGCATTTAAAAGGGAAAGTTCCGTCTGGTAAGCATCTTGTGCTAACTGCTCCGGCGTTTTAGTTTTTGGTGTTTTAGGCTTCTTCTCTTTTGCAGCCTTTGCTTTTTTAGGGTCGCTGAAGTCAATCGTCTGACCCCCACCACCCCCGCCTCCGGATGATGCTGAAGCGGCCTCCAATTGGGTCATTACTTCCGCAGCGGAAACAGGCTTCAATAAGTTATTTTCCTGCTTCCATAACGCAAACTGCTGTTGTTGTAGCCCAACAATGTCAGCTTTTAGAAGTTGCTCCTCCTGACGCTTATACTCTATTTGCCTGCGGATATTATCATCGACGTCCTTTCCGTCGAACAGCGCTATTTCCGACCTAGCATTGCTTCTAGCCTGCATCTTCTGCGTTAACTGCGCTTGGATTGCGGCATTTGCTGCGGCAAAGGCATTCTTCTGCATGGCCACATACTCTGCGGAAAGTTTACGGACCTCACCTTGTAGCCACTGCATGGAACGACCTTGTTCTTCCCATCCCTTTTTCAGATCCGGATTAGTAGCGAGAATTTGATCGTAAATGGATTGTAAGTGCCCGTTAACACGGTTATATTCGGTTGTCTCTTCAGTTAATCCGTCTAATTCTTCTTGTAATACTATAGCCTGCCTAGTAAGTCTGGAACCCGCGTCGGTTTGAGCATCAAAAGAGACAGTTACTTTGTCTACTTCTGAGTTTGCATAAGTTAAAGCAGCCGCCACTCCACCGATAGCTAAAGATAGTCCTAATAGGACAGGGAAGCTAGCTTGTAGAGATATAGCAGCCGCTCTTAAAGCATAAAAAGATGTAGTCAAAATTCCTGTTACTGTGGTCAACGTTGTAAAAGCAAGAATAGCGTTTTGGGCTGGACCACTCATATTCTCGAAGCCTAAAGCAATTCTTGTAAGCTCTTCAGTTGCAGCTCTTACTGCTGGTGCAAAGTTATCTCCGACTGTTATAGAAGCCGCTTCTAACGCGGATTGGAACTGTTTGATAGCTCCATTTAACGTATCATTTTGGATATCCGCAATATTCTGAGCGGTCCCAGCTGCATTCCGTAATTCATCTGTATAGGATGATAAAGCATCTTTTCCTTTTGATATTAATTCTAAAAAGGCACTAGTTGCTTCCCTACCTACGATCGTAGAGGCAACTTGACCTTTCTGGGCATCTGTTAATCTACTAAATGCCGTTTCAAAGTTCCCTATCACGTCCGCAAATGGTAACAGTTCACCCCTCGTATCCTTAATCGATATACCAAGTTTGTCCATCATTTTTCCTGCTTCTGTGGATGGGTCAATGATGCTTAATAAAATGGCACGTAATGCTGTACCTGCGGACTCACCCTGAATCCCCGCATCAGACAACTTAGCAACCGCTGCGGCCGTTTCTTCTATGGACATACCAAGAGTTTTTGCTGTCGGAGCCACTTGTTTCATGGCATAACCCAACTGACCAATATCCGTATTGGCTGTGGTCATTGTTTTAGCCATAACATCAACGACTCTGTCTGTTTGTTCAGCTGATAATCCAAAACCCGTTAAAATATTTGAAGCGATATCTGCAGTTCGGGCTAAATCCATTTGACCAGCTGCAGCCAAGTTGAGCACACCAGGTAATGCAGCAATAATCTGCTGAGACTTGAACCCAGCCATAGCTAGGAATGATTGTGCTTCTGCGGCCTGGGATGCTGAAAAAACAGTGGTGGCTCCCATATCAGCCGCTGATTTCCTCAACATATCAAACTCCATAGCCGTGGCGCCTGTCACTGCTCTTACACGGGCCATGGATTGTTCAAATTGAGCGGCCGTATGCACGGTTTTACCAATTACTGCGGTTACGGCTGCACCAAGAGCCAAAAACGCAACACCAAGCTGATCCGTCGTGATTTCCATCTCTTTTAGACCAGCATCCGCTTTTTTGATCTCATTCGTCACTTTTTCAATTTGCTTGCTGTCCGCTCCTAGAGCAATCAGTTTTTTTCGAACGTCCTCTATTTGTTGCTCCAAGATCTTAGGATTTGCCTTCTTGAGTTCATCATTGATCTTCTGGATCTGTGATGAGTTTAATCCGACATCGCGCAATATAGAGTTAATTCCGTTCATTTCCTGAGAGAGCGTTTTTGCCTTTGCTTTTGCTTCCTCGATGGAATCTTTAAACTCTTTATTGCTAAGTTCAATCTTCCCTTTAATCGATCCGACGTCCACTTCATCACCACCTAGACAAAATAAAAAAAGCCGCTAATTATTAGCGACTTCACTGTTAAGCCATTTTTCAATTTCAGGTAAATCTTTTAATCTGGTCACTCTTTCCGCTTTAAACCCTTTAGTATCTATTAAATGTGGATCTTCTGATCGTACAAAAAAATAATCTTCAAAAGGCGTCTGCTTAATAGAACTGTAACTTATTCCTTCTCTTTTGCAATAGTCCTGAAGCAACTGATCATGGAACTTCGTAACATCCCATCTGTCCTCAGTACCACCTGTGCTAGTAGCGGCTACTTGGGTTGCAGCGGGTACAACATCTGTTCCACCTGATATTTTTCTAAAGATGTTATCAAGTAGTTTAATGATTTCCGCAAAACCAAGCAATATGATTCCAGTCACACAGAAATAACCTAACGGAGTAAGGGCTAGAAGAAGATTTTCAGTTTCTCCAAAGGTGTACATTCCAAACCCTAGTCCCGCAACAATTGAGATGATGGATAGAAACTGAATGATTTGAGCGATATTATTCCTATTTTCCATAGTGTCCAGCTCCCGTAAGTATTTTCCACCATTTTATAACCCGTGGAATATTATTACAACACTACTTACGAGATAACATCGATTTAAGTTTCGCTAATCCTTCCAGATCTGGACCACCAGGAATATGATCGGCATAGCCAGCCTTTTCCCTTAAGGCTTCTAATATGCTCGTCTGTTGATCTTTTTCCATATAGGGTAAACCATTAACATTTATTTGTTCTAGAGTCTTTAGTGCATCTAGCCTTCTCTTCTCATGGATAATCAAAGGCAAATCCACCATATAATATTCCGTCTCAAGCACTCTCTGACTTACACCCAGTTCTACGCTCACTTCTATTAACCATTCATCAACCGTTAAGCCTGAGTCTGATCGGCTTTTTCCGGAACTGTCATTTGGGGAAACAACAGATTTCCGGCGGCTTTCAACTTTTTTAGCGTTTCTGGAAAGTTGTTCTTCTGAATCAATTTATATACATAGTCGACCATCTCATCCAGAGCGGCATTTTCTTTGATATATGCTTTGTCCAAACCGCTGGCAATTGCTAATATTTCAACCACTTCGTCAAAACATACATCGACAGCAGCAATCATAATAGCCCCGATATTCTTTTTATTTGATTCTGTCATAGCCGAAAAAATAATACCCGGCAGTTGATTAAGAGCCCCAAAAATCTGCTGATATTTAACTACGGGTAGCTTTTTAACTTCAACCTTTTGCCCACCGATGTAAGCAAAATCTTCTGTATTTCTTTTCAATAGCATATTAACCTCCGTGAAATAGATTAGGCGACCTAGCAAGGCCGCCTAAGTTTATTTAAGCTGGCTCAACGAATTCAGCGATATCTCCATTTGCTTCTGGATAAGCCGTGAACGTAATGTTATAAACCTGTTCACCCGTAGGCGTGAAGGCACGTGAAACGTTTGGTCTCGGAGCTGCCTTTGCAATTGTGATGGTATCAAAAGCCCCGGCTACGTTAGGCTCAATTTTCAGTTGGTCTGCAATGGATAACAAATCAATCCCTACTGCATTTTTTACGGTCAATGTCTTCGTAGCTACATCATAAGTTGAACCCGGGATCACTTTTGTCAGCTTTGAAAAATCGCTCTCTGCAATAGCAACCTCTACTGTCAACGCTTGACCCGTAACGATCTCTTTAATTGGTTGTTCACCGAATTGGTCGACTGTTACGGGCTGTGTTGACTGCGAGTAAGACAGTGTTACACCTTTAGTTAAATCGAATACAGATGGAGAAGTGGCTCCGTAGCTAACTTTCGCTGGGCCTAAATATACTTTTGCTGTATCTCCCATGCTTATTACCCCCTCACTTTAAAAAGAAAATTCGTTGAATATACTGGCCTGTCCTTATCATCCAATCCAATAGGGATAGGATTGCTTTGGATGGCTTGACTAGCGTAAACATGGGTTTCACCAATGACATAGTTGTCTTTTTGGTGGAACAGAGTGATTACTTGCTGTGCTATTTCTTCGGTAGACGTCATTTGCATGGGGTCATTCTTAAAGTTCTTTCCCTTTACAATGACTTGGAAGGTTGGGTTAGTGACAGGAAGCATTTCATCCGGACCATATCCACCTGTACCAAAAACAAAAAGAGCCGGTAACTGGCTCTCTTGGATCTCGGCTGGAATGAAGTTTGGCTGAGGAAAGACATTAAATCCCTGATTTGAGAGGTAATCAATCAAGTGTTTAGCAAGCACGATTAACCTCCTTCCATGACCTTTCTCAACTCTTTGATAATCAGTTTTTCATTGATCTTCAAAGCATTCTCCAGATACTTTTTCCCCGGCTGATACCCCATGTAAGCAGGTTCGCTCAAGGTTTTTTCCCCTGGAGAAAACGTGATGACTTGCCCACTTTTGGTCTTCCTGAACCCTTCGTGTTGGGGGACGGCATAATCGTCCGTCTCTGGACTGTTCCCAAATTCAACGTAGATTCTGCCAATCTCCTTTTTGACATCACCAACATGAAGCGATGCCTCAAGATCCCCACTGTCCAATGGAGCAAGTCGTTTAGCATCATGGATCACTTTCTCTGCCAGCTCCATCAGGGTTTCTTCAATCCTCTGGTCGATTTGATTCGAAATCTCATCAAGCCGCTTGGTGAATGCTTCTATTCCCTCAAACGAGAAACTGAAAACATCTTTAGGCATAGATGATCACCTTCTTTACACGATCGGTCCCTAAGAACTTCAGCGGCACTGTATGAATCACATTGAATCTAATCTTATCACCAAGACCATCCACGTATTCAAAATAGTCCTGCATAGTAAGCAGGTGAACTCCATCAAGGTGGATCTCAGCGATAGATTGTACTTCTTCGCCTTTTCCATTCTTAATGATTTTCTGCTCTTCAATGACCTTTGCCCTCTTCTCTGCCTGGGTATATCCGGTTACCAGTCCCCATTGATCGATGGAAGCTTGAAAATGGGTGACCCTGGCCGGGTAACCAAATATGCTCATAAGAGCTCACCACCAAACAAAGGAACGTATTCAGACTTATCCTGCGGCGCTCCTAGCAGTTCTTTAACCTCGGGGGATACTTTATCCCTATCCCCATAATTAATCTCATCTCCGCGCTCTCTGATCGATTTTACGCCCTGTTTTTGAAACTTAAGAGCCGGATCTAATCCTTGCAGCTCCCAAATGGACTGGTAAGCCACTATCTCATCCGTAAGTTCTACCCCAGGGTACCACCGGTTCAGATTCCGTATGGATTGGGTAACCGCAATGTCTGGCCGTTCCGCTTCCGTCCATGCGGTTTTATCTAGCATGTTCTCATCGATCCACATTGCTACCGAGGAAACATCTATGGTGGACATCTAAATGACCCCCTACTGAGCCGTATCTGCTTGATCATCGCCGGACCCGCGCTTCTTTTTTGGCTCCTCTACAGCTTCAAGTTCTAACAAACGTTCTGCCTGCTCTTTATCGAGCTCGATCTCCCCATCAGTAATGACTTTTCCATGATACATAATCGGTTTTAGTACCTTATATTTCATTCTTCATCCCTCCTATAAAAGTACTAAGAGAGGGTTTCCCC
>JBEPYM010000074.1:0-14858 GCA_041641375.1 Paenibacillus sp.
CCCGACGCAGCCCGCACCAGCGGCTCCGACGCAGCCCGCACCAGCGGCTCCGGCGCCAGCAGCATCAGCAACAGTAAGCAGCCCGGTTAAGGGAGAAACAGTGTACAAGAGCAGCTGCATGGCGTGCCATGGGGTAAATTTGGAAGGGAAATACGGCCCGGGGCTGCAAAAAATCGGTGCCAAAATGTCCAAAGAACAGCTCGTCAAGCAGATTACGGATGGAAGCGGCGATATGCCTGGCTTTGCCAAGAGGCTTGATGCTGCGTCTATTGAAGCATTGGCCGACTGGCTCGCGGGGAAGAAATGACATAAGCAAAAGAACCGAAGCTACATCAGGATGAGGACACAGCCTAAACATACACGAAATATAATTTAGGAAAATAAGAATACTATGGTAATATTGCATTGTTGGAATCAGTTATGGGAGGGGGCTACGAATTTGAATGTTCCTTCGCATCAAATGCGTTTTTTTTGTTCAGCTCATCAATCCTATGTAGATAACACATTAATACAAATTAAAAAGCATTATGGCGACAATTTGTCGGGTCTCGCTATTTACGGCTCGTACGCCAGACTTGATAATCGGGCAAATTCAGATTTGGATCTCTTGATCATCCTCCGTTCAACGGTGGGGCGCAGCCAAAGGATTTCTGACTTTATCACCCATATTGAGATGCCTCTAGAGCCCGAAGCGCAAAAACTGTTTGAGAATGATTTCATATTATGCGAGCTATCGCCCTATATTCTCACTTGCAATGAAGCGATGCACTTTCAAACCATTTATAGTGATTTTGTTGACAGCCATATATTGGTTTATGATCCTGACAAATACTTAGAAAGAATTATTGCTGCAACAAAACAGCTTCTACTTGATGTAAACGCGACAAAATTGCGTCGAAACAATTCTTGGGAGTGGCAATTTACCCGCTATTTGGGGGGGGTGACGTTATGAAGAAGGATGAATTGACGATTTCTTATCTCAAAAAATCGGAAGTACGAATTAAGGCCTTACATTTCTATCGTGACGAACAATCCTATTCCGATGTCGTCAGAGAGGCTCAAGAGGTGGTAGAGCTCCTGTTAAAAGCGGTGTTGAGGGCAATTGGAGTAGAAGTTCCAAAAATACACGATGTCGGTAAAACATTATCTTCCCACCAAAATCTCCTTCCGACCCATCTCTCTGACAACCTTTCTAGGATACAATTCATTTCGAAGCGGTTGCGTAAGGAAAGAGAGTTGAGTTTCTATGGGGCGGAAGATTTTATTCCCTCTGAAGAATATACGATTGAGGATGCAAATGAAGCCATACATGATGCGGAGTGGGTGTACAGCATGATTCAAGCTTCGTTCCAAGGTTAACGGCCGCGTCGTCTACGACTTGTCCCCCTTGTGGGTACGGCCAAGAAATTGCAAATAATCGCCGGGGGTATTCAGGTTCGTATAAACGTCCTGAGTCGGCAAGGCATCGAGCTCGCAAGCACGCACGGCGCTCCACAGAGAGCGCATGCGAAAGCTGCCTTCGGCGAGAAGTCGTTCCAGCAGCGGCGCAATTCGCGGATGATACAAGGCGTGGAACGGCTCGTTAGCCGTGCCGCAAATATCCGCGTTATGCGTCAGCGCTTCTTGCAGCATGTGGCCGACCAGCTCGGACGACAGCGTCGGCATATCGCAAGCCGTAACGAATGCATAACCGCCGTCTTTCGGCAGTGCGGATAACGCGGCATAAAGACCGGCCATCGGTCCTTCGCCGAGCCGGTCATACACAAACTCCACCTGCTGGAGGAACGGGTAATGTACATGCTGCTCCTGGTTCGCCAGCGCAATGATGAGCCTGCCGCTAACGATCGCCTCCATCTGCCCGGCGATGTGCTCAATCAGCGGCGTTCCCGCATTGTCGACGGATAACAGCGCCTTATTGACACCCATGCGCACACTCTTGCCGCCCGCAAGCAATACGCCGTGCAGCGGAAGTCCGGCGACGTCCCTCGTCATCGCAATGCGTCCGTCCATTGCTGGAATTTGCGCATTGCCGCCCCTGTTTCAAGCGCTTCCCGCGCCGTTTCGAGCCCCTGCTCAATCGATTCGACCGCCTGCGCGACCCATAGTCTCACTGCGCTGTTCAGCAGAACCATATGATATTCGGCGGGGGACGCCTGATCGAGCTTCAAGATCGACAGTGCGGTTCTGGCGTGATAGGAAGCGTCGCGATCGATCTCCTCCGCTGCAGGCTCGACCTGCAGCTCGTACAGCTCCGGATCGATAATGTGCAGATCGTAACGATCGCCCTCGACAAGGTAGCAGCGTGTACGCTTCTCCGCCGTCAAATCCTCTGAGCCTTCAGCGCCTTGCACGATAATCGCCCGCTTCACGCCGAGTCTCCCGACGAGCTCCGCCATTTTCTCAAATACAGTGCCATGAAAAACACCCATTGCCATATAGGGAGCATCCGTATAACGAAGCAGCTTCTCCGCCGTATTGAACACAGTGCGAAGGCCGAGCTCCTCCCGCAACTCACGCAGCTGTGCGAGCGGCGGGCACCACTGCTCCGCAGGTGCGAACAATACGCCTGATCGGCCGGCTGCATCGATGAATGCTTCACGTGAAAGCTTTGTCCATGGAATGCCGAGCTCTCCGACTACATCGCATAATGTAACCCCCCACTTGGGCGGAAGCGATGGGCTGGCATGGAGTGCTGCAGGCAGTCCGCACGCCGCCAGCACGAAAGCGGTCGGCAGTGTGGCAAAGAACGACCTTGCACGACCGTCGTAGGGACCGGCGCAATCGATTGAGCCATGGATTGGATGCTTAAAGGAGCGCTCACGGAGGGCATCGACGAAGGCCATCAGCTCATCGACACTCTCCATCTTGATACGTTCGGCAACGAGGAATGCGCCGTTCTGGGCGGGGGTTGACTCCCCTGACAAGATCAGCTCCGCCGCTCGCCGTGCATCCTCGCCGCTCAAATCCTTCGCACCGCGTTTCCCGCGACCGACTTCCTTCAATAAGGGTATCATCGTCATCGTTTTTTGCCTCCTCTGTCCTGTTCCCTGAGCAAATCATACACCTTGACAATCGATACGGCAACGTCGACAAGACGCTTGCGTTCATTCATCGCCTGCTTGCGCAGAAAATCGTACGCCTCCACCTCGCTGATGCCCTTGATCTCGGACAAGATGCCCTTGGCGCGGTCAATCCACTTGCGCTCTTCCAGACGCGCCAGCAGCTGCTCGCGTTCCTTCAGCCACTGTGTCCGTCCCAAATAATGACGAGTGGCGACGAACAAGGCGCAGTGGAGCTGTGCGACCGTCATACCCGGTACCAGGATCGCGTCGATATCGGCATCAATCTTACAATCATAGGAAACATCCGGTTCTTCGCACCACCAGAGCAGCGGCAGCGACTTGTGTCCCAGAAGCTGCGAGGCCGCCTTTCCGAGTTCGCTCATGGGCAGGGAAAGAATAACGGCATCCGCATGGCTGATGCGCGCGGCATATGCGGCTGGTTCGGAAGCTGTTGCATACCGAAAGCCTGCCTGCAGCAGCAAGCGCTCAATGCCGGCTCCATCGCCGATTGGCAGGTCGCCTCCCTCGTCATGCTCAGCTTGCTCTTCCATAGCTGGCGACAATTTCGTTGCTGCAAGGGGAGCAGGGATCCGGTCGCGAACGATGAGGAACGATTGTAGCATAGGGCCACCACCTGTCATGTGACAATATAGTTAACAATAATATAACACACAGACCCATTTTATGAGGATACATTTTTTTGTGTTAACTATATTGACATGTAACAGGAGTTATTTTATAATTCAAACAGGTCACAAAGATGTGACCCTCACCCCACCTATAACGTAATGTCGAATACAAGGATGTATTCGCATCGGGCAACGAGGCCAACGCGTAGAGTGCAGTCCTGCTGATGAAGCCGGGCACGTCACCCATGCGTTGGCCTTTCATTATGTAGAGAACAAGGAGAGGATGTCCACGTGGATAAACACGGTTTTCTCAAGGCAGGTCATAAGCCATCGCTTTTCAGTTCCTTCCTATATTTCGATATCAGCTTTATGGTTTGGGTACTGCTCGGACCGCTCGCCGTCATTATTGCGAACGAGCATCAGCTCGATGCGGCGCAGAAGGCGAATCTCGTCGCGCTTCCGGTGCTGGGCGGCTCGATCCTGCGGCTCGTACTCGGATGGATGACGGACTACATCGGGCCGAAACGCACCGGACAGATCGGATTGATCATTACGATGGTGCCGCTCGTGTGGGCCTGGCAGTTTGCACATACGATGACCGAGCTTTACATCGTTGCACTGCTGCTCGGTGTCGCCGGCGCTTCTTTCGCCGCAGCGCTGCCGCTGGCATCTCGCTGGTATCCGCCGCAATACCAAGGACTTGCGATGGGAATTGCCGGAGCGGGCAATAGCGGCACGGTCATCACGACGCTGTTTGCAAACCGGATCGCGCAGCATTATGGGGATTGGCATATCGTATTCGGCTTTGCGCTCATCCCAGTCATCCTCACCTTTCTAATCTTTACCGCACTTGCCAAGGACAGCCCGAATCAGCCTGCGCCCAAGAAGCTGGCTGACTATGCAGCCGTACTCGGACAGCGTGACACCTGGTTTTTCTGTATTTTGTACAGCGTTACCTTCGGAGGATTCGTCGGCATGGCGAGCTATCTAACCATTTTTTACAACACGCAGTACGGTTTGTCGCCTGTTCGGGCATCGGATTTCACCACCATATGCGTCATTGCGGGCAGCTTCTTCCGGCCGGTAGGGGGCTATCTCGCCGATCGGATCGGCGGTGTGCGGATGCTGGTGATTCTGTATGCCGCAGTCGCGGTGATGATGGCGGCAATCTCAACGCTGCCGTCACTCCCGGTCGTCACTTTGCTGCTGTTTGTAGCGATGATGTCGCTGGGCATGGGCAACGGTTCGGTGTTTCAGCTGGTGCCCCAACGATTTCAGAAGGAGATCGGCGTCATTACCGGCATCGTGGGAGCGGCGGGAGGCTTGGGCGGATTTTTCCTGCCAAAGATCCTCGGCAATCTGAAGCTCGCGACGGGTTCCTTCACACCCGGCTTTCTCGTATTGAGCCTGATCGCGGCGTCATGTATTGCGCTCGTTGCAATCCTGCAGCTTCAATGGAGAAAATCATGGATCGGCACAGGCGGCAAGGCTAAGGTGGAAGTTCGTAGCTAAACAAAAACGAGAGGAGTCGCTGCATATGGCAACGTCCAAACAAAGGTTGGTCATGGTCGGCAACGGCATGGCGGGGGTTAACGCATTGGAGCACTTGATCAAGCTGGCGCCGGACAAATATGACATTACAATTTTCGGGGCGGAGCCGTATCCGAACTATAACCGGATTTTGTTGTCCTACGTATTGGCAGGCGATTCCAAGGTTGATGATATCGTGCTCAACCCGTTCGAATGGTATGAGAACAACCGGATCACCCTGCTGTCCGGCGAAGCGGTGGTCGGCCTTGACACTGAAAGACGGATCGTGACAAGCGATAAAGGACGGATCGTTCCTTACGACAAGCTGATCCTGGCAACCGGCTCGAATCCGTTCATGCTGCCATTGCCCGGTGCCGGCAAGGAAGGCGTCATGGCGTACCGGACCATACGCGATTGCGAGCTGATGATCGAAGCGTCCAAGCAATACAAGAAGGCGATTGTCATTGGCGGCGGACTGCTGGGACTGGAGGCGGCGCGCGGGTTCCTTAACCTCGGCATGAAGGTCGATGTCGTGCATATTACCAACGCAATTATGGAGCGTCAGCTGGATGTGACGGCTTCCCATATGCTGCAGGAGGCGCTGGAAGCACAGGGTATGCATTTCCTGCTGGAAAAGCAGTCGGCAGAAATTATCGGAGGCAAAAGGGTCGAGGGGCTCAAATTCAAGGACGGCACGTGGACGGAAGGCGATCTGGTAGTCATGGCCGTTGGCATTCGTCCGAACGTTGAGCTTGCGAAGGAAGCGGGGATCGAGCTGGCGCAAGGAATCGTAGTCGACGATTATTTGCGTACAAGCGCGCCGGATGTGTACGCGGTGGGCGAGTGTGCGCAGCACCGGGGGATCGCGTATGGCTTGGTGGCGCCGCTCTACGAGCAGGGAGCTGTGCTGGCGAAGCATCTGGCCGGAGTTGAGACGAAGCCGTACGAAGGCTCGGTGGTTTATACGAAGCTGAAGGTTTCCGGCGTGGACGTCTTCTCGGCGGGCAAGTTTATGGACGGTCCCGGCACGAAGGCGATCAAGGTGCACGACGAGTTTACGGGTATATACAAAAAGGTGCTCGTAGAAAACGGAAAAGTGGTTGGTGCGGTGTTGTTCGGTGATACATCGGATTCGTCGCGCCTCTTGCAGATGATCAAGAACGGTACGGACATTACAGGCTTGGAGAAAACCGCGCTGCTCCGCGAGCCGGGCGTCGGCGGTGCTTCTACGGGCGGCTCCGTTGCTGAAATGAGCGACGATTCCATCATATGCGGCTGCAACGGCGTCTCGAAGGGGACGATATGCTCGGCCATCCGGGAGCAAGGCTTGACGACGGTCGATGAGGTAAAAAACTGCACCTCGGCTTCCCGCTCCTGCGGCGGCTGCAAGCCGCTCGTAGGCGAGCTGCTGGCGCATACGCTCGGTGACGCCTATGATAAGACGGCCGCCGAGAAAAAGACGATATGTGGTTGTACGCCGCTGAGCCGTGAGGAGGTGCTTGCGGGGATTGCTGACAAGGGACTGACGAATGTCCGTGAAGTATTCCATGTGCTTGGCTGGGAAAACCCCGAGGGCTGCTCCAAGTGCCGCCCCGCCGTCAACTATTACCTGGGTATGCTGAATCCGGCTCAATATGCAGATGACCGCACCTCGCGTTTCGTCAACGAACGGATGCACGCCAATATCCAGAAGGACGGCACGTATTCGGTCGTACCGAGGATTTACGGCGGCGTGACGACACCGGTCGAGCTGAAGCGGATTGCCGAGGTGGCTGAGAAATATGACGTGCCGACCGTCAAGCTGACGGGTGGTCAGCGCATCGACCTGCTGGGTGTGAAGAAAGAGGATTTGGTCGGCATGTGGGCCGATCTCGATATGCCTTCCGGCTATGCATACGCGAAGGCGCTGCGGACCGTCAAGACATGTGTCGGCGATACGTATTGCCGCTTCGGAACCGGCGATGCGATGGGGATGGGCATCCAGATGGAGAAGCGCTTCGAGCGGCTGAATACGCCGGCGAAGGTAAAGATGGCCGTATCCGGCTGTCCTCGCAACTGTGCGGAATCCGGCATCAAGGATTTGGGCGTCGTTTCCGTGGACGGCGGCTGGGAGCTGTACGCGGGCGGCAACGGAGGGGTGAGGGTGCGAGTTGGCGACTTACTCATGACGGTTAAGACGGAAGAAGAGGTGATTGCCTACACGGAAGCTTACCTTCAGTATTACCGGGAAACCGGCATTTACGGGGAACGGACGTCTGAGTGGGTGGAACGGGTCGGCCTGGAGCATATCCGCGAGGTGCTGGCGGATGAAACGAAGCGGGCTTCGCTCCGCGAACGGATCGATGAGGCGCTTGCTGCGACGAAGGATCCATGGAAGGAAGCGGTAGAGAGCGATGGCATACAGAAGGCGCTTTACGAGGTCATAGAGAAGTCGCCGATGTCAGCGGCGAAACCATAAAGGGGGGGCGGAAGCGATGGCGATTGAGGAGAAGGAATTGGTACCCGGCAGCCGCGCGGTAGCGGTCGCTTCATACAGCGAGCTGCCGGTCGGCACCGGCAAGACAGTGCGAATCGGCAAACGCGAGATCGCCGTATTCCGGCTGGCCAGTGGCGCTGTGCGAGCGCTGCATAACCGTTGTCCGCACAAGCAGGGCGTGCTGGCGGAAGGGATCGTGTGCGACGAGTATGTCTTTTGCCCGATGCATGATCGGAAAATTCACCTGCCAAGCGGGGAAGTGCAGAAGCCGGATACGGGCTGCGTGAAAACGTACCGCGTTCGAATCGAGAACGACATCGTGTGGATCGAGCTGTAATGCGCTGACAATCCGATGAAACGGATGCAGGGGACTGGAGGATGGGGGGAGACAAAATGACGGTAACGGTTGGGACAACAATGACCTCGCACTGCTGCTTTTGCAGTATGCAGTGCGGGCTTACACTGCAGCCCGGCAAGGAAGGGACCGGCTTTACTGTTAAGCCGAGCCCCGATTTCCCGGTAGCGACCGGCCGCCTATGTCAGAAGGGCTATTTTTCCGCCGAGCACGCGTTCCGTGAGGAGCGTGTGCTTGTTCCTCTCCGCAGGTCGGAGGATGGTTGGACACCGGCGGGCTGGGACGATGCGATGACGATCATTTCCGGGGAAATAAGTCGAATACAGGCGAAAGATGGATTTGACGCTGTGTCGGTATTTAGCGGAGGATCATTAACGAACGAAATGTGTTATTTGCTTGGGAAATTTACGCGGGTCGCATTGAAATCCCGATATATTGACTACAACGGACGATACTGCATGTCTTCTGCGGCGGCGGCTCAGATGCGCGCGTTCGGCGTGGACCGCGGCCTGTCGATGCCGCTGTCGGAAATTCCGGAGGCGAAGTACATCATTCTGGCCGGCACGAATATTGCCGAATGCCAGCCGACGATGATGTCGTATCTGACAGCGGCTAAGAAAAAAGGCGCGATTATCGTCACGGTCGATCCCCGTCAGACAGCCACCTCCAAGCTGTCCGACATTCATGTGCGGCTGCAGCCAGGTTTTGACTCCGTGTTTGTGAATGGACTGCTCAACGTTATTCTTCACGAGAAGCTGTACGACGAGGCGTTCGTTCGCAGCCGTACGACAGGGTTTGAGCAGCTGGAGGCGGCTGTCAAGGATTTTACGCCGGACCGGGTGGAACGGTATACCGGCATCCTGAAGGAGAAGCTGCGCGCCATTGCGAGAGGCTTCGCCAAGGCCGAAACAGGCATCGTGCTGACGGCGCGCGGCCTGGAGCAGCAGGTGAACGGCGTGGAGCATACGCTTAGCTATATTAACCTTGCGCTGCTGACAGGCAAGATCGGACGTCCCGGCTGCGGCTTTGGCTCGGTAACCGGTCAAGCGAACGGGCAAGGCGGGCGCGAGCATGGGCAAAAGGCGGATCAGCTGCCGGGCTACCGGCTGATTGAAGATCCGGAAGCGCGTAAGCATGTTGCCGCCGTGTGGGGTGTCGATCCGGACAGCTTGCCCGGCAAGGGGGTGTCGGCTTACGAGCTGTTTCAGAAAATAGATGAAGGCACCATTAAAGCCATGATCATAGTGGGATCCAATCCCCTTGTCTCATCGCCAAACAGCAAGCTGGTGGAGCGGGCGCTGCGCAAGCTCGAGCTGCTGGTTGTCATCGATATGTTCGAGACGGAAACCGCCCGCGAGGCGCATTGGCTGCTGCCGGGCTCCTCTTTCCTGGAAGCGGAAGGTACGCTGACCAATCTGGAGGGGCGCGTCTTTCATCGTCCGAAGGTGATGAATCCTCCCGGGGATGCAAGGCTGGACTATCAGATTGTGTGCGAGCTTGCAGAAAGGCTAGGAGCCGGCGACAAATTTGCATTCGAATCGCCGGAGGCGATCTTTAACGAACTGCGCCTTGCAACGGCGGGAGGCAAAGCCGATTATAATGGCATTTCTTATGATCGGCTGCAGGCGGAGAAGGGTGTATTCTGGCCGTGCCCGGATGAGTCGCATCCGGGAACGCCAATGATGTTCCGGGAGCGCTTCTCTCACCCCGATGGGAAAGCGGTGTTGTTCGGCATTACACCGGGAATACCGGCCGAGACGACGAGCTACGAATATCCGTACATTCTGACGACGGGGCGGGTAGCCAATCATTATTTGAGCGGCTCGCAGACGCGCAGGACGGAGCAGCTGATGCAGAAGGGCGGTGTTCCGGTCGCCGAGCTCCATCCACTTGCAGCCGAACGAATCGGTTTGCGGCCCTACGATCAAATACGCATTACGAGCCGCCGGGGAGCTGCGGTCTTTCCCGTTCGCGTTACGGAAGACATTCATCCGAGCGCCGTCTTTGTTCCCTTTCATTGGGGCGGCGAGCTGTCAGTCAACCTGATCACCAATGATGCGCTCCATCCCATCTCGCGAATGCCCGAATTTAAAATTTGCGCGGTAAAGCTAGAGCCGGTTAAGGCAGTGCAAGGCGCCACCTGATCGGTTGACGGCTATGGGCGATCCTATTCGGATTCCTTCGTATTTGTTCTCCTTTTTACTCTTGTCACCATGGTGAGAAATCCCTACAATAGGATTTGACGTGGCTATGGCGAATACGGAGGAATCCCGAATGGGTACACAAGCAACCAGTAAGAAACCCGGCGGCAAGCCTTTGCCGCAGCACCGAAAGGAAACACTGGCAAAACTGCTTCGGCGGGCCGTCTTCATTACGCTGGGAGCCTCCTTCGTAGCAATTGGGCTCGAGATGTTTCTTGTTCCGAATCGAATTATTGACGGCGGTGTCGTTGGCATCTCGATCATTTTATCGTTTCTTGCCAAAATTCCCCTCGGCCTATTTCTATTCCTTCTTAATTTACCGTTTCTTTTCCTAGGCTATAAGCAAATCGGCAAGACGTTCGCGCTTTCTACGTTATACGGAGTAACGGTGATGTCGGTCGGCACCGCGCTGCTGCACGATATCGAGCCGATAACGATCGACCCGCTGCTGGCGGCTGTTTTTGGAGGGATTATTCTCGGGATCGGTGTCGGACTTGTGATCCGATCGGGCGGTTCGCTGGATGGAACCGAGATCATCGCGATATTGGCCAACAAGAAGGTGCCTTTCTCCGTCGGCGAAGTGGTCATGTTTTTCAACCTGTTCATCCTGGGAAGCGCCGGCTTCGTCTTTGGCTGGGATCGAGCCATGTATTCCTTGATCGCCTACTATATTGCATTCAAGATGATTGACATTACCATCGAAGGCTTCGATGAGTCGAAAGCGGTTTGGATTATTTCCGAGAGCTATCGGGATATCGGGGACGCGCTGCTAAGCCGCCTTGGGCGCGGCGTGACGTACTTGCATGGGGAAGGCGGGTTTACCGGGGGGCGTAAAAATGTAATTTTTTGTGTCATTACCCGGCTGGAGGAAGCGAAGCTGAAGTCCATAGTCGAGGAGCTTGATCCGACGGCATTTCTAGCCATTGGCAACATCCATGATGTGCGCGGAGGTCGGTTCCGGAAGAAGGATATTCATTAATCGTATAACGACGAAACGGTGCGCCGCGAAGCTACATTCGCAGTGCACCGTTTCTTTCATTATGGAAGCACGCTGCCGCCAAACAGGAAGCGGTACTCCCAATGATTGCTGCCGATATCGACAATCGTCACACCGCCTGAGGCTGTCGAGAACGTCTGAATCATTTTTCCGTTGCCAAGATACATACCGACATGAGTAATGGTGGCTGTCGATTTTTTGATACCTCGATAATCGCTTTCGCTAGATCCTTTGTAAGACATAAAGAACATCAGATCGCCGCGCTTCAGCTTTTTCCAATCAGTTTGGATATTATGCTTGTTCTGCTTTATGTAATCGCCTTGTGAGCGTGAGTTGGAAGGTAAGGTAATGCCTGCTCCCTCGATGTAGATGCGTCTCACAAAATCTGAGCAGTCGAACGTTCGGGTGGAGTTGCGGTCCGAGCCGAATTCATAGGGCGTGCCCAAGTATTTGATTCCTGCGTTGACGACCTTCTCGATCGTCGCGCTTCTTGTGGATGGGGCCGGAGCGGCAGGCGGCTTGGAGACGGGGCCGTAATCGGAGTCGATATATGTGTCGCTCGTGGTCACATATCCGATGACCCCTCTGGAATCCTGGATTTTGTACCAGTAATCGTTAACCTCATCCAGTATGACAATATCTTCGCCCTGCTGCAGGTAACGAATTCGTTCCGAGGTGGTCGATGGCGCTTTTCGGAATGAGACGTTCTTGATGACCGAAGCAGTATTGGCCTGTGGTTGAATATACTTGCTGTTTGTTGAAACATAACCTACCCTGCCGGAGGAATCGCTGATTTTGTACCAATAGTCGTTCACCTGGGACAGAATCGTAACGGTTTCGGATGTTTTTAAGGTTCGAATGGTCGTGGATGAGGTCGATGGCTGCGTTCTCATATTCACCGAGGCGACAATTTCGGCGGCGGACGCATCGGCAGTCGAAGGCGGAAGCGCGAGGCTGGATCCTGCTGCGAGCAAGGTGCTGAGTGCGAATATGGCGATCTTGCGTGTCCCTATGATTTTCATCTTGGCTGTAGTCCCTCCTGATGTATGGTAGAATTGGAATGTGACTCTTCCTTCTCTATTATAAGGAATCCAATTCAGGAAATTTAGCTGTAAATGTTGCCAATTGCCAATTGCCAATTTGCCATGGGAAATAAGAGAATACGAGGAAAAGGAATGATCCGAGATGACTGCGGAATTGAGAAGCTTGCGAGAAGAGGATTTGGAAGAGTCGTTGGAACTCTCTCAGTTTGCCTTTCAATATGTGATGACACCGGAAGAGCTTGAGAAGAAAAAGAGGATCTTTCCGCCGGAGTGGACGCTTGGCTGGTTTGAGAATGAGAGGCTGGCGGCCAAGGCGACCTTCCTGCAAATGAGGATGTGGATTGGCGGTGAAGTGTATCCGATGGGCGGCGTAGCCGGAGTTGCAACATGGCCCGAGTATCGGCGCGGCGGGAAAGTGGATGCGCTGCTGAAGCAAGGGCTTGCGCTGATGAAGTCGCGCGGGGAAGCAGTATCGATGCTGGCTCCGTTCTCATTCGATTTTTATCACAAATACGGATGGGCCATGATGACGGAGCTGAAGCATTACACGCTGGATGCCTCGCATATTGCCGATTTGCATGCGTTCAGAGGCCGAAGCGGCGGCAGGGTGCTTCGCGTGAATGCTGCAGAAAGGATTGAACTTCTCAACGGGCTGTATCGTCAATATGCCAAAGGATTTAATGGCATGGTGGACCGCGACGCTTGGTGGTGGGACGTCTCTGTCCTGCAGCGCAAGAAGGGACAAGCGGCTGTCTACGAGGATGCGCAAGGACAACCGAAGGGATATATCCTGTATAAGGTCGCTGATCGTGAAATGAAGGTGCATGAGCTCATATGGCTTGACGATGATGCCCGTGCCGGCTTGCTTGCGTTCGCAGCCAACCACGATTCCATGGCAAAAACGATGAAGCTGACGCTGCCGAGCTCGGATCGTTTGCCTCTATTGGTCAAAAATCCGCGCTTCCAACAAGAGACGGAGCCATACTTTATGTTCCGGGTCGTGGATGCGAGAGCGTTTCTGCCGAAGTATCGGTTTGCCGCAGCAGCTGCAGGACTGGAGCTGGGAGTGTCGCTCACGGATGCTGCCGCTCCTTGGAACGATGGGGAGTACCGCTTGCGGATCGGCGTGGACGGACATGCGGAGCTGCTGTCTGACGGGAAGGCAGGGGAAGGGATTCGGTGCGGTATTTCCGAGCTCAGCTCGATGCTGATCGGAGCGGCAAGGCCGGCGTTTCTGCGCGGTGCGGGCCTTCTTCAAGGAGACGACGAGGCGATCCGGTTATGGGATACGGCGCTTCCCAACCATGACACGTATTTGGCGGATTTCTTCTAGATTGAAAGGATGATTCGGATGAACGGTGAACCCGTTGGCGGCAGTACCGGCTACACCCGCACCAAGAGCAGCTTGAGGCCGGCCACGGCTTGGATTCGCAGACGGTTCACGCGAGCGGTTGCTGCAGCTGTTTTGTTTATGGCGGCTGCTGCAGCCGGCGTAATTGGGGTGTATGGATATGTTTCCAAACAATCCGAGCCGCATCTGTTCAGCGCTGGGGACGTTCCCGAGACGGATGCTGTGCTCGTGCTTGGCGCATTTGTACATCCGCAGTATGGGCTGTCGGTGATGCTGCGTGATCGG
Organism: Paenibacillus sp.; assembly: GCA_041641375.1. Classification (GTDB taxonomy): domain Bacteria; phylum Bacillota; class Bacilli; order Paenibacillales; family YIM-B00363; genus Paenibacillus_AK. The sequence continues at coordinate 13,930 of JBEPYM010000074.1, forward strand.
CTGTTGACAGCGCTGGATGTGCACAAGGCAAAGCCGGGGGGGAGAGCGCCGAAGCTGCTTGTCAGCGGCGATCACGGTCGAACCGATTATGACGAGGTCAATCCGATGAAGAAATTTCTGCTGGAGAATGGACTACGCGATGAGGACGTCTTTATGGATCATGCGGGCTTCAGCACCTACGACAGCCTGTACCGGGCGAAAGAGGTGTTCCAGGTGCACAGGGTAACGATTGTCACGCAGGAATTTCACTTGAAGCGAGCCGTGTATATTGCTCGTCAGCTCGGGCTGGAGGCATACGGCGTCGCATCCGACCGGCGTCGTTACCCCGATTTGCTGCGTTATGAGGCTCGCGAGCTGCTGGCACGAAACAAGGACTTCGTCTTTGTTCACCTGCTGAAGCCGAAGCCGACCTTCCTCGGTGAAGCCATTCCGATCACTGGCGATGGCCGCCTGACCAACGATAAGCCCTTCTGAACCGACCCGACAAATTATGCATTCGTCGTTAATTCGTATAAATCGCGCACCTCGCAGCCGATGGAATCGGCGACGGATAGGGCGATCTTGAGCGGCATCACTCTTTTGTTTTCCATATAGTCGTTCAATCGTTCCGGTTTCATCAGCAGCTCTTGTGCCAGCCAATCCAAGGTCTTTCCGGATTCCACCAACCGTTCATGCAGCAGGCAACGTCCAAGTGTATATTTCAAAGGGTTCACCTCCTGTGTATCAGTTTGAACGCAATGATACCCACAATTAATAAATTTATCCCACCTCGTCAATACATCTTTTCTTTGTGCTTTATCAAGTTATTATTTACCTCCAATATATTGTAGACCGGTACACATAACCGGCCTTACAGAATCATTGTGATGATACGTCTTATGAGTTACAATAAAAGAATGTAAAGAAAGTAAAGAATATATATAAAGTAA
>JBEPYM010000075.1:0-7634 GCA_041641375.1 Paenibacillus sp.
TATCCGGAGGTGTATGTGGCGGGCGACTGTGCGGCGCTGCCCTTCTCCCCGAGCGGCCAAGCGGCGGAAGCGCAGGGCAAGCAAATCGCGGAGGTGCTGCGCGCGGAGTGGGGCGGCACAAAGCCGCGCTTGTCGAAGATCAAGCTGAAGGGCGTGCTCGGCTCGTTAGGCAAGAAGGCCGGCTTTGGACTGATGGGCCGCACCTCCATCGTCGGGTACGTGCCGCGGGTGTTGAAATCCGGCGTGCTCTGGATGTCCAAAAACCATTTGGGTTAAGCTAGAAAAGGTTATTCGAACGTTGTCAGCCACTCCCGGACAGCCGCTTCGATCTTGTCGAGCAGCTCGTCCGGCGTTTCCGCGGCGACAACCTTCCCGTTGACAAGCGCATAGGGCTCCATATAACACTGCCCGCAATTGCCCAGGCAGCCGTATTCGAGAACGTCGTATTCGGGATTCTGTTCCAACAGCTTCATAATACGATCGGTCCCGTGATGCATATTGCTCGCACAAAATTCAATGATTGGCCTCATTGCTGTTTCCCCTTTGATCCAATTTATATTATAATAAGGAAAACTTCTATCGAAGTCCACTCAAGGATGAGCGACCGCGATGTAGCGGTAGTTTTCCTTGGTAAAGAATTTACTCGTTCCCTTGCGGAATCTTATAAATTCTTTAACGAAAAGGAAAACCTCTATCGAAATCCACTCAAGGATGAGCGACCGCGACTTAGCGGTAGTTTTCCTTGGTAAAGAATTTACTCGTTCCCTTGCGGAATCTTATAAATTCTTTAAAATAAATTCTAAAAGGAGATGGATACAAATGAGCGAGAGCACACACCCGTCCAAATATGATGAAGTACAAGAAGTACTGGAGAAGCTTCGCCCGTTCCTGCAGCGTGACGGCGGCGACGTAGAGCTGGTCGACATCGAAGACGGCATCGTCAAGCTGAAGCTGATGGGCGCATGCGGCAGCTGCCCAAGCTCGACCATTACGCTGAAGGCGGGTATCGAGCGTGCACTGGTGGAAGAGGTTGAAGGCATTACCGAGGTTATGCAGGTATTCTAATTCAAATTGGAATTTAGAACAAATTCACCCTACGGGTGAATGAACGGGATTGATACAACTAACTTTTGTACGTTTTCTCATACAAAAGCGGCGCATCTAGCGGTCATCCCCACGATTTTGTACGTTTTTTCGTACAAAAATGCCGTATCTAGCGGTCAATCCCATGATTTTGTATGTTTTTTCGTACAAAAATGCCGTATCTAGCGGATACCCCCAAGATTTTGTACGTTTTTTCGTACAAAAGCGTCGAATAAAGCGGTCACCCCTATAATTTCCTACACACACACAAAAGAAACAGATCCCTTGCGGGATCTGTTCTTTTGTGTCCTACTGTTTCTCCGGAGCTACGCCGCCCGGTATGATGCGGATCGGGTCGAGTCCGCCGGTTACGTCGATCACGTTGCCGGTCAGAAAGTCCGATCGGTCATCGCACAGGAAGGCGATCACCCGCGCGACATCTTCTCCGCTCCCGGGACGCCCCCGCGGCGTTTCCAAATCACGAAGCGTGCGGGCATCATCGATACTTAGCTCCTTGTGCTTGCCGCGAATGTCCCCGGGACATACCATATTGACGGTAATGCCGTAAGGCGCCTCCTCCAGCGCCAGCGACTTCGTAAACGACACAAGCGCCACCTTCGCCGCGGCATAGACGGCACGGTGCTGCCAGCCTCTTGCTTCCATCGCATGTCCGAACCCGAAGTGGATAATCCGCCCCCACCCTGCCGCTCGCATACCCGGGATAACGAGACGATTAAGCTGCAGCACACCGTTCAAATTGCCGCGCAGCAAATAGTCGATGTCCTCATAGTCGTATTCGGCAAAATCACGCCGTTCCCTGACGAAAGGACCTGCATTGTTGACGAGCACCGAAATCGGACCGAGCTCCCGCTCCACTTGATCCGCCATTCGCTGCACATCGCCGGGGATCGCCATATCGGCCTGAATCGGCAAAGCGCGAACGCCGGTCGATTCCAGACTGCCAGCCAGCTCCTCCGCTTCGGAACGGCTGCGCACATACGAGTACGCGATATGGAAGCCAAGCTCCGCGAGCGCGAGCGCCGTACGGCTGCCCAGCCCCCTGGCTCCACCGGTAATCAGCGCCGTCCTTCCATCTCCGAATCGCATATCAGGACCCCCGCCTCACAATCTCATCCAGAACCCGCTTGCGACCGCAATACCCGAATACCGCGTGCATCGATCTCGCCGCCATCTCGAACGCCTGCCTCAGGTCGTCCTCGTTCCGCGCCAAATCCTCCACATATCGCTGCGGATCGATCCCTTTCCGCGAGCTGACCGAATCGTTCAGCAGCTCATAATTAATCGAATGAATCTCGAAATTGCGCTGCTCCCTTAGCCGCTTGACGGGCACCTCGTATTGTCGTTTGAACGTATCCAGCCTCTCGACCAGCTCCTGCTCGCGGCGCTTCTCCCGCATTTCCCGCAGTACCGTGAAATATGAGAAGCGCGGCTTGACGCGTTCTGTATGTACATCAAAATATTCATTCATAAAATAACCCAGCTTGTCCAGCAGCGAGAACACCCGGATGATGCCATTTTTATAAAAGTACAGATAAGCCCGATATACGTTCCGTTCCTCGTCGGTCATGCCTTCCACCGTCGTTCCGCGGACCGATGAACGGAGCTTCTCGCTTGCATATTTGCTTTGCTCCAGCTCGTCCAGCGCGTCGATCAGCCCGGTCGCCCGCCGGTGCAGCTCGATCCCCAGTCCAGCCTGCGGGCCGGAACGGGAGGCCGGAGAGCCGAGCCGCTCGACAAACATCATTGCCGCCTGTACGGTTTCCAGCAGCAGTCCTTCATCCTTACGTTTGGACTCTCCAAAAAAGACGCGAAGCATCCGATTCCCCCGTTCAAGTTTCGTTTAGGCGAAATACTCGTTCCAGCGGCGGTCCACAAGCTCGACAATATCGTCTCGCGGAATCAGCTCATCCGGATAGCCCGGCTTCATGCGCGCGTCGATTACGATTGGCAGTTGGTATGCAAGATGGTGACGATCAACTGCGAAATCCGCATACATGTCAGTCGACGGATTAAATCGGGTAAATACAGTCCACAGGAAAGCCGTTTGGTCCTTGGCAACAGCAGCATCATCCACCAGAATGATCAGCGGCCAATCGGCAAGGCGCTTCACCCGAGGCACGAGGCGCGAGGCGAGCGCAGGCTCTTCCTCGAACGAAGGACCGGACAGCACGAGACAGCCACGGCAATACACCTCAGCCGACGAAATTTCCTCGATGGGCCCCCCTTCATAGACGGAAGGCAGCTCGCGGATCGGCTCCCGTCCGACACCGGCGAGCACCGCCTTGGACCCATGGTTCAAGTGTGTGCCTGTATAGTCCAATGTATCATGGGACGTGTTGCCGAAGATGAACAGATCCGTCTCGGGACGGAATCGCTCCAGCACCGTCTCCAGCAGCTCATCGAATCGATCCAGCCGCACCGGACGATCGGTCACAATAAGGAACTTGGTCAGCGACAGCTGACCCTCCCCAAGGATACGGAAAGCCGATACGAGCGCTTCCCGCGAATAGCTCTCACGAACGACCGCGGCGGCAAGCGGATGGAAGCCGGTTTCGGCGTACGTCCACAGATCCTTCACGCCCGGCATCGCCATCGGGAACGCCGGAGACAGCAGGCGCTGCAGGAACTCGCCGAGGTAATAGTCCTCTTGGCGTGGCTTGCCGACGATCGTTGCCGGATAAATCGCATCCTTCCGATGCCATACCCGGTCAACGTGAAACACAGGAAATTCATGCGCAAGCGAATAATAGCCGAAGTGGTCTCCGAACGGTCCTTCCATCCGCCGTTCATGCGGCGGAACCTTGCCGGCAATCGCGAATTCCGCTTCCGCCACGAGCCGGTGACCGCCGATCGGGTCCTGTGCCATCCGCAGCTTTTTGCCGATAATGAGGGACGTCAGCATCAGCTCGGGCAAATGCTCGGGAACCGGCGCAATCGCAGACGCAATCAGCGCAGGCGGTCCGCCAAGGAACACCGTAACCGGCAGCGCCTCACCGCGCTTCTCCGCCTCATGGTAATGGAAGCCGCCGCCCTTGTGAATTTGCCAATGCATGCCTGTCGTCGAAGCGTCATACACCTGCATGCGATACATGCCCAGATTATGCGCTTTCGACTCGGGGTGCTCCGTATAAACGAGCGGCAGCGTGACGAATGGTCCGCCGTCCTCCTGCCAGCTCGTCAGTACCGGCAGCCCATGCAGCGGCTGGTCCTGCCTGCAAACCGATAGCACAGGCGCTTCAGCGCGGTCAACCAGCTTCGTGCCGACCTTCAGCAGATCGAAGATCATCTCCCGATGTCCCCATACTGCCCGCGGAGTCGGCGGCAAAAGGGTGTGCATCGCGCCAACCACATCCTTCATCAGCTGCTCCGGCTTCGGACCGAAAGCAAGATCGACGCGCCGGCTTGTGCCGAACAGATTGGTGACGACCGGGAACGCGCTGCCCTTCACATTCGTAAAGAGAAGCGCCGGACCGCCCTCCTCGATGACCCGCCGGTGAATTTCTGCGAGCTCCAAATTCGGATCGACTGGCGCTTCGATGACCTTCAGCTCGTGATCCTTGCGAAGCTGCTCCAGAAAGGAGCGCAAATTATCGAACGTCAAGGGTCGTACCTCCTCTTCGGCCTCTCATCGCCTCGATGCTTACATAGCAAAGCGCGGCAAACAGCGCCGTAATCACAAGCACATGAACCAGAATTGAAAATAAATACCACTCAAATTGGACCGAGTACACAAGCAGCGCACCGCTGATAACCTGCAGGGAAACGAGATACGCACTCCAGGCGCATGCCGCACGCAAGCCGCCGTCATAGCTTCGGGCCAGGTAAGCGAGACGCAGAACGAGTACAAACAGCACAGCAGCGGCGACGCGATGAACGAATACAATCGCCGTGGCGCCTTCCAGCACCGGAATGATCGCCCCGTTGCAGAGCGGCCAGCCCGTACAGCCGCCGATCGAATCGGTATGCTTGATGAATGCGCCCAAGTAAATCACAACGTAGCTGAAAAACAGCGTAAACCAGGCAAGCCATGCAAAATGGCGACTAACCTGCTGGCGTCCATGCGCTGCCTTCGATCCGCGGAGCTCCTCCCGCACCGCAGCAGCAAGCAGCAGCGTGCAGGCGAAGGCGAACATCGAAAATCCGAAATGGAGCGCCATCACTGACGAGGATTGCGGCTTAACTACCGCCATCGCACCGAGGAACGCCTGCAAAATGGTGAAGAACAGCGCTCCCGCAGCGTACAGCTTCGCATCCGTGCGGCGGCGCATCTGGACAAAGACGGCGATCGTTGTCGCCAGCACGATAAGCCCGACAAGCCCGCTGACAAAACGATGACTGTATTCAATGATGGATTCCAGCGTATAAGCCGGGACAAATCGTCCGTTGCAGAGCGGCCAGTCATCCCCGCAGCCCATACCGGATTCGGTGTTGGTTACGACAGAGCCCATCAGCACGACCAGAAACATGCCGATCAGCGTCATCAACGAGAGCGGTCGTACATGGAAAATGTTGCGTAGCACACGTATCATTCCTTTATGGCACCCGTTTCTATGATGAAATCATACATCGTCCATTATACCTTTTTGGGACAGGCAATGCCATGTGTAGTGGTGACAAAACATTGTCGCAACGAAAAGAGCGACCTCCTTCAAGCAATCGAAGTTGGTCGCTCCAATGACGGGATCTCGCCCACCACCTTACCCCCGCATAATGATATACGCCGCATATCCTAGGTAAAGCAGCACAAGCAGTATCCCTTCCGCCCGCTTCACCTTGTAGTCCGATCTGGATGCGATCAGCATCAGCACCGTCAGCACGATCATGATCCACACATCGACATAAATGCCGCGTTCCACCGCAAGCGGAGAAATGACGGACGATAACCCGAGCACAAACAGGATATTAAAAATGTTGCTCCCGACGATGTTGCCTACTGCAATTTCGTTCTGCTTCTTCAGAGCTGCCGCAACCGAGGTCACGAGCTCGGGCAGCGACGTTCCTACCGCCACAATCGTAAGACCGACCAACGTTTCCGACATTCCCCAAGCCATTGCGATGCTTGTGCTGTGCTTCACAACGAGATGGCCGCCGTAAATAATCGCTGCCAGCCCCCCCACGGTAACAAGCACATGCCTGCCCCAAGGACCCGGTGCTTCCGACTGCGGGCTGACGGCTGTCTGCTGCTCTCTGCTGTTTCGAGCCGCCTCATAAATGTAGTACATAAAAATAACGAAAAACAGCAGCAAAATAATGCCGTCCCCGCGTGTAATCAAATTGACGGCTTCGCTCCCTTGGAACCAGTCATCCCCGATCAGCACGAGCAATGCGACACTGGACAGCACCGTGAACGGAATTTCCTTCCGGATCGTGTCGCTTTCCACCTGCACCGCCATGATGACGGCCGTTAACCCAATGACAAGCGTCGTATTAAAAATGTTGCTCCCGATTACATTTCCGAGCGATACGCCGGCATTATTATTCAACGCCGCGATGACGCTTACCGTCGCCTCCGGCGAGCTGGTGCCGAACGCGACAATCGTCAGACCGATCAGAATGGGAGACACTCGCAGCAGCGCCGCAATCTTCGATGCCCCTTCGACAAAGAAATTTGCACCGGCAATCAGCAGCCCGAACCCGACCAGCAACAGCACATAGCTCATACGCCTTCCGTGCCTCCTTTTCTTCCATCGTTTCCGATCGGCACCATCCATAAACATGCGCTTCGCCTCATTGAAAAAAGGCTGCCCCGTTGCCGGAACAGCCTGCCTTCATATAAGCCTTACGATTCACTCTTGCCAACTGCCGCCGATACCTCGACGACTCGATCCAGAAACTGCTCAATCTCTTCGCGGGTTTTGCGCAGCTTGCTGACGAAGCGGATCGTCTCCTTGCCGTTGACGAACGCGACAAAGCTCGGAATGCCGAGAATGCCAAGCTGCTCGCACAGGTCCGGAAGCTCATCGCGGTCGATCTCGACAAGCTCGAGCCGGTCCGCATACTTCGCCTCCACCTCAGGCATAAATGGATTGATATAGTGGCAATCCTTGCACCAGGTCGTCTTGAACACCGCCACTGTCGGCTTCGCACCGGCAATCGTTTCTTGAAAAACCGGATCGGTCGAAATTTTCCTCATTGACATCGCACCTCCATGTTGAACACGTTATATCATGTCGGCCTTTCCATGTCAATAAGCGGGCTGCTTACTCCTTGACAATCTCGATGGTACGCTCATCTTTGTTCCACTTCACCTCGGCGCCAAGCGATTTGGCAACGAAAGCCAGCGGCACAAACAGCGTACCTTCGCCATGGATGACGGCTGGTTCCGGCAATTGGACAGCAGCCCCGTTCACATAAGCGGTTTTCTGGTTGATCGTAAGCTCGATCGTTGTCCCGCTCGACTTATCGGTCACAGTCGCCTTGCCCAGGTCGCCGTTCCATTCCACCTTCGCACCAAGCTGCTCGGACACCATACGCGCCGGCGCCATCGTCGTTCCCGGCTGCTTGATATACGGGCGATAGCTGTTCGTATA
>JBEPYM010000075.1:7644-14722 GCA_041641375.1 Paenibacillus sp.
TGCGAGTAATTTTAAGGTCATTCTTCAGAAGGTCGTACAGGACGGACTTCGGATCGAGCGATTTCAGAAAAACAGCGCTATCCATCTCCTGAGGATTCACATCAACCGGTGTCCCCTGGATGGTATCGAGCTTCACAGGCTTTCCGATGTCCCACATGTCCGATTCCACTTTGACAGTGAGCTTGTTCAGCTCGCCCTCCTGCTTCGGCGAAATGATCGTCACCTCGGCCATCGAACGCACGGCTTGCATGCTCGCATTGAGGTACATCGTGACCTTCAGTACACTGTTCTTCAGCACCTCATCAGCTTCCGACGTGGACGCCTTTTCTTCAATATCCGCGAGCATTTTCTCTAGAAATTGCTTCATCTGCATGTGTACGAGCAGAACCATGAACTCTTTGTTGTCTAGATACATAGCGAACGGATTCGGCTCGGAGGCTGCCGCTCCCGTTTCGTTCATCGATTCTTTCAAAATCGGCACCAGAACATCATAGAGCGCACCCAGGAACTGCTTTACGCCCTGATCATCCTGAATTACGTTGCGGATAAATTGCTTGGCGAGACCGACAATCTCATCACCCTTGATTTCGGCATGCAGCCTGGTCGTATTTTGTTGGATGCCATTGATTAGGATCGTTGCCGGCTCCGCCTGGATGACAGCCGGATTCGGCAGATTCGGAACGATAAAGCCGATGACCGAATCCTGCAGCTTAACCGAAATGTCCATCAGCTTGGCTTGCATGTCCTTCACTTTCGCTTGAACTTGTTCCGCGATCGGATTATCCGTCGGCGTATTCGCTGACAGCAGAGAAATTCGCATCGGCTGCTGCATGCCTTCCATTGTGAACGTCACAAATTCCTTATCGATCACAGCCTGGAACGGGATTTTCCCTTTCTTCAGCTGCACACTTCCGGTCATGGACATCTGGTTCGGGTCGGACATTTTAACAGAGGTCAAATGAATGGTAGTGGAACGGAATAAGTCCAGAAACGCCTTTTCGACGGGGTCTTTCGGGGTTTTTGCCGGATTGGGCTCCAGCTCGATACTGATTGTACCGGAACCGACGTACGATTTGATTTGACTATTGGCGGTTAACGCCTTATTGATATCGACTCCATTCACACTTTGGCAGCCGCTCAAGACGATCATCCATACCGCCATCAGCGCGCTGAGCCACACTGTAACACTTTTTCTCATGGGTCCTCTCCTTCTTTTTTCCTGAATTATGTACATGGCACCAATTAATACGCAGGAATGAAACGATCGGTGCGCGGCGGGTCATAAAATATTTTTATCGGATAAAAGGTTGGCGGCATGCGTCATACTCTATACAAGATGACCGGCGGTTTATGTGCGAATCTGCGTGTAACGCCCAGGGGGTGGCTGGATGGATGTTCGGGATCGGAAGGGCTGGGGCAAGCTGCTCGGCAAGCTGGCGGATGTGCCGAGAAATTTGACCGAGCTGATTGTGCAAAAATGGTGGAAGACGACTATGCATGGCGAGTCCTCTTCGCCGATGCTGCCGTTTCGGCCGGATGCGTGGAAGGCAGTGCGTGCGGAGCTGGAGCTGCTAGCGGGGGCGGCCGGTCCTGCATCTGGGCAGCTAACCGCGCAGGAGAAAGCTGTGGTCGAGCGGATTCGCGCCGCTACCGAGGAAGCGAACCGGGATAATGTCACTCGGACGCGCGCCTACCTGGAGGTGTATACCCGCAATCCCGAGCTTCATTGGGCGTTCCTTGCTCATATGGTGTCGCGCAACGGCGGCTGGAGTATGACGGATTTGAAGGGTGAGCTGCTGCCTTATTTGCTGGACGAGGATCAGCGGGGAAGGCTGTTTCGCTTCCTGGAGGAGGCGAATTGGCTCATTTTTCAGGATGCGTATCCGCAGCTGCTGCTCTACGAAGCCGGAAAGCTAGCGGGACGCGGGTATGAGCATTTGCTTCCTGCCTTTCACGTCTCGCAATTTATGCGGCCGTTCTGGACGCAGTTTCGGGCGGTAGGAGATTCGGCGCTGCTGACAGTTGCGCTGATCGTGAACGAGCAAAATTATATTGAACGCCGCATTGTCGCGGATCCTTATTGGAAGGAGCATGTGCTGGATACGCCAGCGTTCCGGGCGCAGTCGCTGCTGCAGCTCAATCAGGTGTTTTTTCCTTATTCGGTTGGTGGGGAGGATGTTCAGGGATTGGCGGGGCTGATTCTGGAGCGCTTCGATCCATTGCGGGAACGCATCGAATTCGGCAAGTCACTGTATGCGCTGCTGTTCGGCGTACCCGAAGTAGCGGAAGGGGCGAAGCGCTTCGCTGCAGGCAAGCCGCACACGGGCTCGCGCGGCGATTATTGGCCGCACGTGTTTCGCGCCGTTCGCTCGATGCCGCCGGGTGTGGCTTATGTCCAGCGTCTGGACGGGGGAAAGCTGAAGGAGGGTGCGAAGCCGCTGTACAGCCCCGAGCTGCGCCAGGCTTGGCCGGTCGTGGAGCACGAGGAGCCCGACCGGAGCGATTGGTTTCACGATATGGACGTGCTCCGCTACTTTCGTGGCGGCGGCGTGCGTCCGCCCCACTCGTACCGTATGGACGGCGAATACTGGCTGGCGCTGAACAAGCTGGAGCTTGCGGTGCTCACAGGCGAGGCGCTGAAGTGAGCGCACCGCGTGAGTGCATCGCATGATCGCATCGCGTGGGCTAACTGCGCGGAAGTACTGCGAGAGAGCACCGCACGAGCGCATCGCCCAAGCGTATCGCACGAGCGCACCGCCGATTGGTGATTGGTGCAGCGGTTGGTGCGGCGGTTGTATTCGAGAAGCACAATTCAATATCGCATGACGGCGCCCTTGGGGATATGGGGTTCATTGAGAGAAGCATGTAAGGGCTTTAGTAACAAAATGTTACCATCCCTCTTCAAATAGGGCCAAAACGCATGGATGTAGTAACAAAATGTTACCAAATCTACGCTATACACCTGATGTAATCGCTTACACAAGATCATTGGTAGCACAATGTTACTTCATCCTCGATATTCTGCACCCTTTCAGGATGATTGGTAACATTTTGCTACCAAGGGGATGAGCTACCTATTTATCGAACAGTCCCCTGATATAGAATCAGCACCTACGCACCCAACAGCAAGCAAACCCGCGCACCGAAACGGTACGCGGGCTTGCTTGCGCTTCCTGCCTATTGCCTCGCGGCGACGCGAAGGCGGCTCAGCTTCGCCACGATGCGGCGGAGCGGCCCCGGAAGGCGGCTGATATCATTGTCCGTCATGACGCGGAAGACGACGAGCAGCGCGCCGTACAGCGGCATCGTGACCAGGCCAATCACCGCGGCGTGCACGAAGTAGGACGTCTTCATCGCCGCAACGGTATCGCCCAGCATGCCGTACGTCAGCAGCAGCCACTCCAATGCGAAGCCGACGGCGAATACGATCGTCGTCAGAGCGCCCAGCCCGAGCCAGCTGCGTCCGAACATGCGGATGTCGGCCGCCTTGCGCATCGCGCGGATATTGAGCCACATCGTCACGATGAAGGCCAGCGAGGTCGCGGCGACGATGCCGTGTATGCCGAACAGTGGCGCCAGCGCGTAGTTGCCGGCCACCTTGACGACGATGCCGGCCACGACGTACCACACCTGCACATTAATAATCCCGAGTCCGAGCAAAATCGCATAGGAAGTCAGCATGACGATCTGAAAAATGGTGGACAACGTAAGTCCGGCAATAATAGCGGAGCCTTGCGTATCGGTGAACAGCAGGCCGTTGATCGGCACTGCAGCCACCATAATATAGAGCACAACCGGAAGCCCGCTCAGCACGCCGAGCCGCATCGCCGAAGCGCCCTGACGCTCGACCTCGGCGCGGTCGCCTCGAGCATGCGCCTCCGATACGATCGGCACGATCGACTGCGCAATCGCTATCGCGAGAATCGCCGGGAGACCGGCGAGCGACATTGCCCGCCCGCCCAATATCCCGAGCACCTCGGTCGCCCGCTGCTTGCCCAGCTCTTCTTCGAGCAGCGGTACGGTCATCGACGAATCGATCAGGCTGACGATCGCCACCATCGCAGAGATGAAGGCGATCGGCACGCCGTACGACAAGATTTGCTTGTAAATCGAGCGATAGCTTTCGAGCTTCGCCACATGCCCGCTCACTTGCCCGCTCATAGTCGCGCTCACCTTGCCCGGGTCCCCACCCGTTCCTCCGCGTCGGTCGCGGCGGCGCAGCGCCAGCCATGCCGCCCCCATCACCGCAAGCGCGCCGGCCGCGCCGAGTACGCCGCCGAACGAAGCGGCTGCGGACGCCCATGCGGTATCGTACCCGAGCCGCACGAACAAATACGCAAACCCGACTGCCGCCGCGACACGAACGATCTGCTCTACGATTTGCGAAATGCCGTTCGCCGTCATATTGCGGCGCCCCTGGAAGTAGCCGCGAAGCATCGCGATCATCGGGAACAGCAGCAGAATCGGCGCAATCGCTTGGACGGACAACGTCGAGCCCGGCACCAGCACAAGCTCCGCATAGAACGGAGCCGACGCATAAATGCCGATCGTCACGAGCACGCCCGCCGCCAAGGAAAACCAGATCGCCGCCCGGAATACCCGCTGCGCCTCGTCCTCGCGGCCGATGGCATAGCGTTCGGACACCATCTTGCTCAGCGTGCTCGGGATTCCCGCGGTCGCGATCGTCAGCATCATCATGTAGACGTTCTGCGCCACCGTATAATACGCCATGCCCTCGTCACCAAGCAGCTGCTGCAGCGGAATTCGCTGCACGACGCCGAGAAACCGCGCAACGAACGCGGCCAGCGTCAAAATCAATGCACCTTTATAAAGCGAATCCTTCGACAACGGTACCGTTCTCCCATCTACCCAGCTTACTTCGGTTGAATCGTCTCCAGCGGCTTGTGATTGCCGTATACCGGAGCCGCGCCCTTCGGCGCCCCCGCCCAGCGTACGCCATTCGCGATGACCTTGCGCACATCCGCGTTATAGTAGGTCGGATGCGTCTCGTGCCCCGGGCGGAAGTAGAAAATTTTCCCCTCCCCCCGATAGAACGTGCATCCGCTGCGGAACACCTCGCCGCCCTCGAACCAGCTGACAAAAATCAGCTCATCCGGCGCGGGAATATCGAAGTGCTCGCCGTACATCTCTTCGCTCTCCAGCTCGAAATATTGGCCCAGTCCCGCCGCAATCGGATGAGCCGGGTTCACCACCCAAATCCGTTCCTTCTCGCCTGCCTCGCGCCACTTCAAATCGCAGGTTGTACCCATCAGACGCTTGAACAGCTTGGAAAAATGTCCCGAATGCAGCACGATTAGCCCCATGCCCGCAAGCACACGGTTGTGCACGCGAGTAACGATCTCGTCGGACACATCCCCATGCGCCATATGCCCCCACCAGATCAGCACATCGGTATCGTTCAATACTTGCTCCGTCAAGCCGTGCTCCGGCTCATCCAGCGTTGCCGTGCGAACCTGAAACTCCGTCAAACCTTCGGCAATGACCTGATGAATGCCGTTCGGATATACCTCTTTGACCTTCTCGTGCACCTTCTCATGTCGAAACTCGTTCCAGATCGTCACTCGAATCATAGATTCGCCCAGCCTCCTTTTCACTGTTCCCTTTTAGAACACCCACATCACGAACAGCACGAGCATCATCACTTGCAGCACAAGCTTGACCGCCACGCCGGACAGCAGCCCGATCACCGACCCCCAGCCGACCCGCAGCAAATGGGACGGATCGCGCGATACGGAGAGCTCGCCGAGCACCGCTCCGAGGAACGGCCCCGCAACAAGTCCCGCAACCGGGATCACAAACGGTCCGATCAATATTCCGACCGCCGCGCCGATCACGGAAGCGCGCGAGCCTCCGAACCGCTTCACGCCCCAAGCCCCCACCGCATAATCGGCAATAAAAATCGACGCGACGATAAAGGTTTGAATGAGCCAGAACCAGACATCAAGCTTTCCGAAGCCAAAAAACAGCCCGTACGCAAGAAACCCGCCGTATACGGCCAGCGCACCCGGCAGCACCGGAAAGACGGCTCCGGCCATCCCTGCGGCAAACAGCAGCCCCACGACAACCCAGCCTGCAATCTCGAGCATCATCTTCTCATCACCCGCTCAGCATCCATGTGCGAATAACATGCCCGACGCCGTCCTCTTCATTGCTGAGCGTGACCGCATCGGCGACTGCCTTCACTTCCTCCTGCGCATTCCCCATCGCCACGCCTAATCCCGCCTCGCGCAGCATCGGCACGTCGTTCAGCGAATCGCCTACCGCCACCGCCTCTGACATGTCGATGCCAAGCAGCTTGCAAACATGCCTGAGACCGGACGCTTTCGTTACACCGAGCGGGTTCAGCTCAATATTGCACGGATGAGAGTTGGACATCTCGAAAGGGCCTGCCGCAGCCGCCTCCGCGGCAATCGCGGCCAGCACCTCCCTATTTTCGGTGTAATAGCCGAATTTTAGCCACTCCAGCTGCTCGGCGTTGTCCGGCCACAATTCCTTGTTGTACACCTGACCGACGGAATATGCCCAATACCAGGGCTCTCCATGACGGAGCGCGATGTCCCGCAGCTGCATAATTGCAGCGGCAGGCATCCGCGTCCGGTGAAGCAGCTCACCCGGCTTCCGCCATACCTCGCCGCCGTTCACTGTCACCATCGGCGTATCCAGCAGCCCGAGCTCCTCCGCATACGGCCGCGCACTCACCATTCCGCGCCCGGTTGCGAACATGACGACAATTCCCGCTTCCATCGCCGCGCGAATGCTAGTCCTGGTCGCTTCAGCCACCGTCTTGTCTTCCGTCAAAAGCGTTCCGTCCATATCCAGCGCCAGCAAGCGATATCGGTTATTCCCCAATCTTCATCACGCCTTTATTCAGAGATGTTTGCGGAGCCTCCATGTACGCGCGGTGCCACAGCGCAAACATGTACACCACCCACAATTTGCGCGCATAATCGCCTTGCCCGGCCTGATGCCGCTCCAGCATTCGGCGGACGTATCCCATATGCACGAAATCCTCGATGCCGCAAGACTGCATATGCTCGAGCAGCTGACCGCCGCGGGG
>JBEPYM010000076.1:0-14551 GCA_041641375.1 Paenibacillus sp.
GCTGGTTCGCAAAGGTGATTTGTGCATGGAAAGCATCTGGAAGTGTTCCGGAAACGAATATGGCTATGGAATCCATGAGGTCGGTGAGCGAACCGTCCGTTATCATACCTCGCATATGAATGGGAGGGAAGGTCTTTACCCACGGCTTGTGCTTTTTGAGTGGCTCCAAGATTGGAATGTCCTTGACACGTTGACTGTGGATCGAGCGTTGGCGCTAGCGGCGATCGAGCTGATGAACGAAGAGGCAGTCAGGATGATCGAGGCGAAATATATCGATCAATTTTTGCAGGATTGGCTGACAGGAAAAATGGTGACGAGCTCTGATTTAATGCTCCGTGCCGAGACCTGCGGTTGTCCGGTGCCTTTTCGCGAGTCGCTTCAATGTATGATTTTGTATATGGATTCCAAGTCGACGATCAAAGCAGAGTCGCTTGTTCGGGAGTTTCGGAGGTCCAGGGCGACAAGCTCGATTTCGATTGCTGTAACGTTTTTGCATGGAGATCTCGTCTTCGTTGCCGGTTCTGATGGACAAAGCGCGGGTACGCTAGCTCAGTCTGTGGCGGATTGGATGGAGTCGGAGCTGCAACGGCACGGCGTGTCCGCACCATTCTCTCTTTGCACATCTGCGAGTGTCGTAGCCCCGTCGGACGTGCCGGCTGCTTATCAAGAGGCGCGAAAAGTACGGAATATTAGCGAGGCATGCCATTTGCAAAGGCGGATTTTGACCATGAATTCGGTTGGGGTGTACTCTTTGCTTCATTTGCTGGCTGACGCTCCGGACGCGTGCGAGTATATGGAGCGGCAAATTGGTACGATACTGGATTACGACCGCAAGCATGACTGCAATCTGGAACGAACGCTTACGACGTATTTTGCTTGCCGACGCAACACGAAGGCGACAGCGGAGGCGCTGTATACCCATTACAACACCGTTGTGTACCGGTTGGAGAAAATCCGTTCCCTGCTCGGGATTGATCTGGATGACGCGGAGAAGCTGCTCGAGCTGCAAGTCGCGCTGAAGCTGCGAATCATGAAGAAGCTGGAGGCAAGTGACGGTTAGGGAAGGGATTGCAGCGAGGGGATAGACGGATACGAAAGAAACACCTATAATGATGTTAGGAAATATGACATAGACAAAAGGGGGCTGAGAGGAAGCGCATGCATTTTACAGAACGGGAGAAGGAGCGATTGCTCATCACCGTCGCAGCCGATGTCGCTCGCAGGCGGTTGGCACGAGGTGTCAAATTGAATTACCCGGAGAGTGTCGCATTGATTACTTCCGAAATTTTGGAAGGGGCGCGTGACGGCAAGACGGTAGCGCAGCTCATGGCTTATGGCAGAACGATTTTGAGCGAGGAGCAGGTTATGCCCGGGGTGCCGTCCATGATCGCGGAGGTACAGGTTGAAGCTACATTTCCTGATGGAACCAAGCTGGTTACAGTGCATCAACCGATCCCGGAACGTGTCCTGCGCGGGGGAGGGGATGACGTATGATTCCGGGGGAGTACAGACTACGGTCAGGCAGTATCGAGCTGCAGCCGGGAAAGAAGCGGATTTGGCTTGAAGTTGTCCATACAGGGGATCGTCCGATTCAGGTCGGTTCTCATTATGTTTTCTTTGAGACGAATCGGGCGCTGCAATTTGACCGCGAGCGTTCGTATGGAATGAGGCTTGATATCCCGGCGGGGACTGCCGTCCGCTTCGAGCCGGGGGAAGCGAAGCGTGTTCGACTGGTTGAGATCGGCGGGGAGAAGCGGGTCAGCGGGTTCAACGGGTTGTCCAGCAGTACGGTGTGCAAACCCGGATGTCCTGACGAAGCTGCTCTTCAGCGTCTGGAGTTATGGAAGGAGCTGCGAGCATGAGCGGGACAGAAAGCTGCCGGATGGACCGACATGCGTATGCGTCCATGTTCGGACCGACGACGGGGGACGCGGTGCGGCTGGCCGATACGGAGCTGTGGGCGGAAGTGGAGCATGATTATACGATTTATGGGGAAGAGGTGAAGTTTGGCGGAGGCAAGGTAATTCGGGACGGCATGGGACAGTCGCAGCGCAGCAGGCGCGAGGGTGTGCCGGACACGGTCATTACGAACGCGTTGATTATGGATCATTGGGGAATCGTGAAGGCCGATATTGGCATTCGGGATGGAGTTATTTGCGCCATCGGCAAAGCCGGAAATCCGGATTTGACGGATGGCATTCATCCGCAGCTTGTTATCGGAGCATCGACGGAAATTATCGCGGGTGAAGGATTGATCGTCACGGCGGGTGGAATCGATACCCATATTCACTTCATTTGCCCGCAGCAAATCGAGACGGCGCTCGCGTCCGGGGTCACAACGATGATCGGCGGCGGGACGGGACCGGCGGCCGGAACGACCGCAACGACCTGTACACCTGGGGAATGGCATATTCACCGGATGCTGGAGGCTGCCGAGGCTTTCCCCATGAATCTCGGCTTTCTGGGCAAAGGCAACTGCTCGACACCGGAGCCTCTTGCGGAACAAATCGAGGCGGGTGCGATCGGCCTCAAGCTGCACGAGGACTGGGGAACAACACCGCGAGCCATCGACACCTGTCTGACGGTTGCGGAGAAATACGATGTCCAGGTTGCGATTCATACCGATACGCTGAACGAGTCCGGTTTCGTGGAGGATACGCTCGCCGCAATCGGGGGCCGCACGATCCATACGTATCATACCGAAGGTGCAGGAGGCGGTCATGCGCCGGACATCATTCGTGCCGCTTCGCTTCCGAACGTGATCCCGTCTTCCACCAATCCGACGCGCCCTTACACGGTTAACACGGTGGAGGAGCATCTTGATATGCTGATGGTATGTCATCATCTGGACAGCAGCATACCCGAGGATGTCGCCTTCGCCGATTCCCGCATTCGCCCGGAAACGATTGCTGCGGAAGACATCCTGCATGATCTGGGCGTATTCAGCATCATTTCGTCCGATTCGCAGGCGATGGGGCGTGTCGGAGAAGTAATCACCCGGACTTGGCAAACCGCGGACAAAATGAAGAAGCAGCGCGGGCAGCTGGAGGGCGACGGCGTGGACAGCGACAACGCCCGAATCAAGAGGTATATTGCGAAATACACGATCAATCCGGCGTTGGCTCATGGAATCTCGCATCTGGTCGGTTCGCTTGAGGCAGGTAAGCTTGCGGATATCGTCCTGTGGAAGCCGATGTTTTTTGGCGTTAAGCCGGAGATGATTGTGAAGGGCGGCGTAATTGCCTACAGCCAGATGGGGGATCCGAACGCCTCCATCCCGACGCCGCAGCCCGTTTACGGCCGACCGATGTTCGGAGCCTTCGGTCGTTCGGTGTATGCGAACTCGATCACCTTCGTATCCCAGGCGGCGGCTGACCGAGGCGTTGCAGCTGCGCTCAAGCTGCAGAAGCGGATCGAGCCCGTCCGGGGCTGCCGGACTGTGAAGAAAGCGGATATGATTCACAATGGCGCCACACCGCAAATCGATGTGAATCCGGAAACCTATGAAGTGAAGGTGGATGGAGTTCCGGCGGTTTGCGAGCCCGCAAGCACGCTGCCTATGGCGCAGCTGTATTTTATGTTCTGACAGGGATGGGGTTGGACCGATGGAAGCAAGGCTGCTCTCTTCCAACTGGCTGCGGTATACCCAGCTGCTGGACAGTGCGCTTCCGGTGGGTGCGTTCTCGCACTCGTTCGGATTGGAATCGTATGTGCAGCATGGCTGCCTGCAAAGCTTGACAGATGTGAAGCGTTACTGCGAAGCGATGCTGTACCAGTTGTGGTCGACATCCG
This sequence comes from Paenibacillus sp., assembly GCA_041641375.1. Taxonomy (GTDB): domain Bacteria; phylum Bacillota; class Bacilli; order Paenibacillales; family YIM-B00363; genus Paenibacillus_AK. The sequence continues at coordinate 3,793 of JBEPYM010000076.1, forward strand.
ATGCCATGGCGATTAAAGCAGTATATAAGTATGGCGATTCCGGAGATTGGGATCGGATATGGGAGCTGGATCGCCTGCTTCACGTCAGCCGAGTTGCTTATGAGTCTCGAGAGGGTGTCAGAAAAATCGGGCGAAGGCTGTGGAAGCTGGGACAATCGCTTTTTCCCGAATTGAATTGGCAGCCGATGCAGGAGGCGTATGATGACGGTCGCGCCGTCTTGACGGTGCCTGTCGTACACGGCTGGATCGCGCGAGGACTCGGTATTCCGTTGGACCAAACAGCGGAAGGCTATTTATATACGTGCTGCGCAGCGAGTGTGAATGCGGCGATTCGGCTGATGTCCATCGGACAGACAGAAGGACAGCGGACGCTGACGGAGCTGTTGCCGACGATTCGGGAAGCGTGGGAGCTGTCGAAAGGAATGGACCCGTATGACATGTATGCCAATTCATTCGCGGCGGAGATCGAAATGTGTAGACATGAGCGGCTGTACTCAAGATTATTTATGTCATAAAATAGTAAACACATAAATGAGGTGCGAACGATGTGCAATAATGGAGATCACCATCATCACCACTGGGAGGCGCCGGCTGTAACTCGAGCTCGTCCGATTCGGATTGGAATCGGCGGTCCGGTTGGATCCGGCAAAACAGCGCTCGTTGAGAAGCTGTCTAAACGACTGCGGGATCGGTACAGCATCGGTGTCATTACGAACGATATTTATACGAAAGAGGATGCGCTCATTCTGATGCGCGCCGAAGCTCTGCCTGAAGAGCGCATTATCGGGGTAGAGACAGGAGGCTGTCCGCATACTGCGATTCGCGAGGATGCTTCAATGAATTTCGAAGCGGTGGAAGAGCTGGAGCATCGATTCAACGACCTGCAGTTGATCTTGATTGAGAGCGGGGGAGACAACCTGGCTGCAGCCTTCTCGCCGGAGCTTGTCGATCGGTTTATTTATATCATCGATGTAGCGCAGGGAGAGAAAATTCCGCGCAAGGGCGGGCCCGGCATTATGCGCTCCGACCTGCTGATTATCAACAAGAAGGATTTAGCTCCTCACGTTGGCGCTAGTCTTGAGGTGATGGATCGGGATTCCCGTGCAATGCGGGGCGAACGTCCCTTCCTGTTCACCAATCTGCGTGATGAGGATGGGTTGGACGAGGTCATTGCCTGGCTGGAGCGGGAAATGGCATCGTGAGTGTTTGCGGGAAGCTGAGGGCGGAATTTGCGCTCGGAAGGTCGGGGACGATTCTCGTATCCGGGTATCACCAATATCCGCAGAAGCTGCTAAAGTGTTTTGCGATGCCTGGAGGGCAAGCCGCGGCGTGCGTGATGGATGCATCGCCGGGGCTGCTGGCTGGTGATGAGCATGAGCTTTCGTTTCTTGTTCGGAAGGAGGCTAAGGTGTTCATCACGACCCAGTCGTTCGGGAAAATACACCCGTCCCCACACCGGCGAAGCACGCAGCGGGTTGTCATCGAAGCGGAGGACGATACCCTGACGGAATACATTCCCGAGCCGGTTATCCCCTACGCGGAATCCTGCTTTGAAGGCGGCCTGGAGCTGAAGCTCGCATCGCGCGCAGCGGCCGTCGTCGGAGAGATCATCTGTCCGGGACGTGAGCATCGCGGCGAGCTGTTTCGCTATAAGCGTTATGTGTCCTACCTGCGCGTCTTTCGAGCAGACAAGCTCGTCTACGGGAATCGGATTCGCTTGGAGCCGGAGTCGCACGGCTTTCACTCTGCTGCTACTTGGGGTTCGCCTGAATATCCGTATTCCGGTTCGCTGCATTTGTTCGGTCCGTACGTTCCTGATTCGCTGCTGACCGAGCTTCAAGAAGCTGCCGAACGCTTGATGCAAGCCGCGGCCGGCATTCGTGTCGGCGTGTCGCGGACGGAAGCCGGAATCTCAACGCTGTGTTTGTCCGAAACGCTGGCGCTTGCGAGACAGTGGCAGGACAAGAGCAGGAATGTGATTCGTGAACGTGCATTTGCCTTGCCTTATGTCGGACGCTTTGCCGATTCCATGAACGAAAGCCGCACTTCCGCTAGCATGTCATAAGCGGAAATGCGGCTTTGTTCGTTACGGCCTTTTTTTGAACAACTCATCGACGTTACGGGTGACGTTCACATAATCCAGTCTCCGGTTTTCAGTTGCCAGCCAAGCGCCGGTGCCGCCCAAATAAAAATCAATATCGGGATTGCGTCGCGCAAGCTGCTCCAGCTTGTCAATCAGCGCCGGATCCTGCTCGAATGCAATCAAGGTTGAGGCGGACATGATCACCTTCATCGGATGAAGCTGTTCGACCGCTCGCTCAAGCGCACCGGGCGCGGGGGAAGGACCTAGCGCTGCCGTTCGCCAGCCGTATATCATGGCGTAGAGTAGCAGGATATGCAGTGGGATTTCGTGACGTTCTCCGGGCAGACACGTGCCGAGCAGCAGCGGACAGTGTCGGCGCTCCTTGAAGGTGCCTCGCAATTGAAGCAAATAATCCCGGATCGCAAGCGATGCGATATGCTCTTGATGCTCCGACCACCTGCCGGTGGACCAATATTCACCGATCTGCTGCAAGAACGGTGTGACGATCTGTTCAAGTAGAAATATAATGCCGTGCTTCTGATATTCTTCATGAAGAATGTTCATCATCGCTTGATCGTCGCAGTCTTGACCATGTGCGAGCAACTGATTCAACGGGTTGTCTTGGACAAGGGCTTCGACAACAGTCGGCACCTGGTATCCGTCCTCGTAGCGAACCTTATGAATCGCGGGGCCGGATGCCTCCGCCTGCTTCAACGAGAGCATCGCATTTTTGACGGAATATCCTTGGTCGACCAACGATTTGATCGACAGCAGCATGCTTAAATCATCCTTCGTATAAACGCGATAGCCATTCTCGAGCCGTCTGGGATGAAGGGTATGATAACGCTCCTCCCACTTGCGAATGACGTACGTTGACAGGCCGGATAATTCCGACACCTGGCGTATACTGTACCATCCATGTGACATCCCGCAGGCTCCTTTCCATATCACTCGGTAGTATTGTAACATGCGTGTATAATCTTTGACAATAATCTTGTACAAAGATTTGACACGTGGTTTCGTTATTCGGTATAATTTACACAATGATAAGGATTTCTAGAGGAGGAAAGGCCATGTGGAAAGAGAAGCGCAGGAAGCTGAGGTTTTCGATACTAAGGGAGGTATATTATACGACCAAAGGTAGACGCAGCCGAAAGACGATCCCAGCTTCCGTCGAGCTGGACGATCCGGAAACGTTCTTTGCACTGGAATATTTGGCGGACAAGGGACTGATTTATTTTAGACAAGACTCGGAAGACAGTTACGTTGCCAAAATTACATCCTCCGGCAAGATTGCCATCGAGCAAGGACGTGATCTGGCATCTGTCGCCCAATAATCGCTGTTGCGCTCATGCTTCATATCGGGTATGCTTGGATCAAGCAGACGACTCCTATGGGACTCGTCTTTTTTGTTTTCTGCCAGGGAGGAGGATTGGGGCAAAATGGGACAGTGGAACAAGGGGAAGCTGCTGGAGCAGCGATATGAGCTGCTGCATATGCTCGGTCAAGGGGGAATGAGCGAGGTTTGGCTTGCGTCGGACCGGCGGCTGAACGGCAAGCAATGGGCGGTCAAAAAATCACGTCAAAGCTCGGCGATCAGCAATACGGTCGTGATGGAGGAAGCGAAGGTGATGGCGGAGCTTCATCATCCCAATTTGCCGCAGGTCGTAGATTTGTTCATGGATGAAGGCGGAGCATTCGTCATTGTTATGGAATATATACGCGGCAGGAACGTTAGACAATGGTTTGACGATAATCGACGTTCAATCCCGGTTCGCGATGCAGTTCGGCTGGCCTGTGAGCTGTGCGACGCTTTGGCTCATCTTCACAATTGCTTGGCAGGAAAGCTTGTGTATCGAGATGTGAAGCCGTCCAATCTGATGCTTGAGGAGGGCGGAAGATTAAAGCTGATTGATTTCGGCACAGTCAGATGGTTTAAGGAAGGTCAGGACCGCGACACGATCGCGTTGGGTACGGCAGGTTTCGCATCGCCCGAGCAGCTCTCCGGTGAGCAAACATGCCCGCGTTCAGATGTCTATTCGGTGGGAGCGCTGCTTTATTACTTGCTTTCAGGTGGGGAGTACTATAACGGATCCGGTTCGGCTGCCTTGCTCGAACGTCATGCCGAAGTAAGCGAGCGGCTGGATGCGATCGTGGCGAAAGCCTTGTCGTTGCGAGCTTACGATCGTTATGCTTCGGCCGGGGAGCTGAAACATGCGCTCGCTTCCAGTCTCGGAACGGAGCCTCGCGTCGCTGTCGGCCAAATCTGGACCAAACGCACTGTGATCGCGGCAGCTTCGTTATACCCGGGTGCTGGGGCAACCTCGCTGTGCCTGCTGATTGCTTCCGTATTGAACGCGAAGGGGATCCCTCACGCTTACATGGAGGCGCCGAGCGTCCGACCGGAGCTTCGTGCGAGGCTGGGAGCAGGAAGTGACAGTGAGTCTGTTCAATCGGGCTATACCGTTTGGTATATGCCGGAAGGAAACCAGAGCTTCGAGGAGAGCCTGCTCTCCGTCAGAGAGCCTATTGTGCTGTTGGATGTGAGGGCATACGACGAGTGGGCGATGAACGGTAATTGGATGAGCTATTGCCATTCGATCTGGTTCGTCGCCGGCTGCGATTCTGTTAAGCTTCATGTTCATGAACATTGCGTGTTGCGTGCCAGGGACGAAATTTCTTCGGGGCGAGCGAGCTGGGCTGCCATGAATATCCGAGCCGGAGCTGTGCTGTCGGCGCTTTCCGAAAGGCTCGGGTCGGGTCCGGGAGCGGTTGTTCCGTCCTTGCCGGAGCAAGCCGTCGATGAGCTTCGCTGGAACGGGAATGGAACACTCCATCGATGGATGACCGCAAGAGGGCGGCTGGAGCATTGGCGGAAGCCGCTCGCTCCGATTGTCCAGTCAGCCATACATCCGGCATCAAACGTACGGCGTCGATTGGCGGGTATTTTGGACTTTTTTACAAAAAAGGGTTGACCAGTGGAAATAAAGCGGCTATGATAATATTCAATTGGATAACACAAATGCGGAAGCACCGCGGACATCAAATTGTCTGCGTGTGCTTTTTTTTGTCTCTACAGGAGGTGACAGCTTGGCCAAACCGATAAGGCTGCTCATTGCCGAGCCCGATGCGGATTACGGGTATGCACTGCTGCGTTATGCAGGCGGGGATGCGTATGGGGATCGAATTGAGCCGCTGCTTGTAACTGATGAAGCATTGCTGGCGGAGTATTTGGCGGATGGACAGGGATATGATATTGCACTTGTTTCCGAGCAATTCGGAGCGCAGTTGAACGAAGGCTGCGACTTGTCGCGAATTGTGATGCTCACCGAGACGCCCTTTCATGACAACAAGGGCGAAGCAGTGTACAAATTTCGCGCCATGCCGGAGCTGCTGGAGACGGTATTGCGAACAGCCGAACGGCATGCTGACGAACGGATAGCAGAAGGGTCGAGCGGCCGCAAGACAATGGCAGTTGCGTTCTATTCGGCGGGGAGTGGTACCGGGAAGACGACAATACTGCAGCATGTTGCTGCGCTGCTGGTCCGACGCTGCCGGAGTATACTGCTTGTTCAGCTCGATCCGTATAGTCTTTCGCGGCATATTCCCTTCGACCACGTTCGGCTGCCTGTTCCGGAGCTGCTGTACCAGGTTAAATTCGGCGACGGCGGAGCGTCGAGCTTCTCGCCGGATGCACGAATTGCGGCCATTGCAGATATTCCTGGCAGGGAATGGCTGGACCTGTCGCGCGAGCACTGCGCCGCTCTGGTACGAGCCTGCAAGGAATTCTCTGGCTGTGACTATGTTCTGGTCGATTTGCCGGGGACGCTCGATCAACCGATATTGGGTGCGCTTGATGCGTGTGATCGGGTCGTCTGGATTCATACGGAGGACGAAATCTCCTGCGATCGTACGGAGAAAGCTTGCCGGGTGTTAGGCAAGCTGCCGGGGCTCGAGCGGCTCGGAGCCAAGAGCAGCTTTGTGGCCAATCGCTCAATTGGCGGTACTCGCCAAGGCGGCATCGAGCTTCCGCCCGACATTGCGTCGCTGCCCTATATGCCCCAGTGGAAGCTGGCGCGGCCAGAGGCGGGGGATGACATATCGATATTTACCGAGCATATTGAACGAATGTGGGAACGTATATCGAAGGGAGTCGCCGGGACATGAAGGATGAACGATTGGAGGCTTGTATCGCGAGGCTGAAGGCTGAAGTTTCCACGAGGCTCGATTATACGGTTGAGTATACGGTTGAACAGCTGCGCAGGGAGACGGCACAAGCGATTTTTCGGATGAAGGAAGCGGAGGAGCTGACCGCAGCAGAGAAGGAGACGGCGATTGGCAGGGTTGTCTATTCGTTTCGCGGGCTTGATATTTTGGAGCCGCTTCTGCAGGATGCGTCCGTAACGGAAATTATGGTGAACGGGCACCAGCGCATTTTTTATGAAAGAGACGGTAGAATGTATCGGTACGAGCTGGAGTTCGAATCGCAGGACAAGCTCGAATCGGTCATTCAAAGCATTGTGGGGCAGGTCAACCGAACGGTGAACGAATCGTCGCCGATCGTCGATGCGAGATTGCCGGACGGTTCCAGAGTGAACGTTGTGCTTCCTCCGGTTTCCTTGTGCGGTCCATCCTTGACCATTCGCAAATTCGCCGCACAGCCACCGAGTCTCGAGCAGCTCGTGCAGCTTGGCGCAATCGCGCAGGAGCCGGCCGAATTTCTGATGCAGTGCGTTCGCGGTCGCAGAAATATGTTTATTAGCGGAGGAACCGGCTCCGGCAAAACAACGATGCTGAATGCGTTGTCCCAATATATTCCTGAGGATGAGCGGATCGTGACCATTGAGGATGCCGCTGAACTGCAAATTCGGACGGTGCCGAATCTTGTCACGCTGGAAGCGCGCAACGCCAACACGGAAGGGAAGGGTGAAATCCCGATTCGTCAGTTGATTCGCTGCTCTCTGAGGATGCGGCCGAGCCGGATCATCGTGGGAGAAGTTCGGGGAGCCGAGGCGCTCGACATGCTGCAGGCGATGAATACGGGGCATAGCGGCTCACTCTCAACCGGTCATGCGAATTCGGTTGCCGATATGCTGAGCAGGCTGGAGACGATGGCGCTCGGAGCGTTGCATGTGCCGGTAGAGGTCATACGCAGACAGCTCGCATCGGCATTGGATATTATGATTCACCTTAGCCGGATGCCGGATTACAGCCGCAAGGTGACGGAGATATCGAGAGTGGAGCTGGTAGCCGGCGGTGAAATCAGGGTTGTGCCGCTGTTTGAATATGATTGCGGAATGCAGCGGCTGCAGCCGACACCGGAAAGCCGGGTGATCGTCGCATGACCATGCCTGACAGCAACTCCATCCGCTATGATCAGGTGAAGCTGAGCCGTAAGCAGCAAATACTTGCGGCGACGGCGGGGGTGGTGGTGATGGGCTCGATCGGGATGCTGTTCTTTACCGCACCCGCTTTGCAGATTTTGATTGCCCTTACGGGGCTTGCCGCTGTGCGGTTGTACCGGTCCTGGCGGCTCCATTATATTCAGCGGCAAATCGCGATGCAGTTCAAGCAGGCGTTATACTCCATCACGTCGTCGCTTGCCGCCGGCAAATCAGCCGAGAATGCATTTCGCGCAGTGCCGGACGATCTGAGACTGCTGTATCCACACGCCAACATTATTTTGATCGTTGAATTCGAACAAATGCGAAGGCGCGCCGATCACGGGGAGCCAATCGAACGCGCTTTTATGGATTTTGCCGATCGAACCGGAATTGAGGAAATTCGCACCTTCGCAAGCATATTTGCGGTCGGCAAACGCAGCGGTGTCGATCTTGTTGACGTGGTTCGGATGACGGCGCGCACGATTGGCGACAAGCTGGAGCTGGAGCAGGAGATCCAGGTTATGATTGCGCAGAAACAATTGGAGTCGAAGCTTATTTTTGCCGTACCGCTCGTTATGCTGCTGTTTCTCCGCTCGTCCTCTCCCGATTATATCGCGCCACTTTATACATCGGCCGGCGCGATCGTTATGCTGATTGCGTTCGTCCTGCTCGCCGCCGCGTACGCGGCGGGGACGACGATCACCAACATACGGCTATGAGCGCGGTGTGCTGGTTGCTCGTCGCAACGGCTTTGGGATGCTGGGCAGCGGCATGGATAAAGCAGCGACGTCGTGGGAGCAATGAACCTGGAGCTGGTGAGGGGATGCTTGCTGGGCTGGGACGACCTCTGGAGCTTTATCTCGACTACGCTCCCGTATCCGAATATCTCATGCCGCTAATGGGAAGCGTGCACCTTCATTTGGCTCGGCTCGGGGAGTCGGATGAGCTGCTACGCAAATCGCGAGTCTGGCTCCGCGATACGGCAGCGTTTACCTTCGCGGCCATCCAATTGCTCTTGGTTGGTGCGGCAGTAAGCGATGACGGCGCTATTGCGGCGGCAGCGGCTGCTGCAGTTGTCGGCGTGCCCGTCTGGAGATTGAAGCAGCTTGAACGGCGTGCGGTGCAGAGGTGCCGGAGCATCGTTATGGCATTGCCGGATTTTCTGAATCAGCTGTCTTTGCTGATGGTTGCCGGCGACCCGCTGATTAAAGCGCTGCACCGAATTACGGCCGCATCCGCTCGTCAGATCCGTTCGAAGCATCCGTTGTATCTCGAGCTTAGCCGATTAACGGATGCGCTCGAAAGACAGGGCTCTTTCCCGCTCGAGCTGGAGCGCTTCAGCCGCCGCTGCGGCGTGCAGGAAGCAGCTATGCTGAGTACGGCGCTTCTTTTCAACTACCGACGCGGCGGCGAGCACACCGCATCCGTGCTGCTTGAGCTGGGACGAATGCTGACGGAGAAGCGTAAACAGGCGGCAAGAACAATTGGAGAACAAGCTTCAATAAAATTGATTTTCCCGATGCTGCTCGTTTTTGCTTCGGTCATGCTAATTGTGGCGTACCCGGCATTTACAATGCTGCAGCAGCCGTAATCGATCTGAAAATAAAGGGAGGATGTACGATGGTCAAGGAGCTGTTGAACCGAATGTATCGGGAATGGGATGAGTTTAAACGAGATGAGCGCGGCATCGGTACGCTGGAGATGCTGTTGATTATCGCAATTATCATTATTATTGCGGTAGCGTTTCGCAAATGGCTGATGAAGTGGGTATACGAGCTGTTTACCGACGCCCAAACCAAGCTGGACCAGAATCGGACGGACCCTTCGAGCATCCAGCCTCCCAGCGTCGGATGAGGAAGCGGCAGCCAGGGGTGTTTCGCTGCGAACGAGGCTACTATACAGTAGAAGCGGCGCTGGTCATGCCTACAGTTCTGCTGATTATGCTGTCTGTCGTATTTGCAGCCATGTACGGCCAGCGGCATATGCAGGCTGCTGCTGCTGCATTGTCGACGGCCGAACGAACGGCCTATGCGTGGAACGACAGCGGGCGGAATCCGATCACCGGCGCCTCGTCCGGGGTAAATCGCGATCCGTTGTATTGGCGGCTTACGGAAGATGCTTCGGCTAACTATACGCGGGGAGCTTCATTAGGCGGGGGGAATGGGGCTTCTTTGCCGGAGCGCAAGCTGCGGCAAGCGCTGGCGGCTGCCGATCCTTCCTTCTCCGCTTCGACAGAGATGCGAAGGAAACTCCTGTCCCGAACAGCCGCGGCCGTCTTTACGTCGCAATTCGCCGCATATGCACCATTCCAGGAGACGTTGCGTACCGCGCAAGGTTATGCTGAGGTCGGAATCGTCGAACCTGCCGAGCTAATCCGCAATACGGATTTGATTCTGGGCAGCCTTCGCGTTTATGCGGCAAGATTTGAAGCAAAAAGCCACGCAGAGCGAGTGAAGCCGAAACCTTCGGATGAAGGTGACACTCGTCCGGTCGAATCCGCGCTTCAAGATCATTTGTCGTTCGCCTCGCATGCCGATGCGCTTCGATATTTGCGAGGTATTGTCAAGGGAGTATATTCCACACGCAAAACCGTACGTACCGGAGACTGGCGGATGATCGATGCGCTCGACCGCGACGGCATCGCTCACCAGGTATATATCGGACCCAAGTCGTGGAATTCCGATATGAAGGAACAGCTGCTGAAGGATGCCGAGCTTTTGCAGAGAGGGGAAGTGCGAGGAGTCGTCTGGCATTTTTTTCGGAAAAGCGGCGGACCGCAGGCAGCGCCTAACGCAAAATTGGCATCGGAGCTGAGAAAATACGGCGTGGTGGTGGTCACTCATGAATGAGCGGGGCTCTGTATCCGTCCTTGTGCTGATCGTATGCTCGGCGATGCTGCTCGCATTCGGCATTCTCGTGGAGTTGTCCAGGCTGTATACCGCACAGAACAGGCTGGAGCTCGCGGTGAAATCTGCCGCACGCACCGTGCTTGCAGGATATGTGCGCGAGCTGCGGGAGTACGGCTTGTTTGCGTGGAAGGGTGAAGAGAATCAGCTCGCGACCGTTCGAGCGGAATCCTCGGCGCTTCTTGCCGACATGCTTGCGGAAGACGGAAGTCCCGGGTGGTCCGGCGCAACCTTGCAAACGCATTCCGTTCGCGTCATGCCGTTGCAGTCGCTCGGCCAGCATCACGTGTTCCGTCAGCAGCTGCTGGAGCATATGAAATACAAGGCTCCGGCCGCTTATGCAGCCAAGGCGCTGGAAGCGGCTCAGCTCGTCAAGCCGGCTGCCG
>JBEPYM010000077.1:0-14534 GCA_041641375.1 Paenibacillus sp.
ACGACGATGAGGCCCGCGAAGATCGATATCGCGGTGATGATGGCGGCTTTGTTCGGCTCTTCTTTCGTCTTGCGGCCGATCGTCGGCATCGGCTTGCGCTTTGCTGACATAAGGATCACCTTTCTTTTGTACGAGTTATCTCCCATTGTAAACGTTTTTATGCGATCCCGCAACGAGCTGCCGGCTTTTACCGGCATCTGGCAGGCTCGCTTTTCTTTTGCCTCCCGAAACGCTAAACTAGAGAAAGCTTACCATCATCGGAGGTTATCGTTCCATGCTATATAAAGCACTCATTAAACCTGCCGCGTTCCGGCTTGATCCGGAACGGGCCCATCATCTCTTTCTCGATCAATTGGGGCGTGCATCCGTCATTCCGGGGGCTATTCCGGCGCTTCGTTCGATGTACGGCGTGCCTGCTTATCCGGAGCTTGCGGTAAAGCTGTGGAATATCGACTTCCCGAATCCAATCGGCCTTGCGGCTGGTCTCGATAAGAACGGGATCGCCGTGCCGGCGTTCTCCGCCTGCGGCTTCGGTTTTATGGAGGTTGGCACGGTTACGCCGCTTGGTCAGGCGGGCAACGAGAAGCCGCGTTTGTTCCGGCTGCCGGCAGATACGGCGCTCATCAACCGGATGGGCTTCAATAACGAAGGGGCCGATGCGTTGGCCGGACGCCTGCAGCCGCTGCAGGGGAGCTACCGGATTCCGGTCGGCGTCAATATCGGCAAAAACAAGGCGACGCCGAACGAGCAGGCGGAAGACGACTATCGCACGTGCATCCGGAAGCTGTATCGATACGCCACCTTCGTCGTTGTCAACATTTCATCGCCGAATACGCCGGGACTCCGCCATTTGCAGCACGGCGATGAGCTGCGTCTTTTGCTAGCTGCAGTCACAGAAGAGATGGCAGCGCAGCAAGCTGCCAGCGGAGACGCGTCCTCCAAGCCGGTCCTGGTCAAAATCGCGCCCGACCTGTCCGACGAGGAGGTTCGCCATACCGCCGCGATTATCAAGGATAACGCCGGCATCAGCGGTATCATTGCGACCAATACGACGCTGTCCCGCGACGGGCTGACCCATCCGCATCAGAAGGAAGCGGGCGGGCTCAGCGGCAAGCCGCTCACCTCCCGTTCGACCGAAATCATTCGCAGTGTGTACCGGCTCACCGAAGGAAAACTGCCGATTATCGGCTGCGGGGGCATTTTTACGGCGGAGGACGCATATGAAAAGATACGGGCGGGGGCTAGCCTCGTCGAGATATATACGGCGCTGATCTACGAGGGACCGGGGATCAACCGGAGACTCGCGGAAGGATTGGTCCAGCTGCTGAAGCGGGACGGCTTCGCGCATATTTCCGAGGCGGTGGGCGCCGAGCATCCAGAATCGATACGATTATAATGGAGGCGATCCCGATGGAGGGCAGAGATTGGCGGACTTTTTTCGTGCCTTATGAGCAGACGGTCGAGGAGCTGAAGGTAAAATTCAAGACGATGCGCTCCGAGATGAAGATCCGCGAGGGCTATTCCCCGATCGAGTTTGTAACCGGCCGTCTCAAGAAGGTTTCGAGCATTATCGAGAAAGCGAAGCGCCTTGGCGTCGAGATGGACAATATCGAGCAGGGCATTGAGGATATTGCCGGCATTCGCATCATGTGCCAGTTCGTCGAAGACATTGAGCGGATGATCGAGCTCATTCGGCTTCGCAAGGATCTGAAGATCGTCTACGAGAAGGATTATATCGTCAATATGAAGGAAAGCGGTTATCGGAGCTATCATATTATTGTCGAATACCCAGTGCAGACTGCGCTCGGGATGAAGCCGGTGCTGGCGGAAATTCAGATCCGTACGCTGGCGATGAATTTTTGGGCGACGATCGAGCATTCGCTCAATTATAAATTTAAGGAGGAGCTGCCGGACAAGGTGCGGGAACGGTTGAAAAAGGCAGCCGACGCCGCATTCCGTCTCGATGAAGAGATGTCCAGCATCCGCAATGAAATTGTGGAGGCGCAGCGGCTCTTTGAAGATAAGTCGACGCTTGTTTCAATCATCCTGAACGATATTCAGGAGCTGTATTTTTATAATAAAAGCAAGGAAGCGGTGCAGTTTCACGAGGAATTCCGGATGCTGTCCGAACGGGACGATCTGGTCGGCTTGAAGCGGCTGTCGGAGCGGATTATGGCGCTTATTGCGAAGGCGAAGAAAGAACACTTGGAATTGGAGTAATCGAATGGCAAAATGGGATCCGCTGTATGTAGCGTTTTTGCATTATTTTAATGTGGAGCGAGATTATTTCGAATGTCACGAGGTCATGGAGGAGCTGTGGCTGGAGGAGGGGCGCGACGCCAGATGGCAGGGGCTGCTGCAAATAGCGGTCGGCCTGTATCATCACCGGAACGGCAATGTATCGGGTTCGATCAAGCTGTTCTCCGCCGGAATCGGTAAGCTCCAAGGTGTCGACGGCGCCTCGTTCGGCATTCGGCTTGAGCAGCTTGTTGCAGAGTCGGCCCTATATGTACGCAAGCTGGAGCGGATCGAAGAGGAGCCCTTCGAGTTCTACGATCTGACGATCGACATCGTCGACCCGGGTCTGCAGGCCGCGGTGGAAGCGTATACGGCGGATGGAGGCGTTCATGATGATTGAAGCGGCCGGCATCGCCAAGCATTACAAGGTTCATGTCAGGGAGCCCGGCTTTGCGGCTGCCATGCGAAGCTTGTTCAATCGCAGGTTTACGACGGTCAAAGCGGTGGATGATGTCAGCTTTACCATTCCGGAAGGGCAGATCGTCGGCTTCCTGGGTCCGAACGGCGCCGGCAAAACGACGACGATGAAGCTGCTCACCGGACTTCTGCACCCGACAGCCGGCCGCATCCGCGTCGCCGGCTTCGTACCGTTCGAGCAGAAGGCTGCGTTCAAGAAGACGGTATCGCTTGTGATGGGACAGAAAAGCCAGCTGATGTGGGATGTGCCCGCGGCAGAATCGTTTCTTGTCAACAAGGCGATTTACGAGCTGTCGGATGAATCGTACCGCAGGACGCTCAGTGAGCTCGACGACCTGCTGGAGCTGTCCGCGATTATGAAGAAGCCGGTGCGGCAGCTGTCGCTGGGCGAACGGATGAAGTGCGAGCTGGCGGCTGCGCTGCTGCATCGACCGAGCGTTATTTTCCTCGATGAGCCGACAATTGGTCTCGATGTAAACATGCAGGACGCGATGCGGCGATTCATCGCTGAATATAATCGCTCGACGCGAGCGACCATCCTGCTGACGAGCCATTATATGGCGGATGTCAGCGCTCTCTGCGAGCGCGTTATGGTGATCGGCGGCGGCAAGCTGCTCTATGACGGCTCCATCGGGGAGCTGATCGAGCGCCATGCGCCGGCCAAGCGGATCAGGCTGACGCTCGACGAGCCGGCGCGTGAAGAGGAGCTGGCTGCACTGCTAGCAGCGGATGATCGACTTGCGGAGGTGGATGGCCATCAGGTGGCCATCGAAACGCCGCGTGAGCGCGTTTCCTCGCTGTCGGCGCTGCTGCTGTCACGCCTGCGCGTGCTCGATCTGACCGTAGAGGAGCCGTCAATGGAGTCCGTTATTTCACGCGCCTTCGCCGCCGCGGGTCGAGCGGAGCAAGGAGGCGTCCGCACATGATGGACGCAGCTGTGCATTTTGGTAGAAAATATGCCAAGCTGCTGAGCATCTCCTGGTCCGAAACGATTGCCTACCGCAGTGAAGGCTTGATCTGGATCGTCGGCGCTGTCATGCAGCCTGCCGTTGCGCTTGCGGTGTGGCTGACGATCTCGCAGAGCGGCGCGGTTCAAGGCTTTGGAGCCGGCGACTATGTCGTTTATTTCCTGGGCGTCATGGTGATCGGACGACTCACCTCCTCGTGGGACGTATGGGAGCTGGAGCGGGATATTCGTGAAGGCTCCTTCTCGGCGAAGCTTCTGCGTCCGTTCCATCCGGTTCATTGGAGCATCGCGTACAATCTGGTGTTTAAGCTGTTTTCCCTGCTTATCCTGGTGCCGCTTTGGCTGATTATCGCAGCAATTTGGCCGCTTGCCAGGCTGGAGGCGGGAATTGAGCAGCTAGCGCTTGCAGGCCTCGCCGTCCTGGGCGCGGCGGCGATCCGGTTTCTCATCGGTTATGAGTTCGGGCTCTTCGCGTTCTGGACGCAGCGTGCGTCAGCCTTGTACCTGATGTATGAAGGTGTGCACCTGTTCCTCGCCGGACGAATTGCGCCGCTGTCGATGTTTCCGGAATGGTTCGTATCAGGGGTTAAGTGGCTTCCTTTTTATATGACGGTCGGTTTTCCAGTGGATCTGCTGACCGGCCGATTCGCCGGGCGTCCGGACGATGTAGCGTTTTTCTTCGCGCTGCAGGCGGGCTGGTTTGTGTTCTTTCTGGTGCTGTTTCGACTGATTTGGCGGAACGGGCTGAAGCAGTATGGAGCGGTAGGGGGGTGACAGCTTGCGTATCAGCTTGTACAAATACGGGACACTGCTGCGGGAGTTTTTTAGAGCATGCCTCGTCGAAGAGGTCGAATATCGGGCCAATTTTGCTGCGAATGTGGTCATGACGTTGTTTCAGACGTTGATTTCGATCATGACGGTTCAATTGTTTTTCTATCGAACGAATGAAATCGGGGGATGGAGCTTCTTCGAGGTTCTGGTGCTGCTCGGCTTGTTCCAGTCGATGCAGGGCTTTATTGCATTCTTTCTTCAGCCCAATATGTCGCGGCTTGTCAGCCATATTCGCCAGGGTACGCTCGATTTCGTTCTGCTGAAGCCGGTGGACAGCCAGTTCTATGTCAGCTTTCGGCATCTCGTATTTTGGCGGCTGGCTGATATTGCGATCGGGCTCGGCATTGCCGGATATTCCTTGATACGGCTCGGCACTTGGCCGGGACTGGAAGGCTGGCTGCTGTTCGGTTTGCTGCTCGGCTCGGCGATGGTCATCGTCTATTCACTGTGGATGGCGATGATGACGTTCTCGTTCTGGGCGGTGAAGGTTGACAATCTGTCATTCCTGTTTACTTCCATGTTTGAGACGGCGCGATTCCCGGTTACGGTCTACCGCGGTTTTCTCCGGCTCCTGCTGACCTACGTGTTTCCAGTTGCGCTCATTACAACGTACCCCGCGGGTGCGCTCGCCGGACGGGTCGGGTGGGGCGAGGCGGCTGCCGGTCTGCTCTTGGCGGCGGTTTTCTTTACGCTGTCGCGAATGTTCTGGCGATTCGCTCTGCGGCATTATTCGAGCGCGAGTAGCTAATTGAGCAATAGCTAAAGTGGACTATCGGCTTGATAAATTAGCTAATTATATGTATGATATAAATATAATATTAGCTAAAATGGGGCGATGACATGGAAGCAACCTCGACGGAAGTTCAGAATAACTTTGGGAAATATCTGAAATTTGCAGAAGCGAATGAGGTAGTGACCGTGACCAGGAACGGTAAAGCAGTAGCGAAGATCGTTCCTTGTGATGAACTGCCGCAGGATGTGTGCATGGAAAGCGCAGCTGAGTATCGGGCAGGAGGGGATTGGGTTACTTATGAAGAATTTCTGGAGTTGACGGAAGCTTCTGAGCAACGGTTTGAATTGATTGACGGTGTCGTGTTCAACCTTGCATCTCCTACCTTCAGACATCAGTATATTGTGAATGAGCTGCACGTCATTTTTTATAATTGGTTTAAGGGGATGAACTGCACAACGCTTACTTCCCCGTTTGATATTACATTGAAGAAGAGCGATGATAATATTTGCGTCGTACAGCCGGACATCATCGTGATTTGCGACAGAAACAATCGAAATAACAAGGATAAATATATGGGGACTCCTGCTCTTGTCATCGAAGTGCTGTCGCCTTCAACCAGAAGCAAGGATATGGTCAAAAAGCTGGATCTGTATATGCGGTGCGGAGTCAAGGAATACTGGATCATCGACCCAATCAATGAACTGGTTAACGTGTATGCTATGGAAAATCAAGACCTGGCAAACAACGTTGTTTTCAAGTTGGGAGCGGATCATTTTGCGAAATCGATCATTTTTGAAGGGCTGCATGTCGACATAAGAGAGCTATTTCAATAAATCCAAAACACCCCCTGATTGGAAATCAGGGGGTACGCCTGCATCTTAGGATGCAGGTTTATATTTCTTCTCGATCTCAAGCTTCAGCTGTTCCTTCGACTTGCCCAGCTTGACGCCTTCGACAATATCCTTCAGTTCCATTAAGCATACGCCGCACGTTGCGCCGTGGTTCGTCCATTCGACCGTATCAGCGGTTTTCGATTTGACGAAGCAGCGATACAGCGATTCGTGCGGATCGGTATAATCCATACAGCCGCAGAAGCACGGGATGCCTTTCATATAATCCGCATGCTTGTCGACTTCGGCATACAGCGCGGCGGTGCTATCCGTATACACAGCAAGAAACTTCGGCAGGATGTCAGGCGAACGCGTCTTCTCGTATTTCTCCGCTTCGTGATGATGCGCCGAATGTCCTCCTGCACCGAGGCCGAGCCCCGAACACCCTGCTGCGCTTATCGCTACAGTAACCGCCATACCGCCTATCACAGCCATTTTGCACCAGGTACGCATCGTTATTTCCCCTTATGCTTCTCAAGGAATTGCTTGATGGCATCCTTCGAATGACCGGCTCCGTTCTCGCCGTAGCCGCCTTCCAGCCGTTCGAGCTCTTTGCCGTCTTTAAAGTACACGAGAGTCGGGGTATACTTGATGTTGTATGTTCTCCAGCCTTCTGCAAATTCGTCCAGGTTAAACTTGGGCAGCGCGATGCCAAGCTCCTTGGCCATCGGATTCAGCACTGGGGTCGTCTGGCGGCAATGTGGACATGTAGCGGCAAAAAAATACACAAATCCGGACTCTTTCGCTTCGAGCTTCTTCTTCAGCTGGTCCGGGACTATAATTTGATCATAATTCGGGTCGTTCAGCAGCTTGACCGTCTCTGGATTCATCTTGCTCGTCGGCTTCGCGTAGACGCTGTTGACGTCGGCTCGATTCAACGCCACCAATGCGCCGATCAGCACGACCAATACGCCGATAAAAATAAGCACTGGACCGCTTTTCTTCTTTCTCACAAGGAACATCCTCCTGTCCCGTCACAAAAATAAATGCAAACTCTAGCAATGTACAGCGAAACTATTATATCATAACCTGAGGCAAGCTACGAACTTTCCCAAGAAAAGGGGTGCTCTATGGCGCCACGAATCCCCGAGCTGTTTGCTGAGAGAATGGAAGCGCTGCTCGGCTCCGAATATGAAGCATTCCTGGCATCCTATGACGAGCCGAGGGCTTACGGCTTGCGGGTCAACCTTCTGAAGACGCAGCCGTTGCTGCTGGCTAACCGGATGCCCCTTCACCTCGAACCGATTCCCTGGTGTCCTTCCGGATTTTATTATGAAGAGGGCGAACGGCCGGCAAAACATCCCTATTATCAAGCGGGACTTTATTATATCCAGGAGCCGAGCGCCATGGCTCCTGTGGAGCTGCTCGACGTGCGCCCCGGTCATCGCGTGCTGGACGTGTGCGCAGCGCCCGGCGGCAAATCTGCACATATCGCAGGAAAGCTTCAGCATGAGGGACTGCTCGTCTCCAACGATATAAGCGCTGAACGGGTTAAGCCGCTCGTCAAAAACATCGAGATTGCCGGCATCCGCAACGCCGTCGTAACGAATGCTGCGCCCGATAAGCTGGCGGAATCGTTCGGCGCCTTCTTCGACCGCATCTTGATCGACGCTCCCTGTTCGGGTGAAGGCATGTTCCGCAAGGACGACAATATGAGCAAGGGATGGGATTGCCATTCTATTGCGCGCTACTCTGTCATGCAGAAGGACATCCTTAGGCAAGTCGCCGCGCTGCTGAAGCCAGGAGGGCGGATCGTTTACTCCACCTGCACCTTCGCTCCGGAAGAGAACGAAGCGCAGATTGCGGCGTTCCTGAACGAATATCCGAATTTTCAGCTCGTGGCAGTAAGCGGTCCCGGACTGTCGCCCGGGCGCCCTGAATGGTGCGGTGCTCCAGATGAGCTAGCCGGCACCGTACGGCTATGGCCGCACAAGGTGAAGGGCGAAGGTCATTTCGCCGCGGTGCTCGAACGGTTGCCCGAAACGGCGCTTCCCGCATCGGTGGAAGTGACGGAAGCCGCGCGTCAGAGCCTGCGTGCAAAGATACCGCAGCCGAAGGCCGTCGCAGGTAAGCAAGAGCTTGCACTGGTGAGCACGTTTCTGGACGAGCATGGCTTTACGCTTCCCCCGGCTTATGAACTTATCCTGCGCGGTACTCATGCCTATGCGAGTCCACCGAATCTGCCTGCGTTCCACGGCATAACGGTTACTAGAGCGGGCTTATACCTTGGAATTGTCAAATCGCTCCACCGGTTCGAGCCGTCACAGGCGCTAGCTATGGCAGCTTTGCCTCACGAGGCGGCGCGCCGCGTCGAGCTGTCACTCGAAGGAGAGCATTCCGAAACCTTTCGCTATCTCAAAGGCGAGACGCTCTCGATGGAAGAATCCCGGGTTCTCGTCAAACAAGGACACAAAACCAAGGGATTTACGCTCGTGTGCATAGAGGGCTACCCGCTAGGTTGGGGGCGTTATGACGGCACTGTGCTGAAGAATGATTATCCGCCCGGCTGGCGCTGGCTGTCTTAGGAGAGGGGGTTCCGGCTTACATGAAGCGAACGGAACGTTTGGACAAAATTTTGGCGCATATGGGGATAGGCACCCGCAGCGAGCTGAAGAAGCTCGTCAAGTCGGGAGCTGTAACGGTGAACGGTGCTGCGGTCAAGGACAGCGGAATGCAGGTTGATCCGTATACCAGCAAAATTGAGGTGAACGGCGAGCACATCCAATACCGTGCGTTTGTGTATTTGATGCTGAACAAACCGCCGGGCGTTGTCTCCGCAACGGAAGATCATCGCGACCGCACCGTAATCGATCTGCTGCCGCGAGAATGGAGACTGTTTGAACCGTTCCCGGTGGGAAGGCTCGACAAGGATACCGAGGGTCTGCTGCTGCTTACGAACGACGGCCAGCTTGCCCACCGCTTGCTCAGTCCGCGCAAGCATGTACCCAAAACCTACTACGCAGATATCGATGGGGAAGCTGGAGAGTCGGACATAGTAGCTTTTCGTTCCGGGGTAACACTTGACGACGGGTACGTAACGATGCCTGCGGAGCTGCGCATCCTACGTGCGGCAGGTGGTCGCTCAAGCATTGAGCTGACCATTATGGAGGGCAAATTTCATCAGGTAAAGCGGATGTTCGAAGCGGTCGGCAAGCGGGTCGTTTATTTGAAACGATTGACGATGGGCTCTCTCATCCTGGACCCTGCCTTGCCGCTAGGGGAATATCGGGAGCTTACCGATGCTGAGCTTGAACAGCTGAAAGGGGAAGGCGATGGAGGTGAGCAGCTTGAACACAACGAAGCTCGAATATGATGTCATCGCGCTTGATGTAGACGGTACGCTTCTGGATGACAATCATGCGATTTCGGAGCGGACACGACTCATTCTGAATCATGCGTGGAAATGCGGTGTGAAGGTAGCGCTTTGTACGGGGCGCGGACCGGAAAGCACCCTTCCTGTACTACATGAGCTTGGCATCCATGGCGTCATCGTATCCAACAACGGTGCAACCGTGATTGATTCGACAGACCGTTCGGTGCTTCATGCCGATACGTTCGCCCTCGCCGATATCCGTGAGCAGATTTCGTACTGCCGCAAGTTTGGGGTTCATTTTGACGTGTGCACGGTGTTCGACCTCTATGTCGAGCAATTAACCCCCGAGCTTCTCGAGATGTACGAATCTTATTTGGTGCAGCCGCGATTGCTGTCCCGAATCGAGGAGCTGCAGGAGCCGCTCGTCAAGTTTACTGTGTTCGGTCCGGAGGCCCAAATGGATCAAGTCGAAAAGGATTGGGGCAACGGGGAAGACGGATTTGCTTACATACGCAGCGGCGTTTCTTTCAACGATGTGATGCGTGCAGGCGTATCGAAGGGCAAAGCGCTGCGGCGGTTGTGTGATCGGTGGGGAGTTGCTGCGAGCCGCGTTGTTGCGATGGGCAACTATTATAATGATCTGGATATGCTGCAATATGCGGGCGTCGGAGTGGCGATGAGCAATTCTCCTGAAGATGTCAGGCTTGCTGCGGACCGGGTAACTTGCTCCAACAATGAAGAGGGTGTCTATCACGCATTGTTGGAGCTCGGCTTTCAAATGCCGACGAACGCATGAGAATTCCCTCAGGTGGGCAATCTACTATGTGAATGCCCATTTCTAGTACTGGAGGGAGTTTGCATGAGTTCCATCGTAGTTAGGCCAGACCTGAGGACGGCAGGCGGCGAAGTCAATGATATCGTATGTGAAGGCCGTTTCGTAGGGAGCATGACGTTGGTTTATCGGGAAGGCGATCGAATCTGCGGCTCTGTCCAGCTGGATAAAGATCAGCTGTCGAACGGCAAAAAGGATCGAGTCATTCGGCACGTGCAGGAGTATGTACAATCGATGGTCGATGCGGTGGAAGCGGTCGACTGCGATGTCCTTGTCACATACGGACGATATCATCACGTGATTGCTACTTCCCGGGAGCTGGAAGCTGAGAATCCGATCTGGACGGACAACGAGGATTTGGATGAAGGGTATGAGGAGCCTGGCGACGAGCTGACGATGGGGGACATGGAAGACGAACAGCGTATGCAGCGGTATGAGCTCGTGATTGTAGGTGAAAGCCGCAATCGGATCGAGTACCATGTATACGGTGAAAGCAAAGAATGGATCGCTGAAGCTTTCCTGCGGCTGGAAGGTGCGGATGTTTTCGGCGAAATCAGCTTTATGGTCGAACCGGCCGAGGATGAGATTGAAGCGGTAGCCGACTTGCTTGTTTCGGACTTTAACGACAACGAAGTCGATACGTTCCAGTTCCGCATTACGTTCGAAGGAGAAACGCTGGAAACGATCGAGCTGACTCATGAGGATTTGCTTGAGGACGAGCAGGAATTTTCGCTCGGCGCACTGTCGGAGGAGGAAGATGTGTTCGCCGGGGGCGAGGAAGAATATTCCGTCATCCTTGTCAGAGATGACGGCGATACACTGACGTATGAAATCTATGAGCAGACGCACGGAGGGCTGCCGGTAGGTACGGCAACCGTCGATATTGCAACTCGCAGCGTAACCGGCTTTGTCGATTTTCGCGACCGCGCCGTAACCGAGGATCGGGACACGATTGCGGCTCTGCTGATGCAAGAGGTCGACAAGGAGCGGGATTACGATACGTTCAATCTTACGGTGATGTGCAACAACCGACCGATGGACGAGCTATTGTACGAGATGGACACCATACACTAAACAAGCAGGCGCCGGGAGAGCGGCTATCATTTACGCTCACGGCGCCTTTTATTGTTGTGTGCGCAAAATCTTATTCACATTCTCCACCGATATGCGCACCCCGCCTGCTCCTGTCTCATTCGTTGTGGGAACGAAACGGCGCATGCTATAATAAGGGCTACATGTCGAAGAAGTGAATGGTGGTCGTACACGATGAATGAAACACGTCTGCCGATGGTCGAAATTTTCGAAACGGTGGAAGGCGAGGGGACGAAAGCAGGGTTTCCAACCATATTTGTACGGCTGTTTGGCTGTAATTTGCGCTGTATCTGGTGCGATACCAAATACTCGTACCCGCCGGAAGAGGCGTCGGAGTTGGTGGCAATTCCCGAGATTGTGCGTCGGGCGAGCGCTTTTCATTCCACGCATCTCTGTTTGACCGGCGGGGAGCCGCTGTTATACGGAGAGCGGTCGATGGAGCTGATGCAAGCTCTGCTGGACGGCCTGCCGCAGCTCGTTGATCTGCATGTGGAAACGAATGGCGCGATTGATCTCAGACCGTTCCTGAACGGACTTCTGTCGCCGAAGGTTCGTTATATATTGGACTATAAGCTTCCGGATTCCGGGGAAGAGGCTCGAATGGTGCTTTCCAATCTGGAGCTGCTTCGCCCGGTGGACGAGCTGAAATTTGTCATCGGCAGCGAACGGGATTTCGAGAGGGCCGTTGAGGTGTTGGAGCAATATGAAACGAAGGCGCTGCCGCTCTTCAGCCCGGTGTGGGAGACGATGCCTCCGGAGAAGCTGGTCAGGCTTATGCTGCAGCGCGGCCTGTACGGGGTTAAGCTCAATATGCAGCTCCATAAGGTAATTTGGGATCCTGCGGCGCGCGGGGTATAAGCAGGCTGGGCAGGTAGTCGATAAGCAGCGATAAGGGTGGATGTTAGGGTGAAAAAAGCGGTTGTTATTTTGAGCGGCGGGCTGGACAGTGCGACGTGTATGGGCTACGCCAAAGAAGCGGGTTATGAGCTCTACCCGATTACATTCGATTACGGACAGCGGCATCGGATCGAAATCCAGAATGCGAGACAGGTTGCCGCATATTATGGGGTAGAGAGACAGCATAAGGTGGTGCCTCTTTCGTTTCTGCGCGAATTCGGAGGCAGCGCGTTGACGGATGATTCGATTGCGGTGCCTGTCGGCGTGGAAGGTGCGGAGGACGATATTCCGGTTACCTATGTTCCGGCTCGCAATTTACTGTTCCTATCGATCGCGGCTTCCTATGCCGAAACGAGCGGCGCCGACGCGATTTATATCGGAGTAAACGCACTCGATTACAGCGGCTATCCGGATTGCCGACCCGCCTTTATCGAGGCGTTCGAGAGGGCGGCGACACTTGGCACGAAAGCAGGGGTATCCGGTATAAAATTTCGCGTCATGACGCCGCTTATCCAGCTTACGAAGGCTGACATTATCCGGGAAGGAATGCGAATGGGTGTACCGTATGAGTTAACGACCTCGTGTTATGTCGGGGGCGAGGCGGCATGCGGGGAATGCGACAGCTGCAGGCTTCGTCTTAAGGGATTCGCGGAAGCGGGGATGCGTGACCCGATCCGATACAAGTGAGGGAAGGGAGTTTGGACCGATGTTAAGAAAGCCGGGGAATGACGAGTATTCGTCTGTATTGGAAGGGTATATGGCTTTGGTTCCTGCGAATGGCAATCTGATTGAGCACTTTCGTCAGCAGGAGGTGCGAATAAACGGACTACTCGGCGGGCTTGAGGCTGGACTTGAATCTTATCGATATGCGGAGGGGAAGTGGAGCGTTAAGCAGGTGGTCGGTCACTTGGCTGATGCCGAGAGGGTGCTTACCTACCGGCTTCTTTGCATTGCACGAGGCGAGCAGCAAATGCTGCCCGGCTTCGACGAAGAAGCTTATGCGTCCGTTGCAGACTTTGACAGCCGTCCCCTTGCTGAGCTACTGGAAGAGCTATCGGCGATACGGTCCTCCACAGTCATGCTCATTCGCGGGATTCCTGAGCAGGCATGGCTGAGGTCTGGGAAGGCTAACGGGAAATCCATATCGGCGAGAGGTCTTGCTTATATGGTATATGGTCATACGGAGCACCATCTCCACATATTGAAGTCGAGGTACGGCATCGGCTGATTGAATTGTAGTGATAGTAACTAGGGGCTGCCGTTTGAGTTCTGTTGGTAGTCGGGGTGGGTTCTATATTCAGGGATTCTGATCGAAATTCCAAGGGCACCGTCGGGTATTGTTCTAGTGTGGAAAATGTGTAGGAAGCGCATCAGGAAGCATGCAGCAGTGCTTCTGCTTATACCGCTTCGTTACCTGCACTTGATATGGCGATGGGTTGTTACTTTTGGACTCAGGTTCTCAATTGTTCGAATTCCGCCTCGATTCGAAGCTGGCGGCGATTCAATACATCGACTGAATATTTGACTGTTTTCCAATCCGTCATGTCTTTGCGCATGGATTCGACTGTGCCTTCAAGCTGTCGCACGTCCTTGGTCAATGCGTCTAATTTGGCATTCGTTACTTCTTGGGCATGGCGAAGTGCTGTTGTTATTTCCTTCAGCTCGGCTTGTCCAATTTTTAGCATGGCTACATCGGACTTGAGCATGGCTACATCGGACTTGAGCATGGCCACATCGGACTTGAGCACGGCCACATCGGACTTGAGCTCAGCCACATCGGACTTGATCGTCCGTACCTCGGACAAAATCTCTCTCAACAATTGCTCGCTCATTGGGTTCACCTCCTCTCCTTTTGTAAGAAACATTATATCACGAGATGTTCGGCGATTGTCCATGGAGAGAAAGTCTTATTTCGACAAAAATCCTGCAATCATACACGAGAGCCCCGAAACCGCAATGCATGACGCACGGCGGCAGGAGCTCCTCGACAAACAGATCATTCAAATTGCATACTCGGTTTTGCGATCCTTCTCCTCATGCTCGAGCACGTGGCATTCGCCTTGCTGAAAGCTATAAAGCCGATGTACAAAGACACGGATCGGGTCGCCCGGCTTTAGCGTCTCCGCTTCAAGCGGGTGAAACGCAGTCAGCACGCCGCCTTCGATCTCCACATCCACCTGCCAGCTGCGTCCCCGGAAGAAGACATTCCGTACGATGCCGCGCTCCCACAAAGATGAAGAGCTTCCTGTATCCTTGACGAGATC
>JBEPYM010000078.1:0-507 GCA_041641375.1 Paenibacillus sp.
TATCAGTATACCCGTACTGCAACGAATCCGGCGGCAGAGGAATACAGCGTCACTCTGGACATAAACAATTTGCCGACTGAGCTTGCGAATCGTTCGGTGCGAATGCAGAGGTATCTCATCGACTCTACCCATAGCAATTATTTGTACAACATCGGGAATGCCGGATTGGAGAAGGTGGAGGATGTTGTAGTATCTGCCAGCTCGTCGTTAAGCAGGACATTCTTTCTGGAGAAAAATGCGGTCAGCCTATTGGTGCTTACACCTGAGGATGGAAGCCCTCCGCCTTCGGAGAATGTGCTAACTGATTCTTTTGACGATGGCAATGATAACGGATGGACCAGAGTCAGGGGCACATGGTCTGTGACGAATGGGGAATATGCGGCTACCCAGCAGGGCAGCATCTCTGTATCAGGGCAATCAACCTGGAGAGATTACACGATGCAGGCGAAGGTAAAGAAATCCTCCCGAATCCCTGCTGTGCTGGCACGATATCAAGACCGTCAAAAT
>JBEPYM010000078.1:517-14483 GCA_041641375.1 Paenibacillus sp.
AGTCAAAATTTCTACAATTTAGAGATAACGAACAGCGCGCTTGACTTGTGGAAGAATGTGAACGGAAGCTGGGCGAAAATAGGGAGCTATGCAGTCACATTAAATGACAATACGTGGTATACGATCAAGCTTGAGCTGAATGGGTCTTCGATTAAGGGATACTTGAACGGAACCGAGCGAATTTCGGTAACGGATAATGCCCATAGTCAGGGTCAGATTGGGTTAAGGGGTTCTGTTGGAAGCGGAACGGCTTATTTCGATGATGTAGAAGCCAGGTATTGAGGATCATGTAATTTAGCTTGGACTGGACTGGACTGGACGCAAGAGGAAGAGGCTGGCCTGCAAACCTGCAGGTCAGCCTCTTCGTGCGTTTGACAGCGCATCGACCATGGAGTAATCGTTTTGTGCTTGTTAAGGCGGTTTTCTCGTCTTACTTTCGGGATTCAGTCGGTTCATACTGGAGACATACTGATGATTGGGGGTTTGTACGAAGATGGAACGAACATTTCGCTATCAAGATAAGCAGTATGATTTTGTCGTTGTCGGTGGAGGTATGGCCGGTTTCGCCGCTGCTGTAACGGCGGCGCGTTCAGGAGTCCGCACAGCGCTCGTTCAGAACCGCCCTGTATTGGGCGGGAATGCAAGCAAGGAAATTCGGGTATGGCTTCATGGAGCCGACGGGAATGCCAACAACGGCTATTACCGGGAAACCGGTCTCATGGAAGAGATGAAGCTGGAGAATTTGTATTGGAATCCGGACGGTAACGCCGAGCCGTGGAACTTGATTTTAACCAATGCAGCAATGGCTGAACCTCTTCTGGATCTTTACTTGAATACCGTTGTAACGGAAGTGACGAAGAACGGGGAGCGGATCGAATCTGTGAAAGGGTTTACTCTGGCGTCAGAGACCTGGACCACCTTCCGTGCTCCTTATTTCGCCGATACGACTGGAGACGGAACGATCGGTTTTTTGGCGGGAGTTCCATACGCCCGCGGCCGCGAGGCCGCTTCCGAGTATGGGGAGCGCTTGGCACCGAAGCATTACGAGCCGTATACGATGGGCGGAACGATCATGTTCCTCGCCAAAGACACGGGACATCCCATCTATTATAAACGCCCGGAGTGGGCGCATTGTTTTACGGAGGAACAGCTCATGCACCGCTCGCATAGTCATAAACAGGCCGGCATCTATTTTTGGTGGATGGAATGGGGAGGAATGAAGGACACCATCCACGATAATGAAGAAGTCCGGAACGAGCTGTGTAAGATTGTATACGGCATGTGGGATCATTTGAAAAATGCGCCGGATCATGCCGGTGAAACCCGAAACCTGGAATTGGAATGGGTAGGAGTTCTTCCGGGCAAGCGGGAGTCCCGCAGATTGATCGGACCCCATATTTTGACGGAGCAGGATATTCTCACGCAGCATTCGTTTGACGACTCGGTAGCCTTCGGAGGTTGGAATTTGGATCACCACCCTGCGAAAGGTTTCTGGGACCAAGACTCCGAGCCTTCCTTCCACTTTCATATACCGGGAATCTATCCGATCCCGCTTCGCAGCTTATACGCTGTGAATGTTCCCAACCTATTCTTCGCCGGACGGAATATAAGCGTCACCCATATTGCCATGTGCTCCACACGCGTCATGCTGACAGGAGCCCAGATGGGGGAAGCTGTGGCGGAGGCTGTCGCCAAGTGTCTGAAGGCTGGATCGGACCCTCGGGATTTGACAGCCTCTCATATCAAGAGCATCCAGCAAGGCTTATTAAGGAAGGATCATTACATTCCGGGCATCAGTAATGAAGATCCGGCTGATTTGGCCCTCGGTGCAACGCTGAGAGCCAGAAGCGTCCACAACAGCAGCATCGAGCCGCTGGAGGAAGCTGTTGAGGTTGATGTAAGCGGTAATGGTTACATGCTGAAGTTCCCGCTGACGACTGGAGCGCTGGAGAAGATCGAGCTGCTTCTGGAAGGCGAAGGGAAGCTTTCCGCCGCTCTGTGGGCATCAGACGGCAAGGGCAACTATTTCCCGACCCGTTGTCTGAAGGAGTGGGAATTCTTTATAGGTACCCATGGAGAACGTCAATGGATGTCCATACCCATTGGAATCGGGAATGCGAATCTGGACTGGCATTTCCTGCATGTGAAGGGCGAGGGGCTGCGCTTGTACCGAAACACATACAAACTTCCCGGCTTCCGCTTCCTGGGACCTAATTCATGCGAGAAAACAAACGAATATTCCGAATGGAGAAGAATTGAAACATGGGGCTCCCCGTGCATGAGGCTTGAACCGAAGCAACAAGCTTACGGACCGGAGCAGGCCGTTAACGGATACAGTCGGCCGTTTCGTCAGCCGAATCTGTGGGTGTCGGACGTGACGGATTTCAGCGAGCCCGAATGGCTGGAGCTGTCCTGGAACCGAAGGCAGACTATAAGCAGTATTCAGCTTGCCTTTGATACCGATCTGGACCGGGATTTGCGTAATCTCTGGGTTCCTTATTCGTTCCGTGCGATGCCGAATTGCGTCAAGGATTACACGATTGAGGCATTGGTTGATCAAGAGTGGGTCACCCTGGCCTCTATCGAGGAGAACTACCACCGCCTTCGTGTTCACACCTTCCCTGAGATCTGCACGGATCAGATTCGAATCATCATCAAAGCTACATGGGGTGCTCCATTCGCAGGGATCTATGAAGTAAGAGCTTACAGGTGAGGAAGCGTAGGTTGACAGCAGGTAAAAATTTTGCACATGTCAAGGTGGAAATCGTAGACGGCATTTCCGTGACTTCGGCGATATAATGAATGCACACCATATATGCATGATGCGCTGAGGAGTTGATACGATGAGCAAGGAGATCAGGATGGTTCGCGATGTGCCCTTATACGCCACAACGGATGTTCTGGTGATCGGCGGAGGTCCTGCTGGAACAGCGGCAGCGATCTCTGCAGCCAGATGCGGGCTAAGAACGCTGCTCATGGAGCATTCCGCCCAGCTGGGCGGTATGGGTACGCTTGGCAATGTCAGCATCTTTATGAGGGTGGGCAATTGCACGGGCATCTATCGGGAGCTTATCTCCGAATTTCTGCCACACTATTTGCCACAGGACGGCGACCTGAAAATCAATCCCCAGTTTAATCCATTCTTGTTCCGGCACTACTTGAATATGAAGATGGAGAAGGAGAAGGTCAAGGTTGCGTTCCACAGCAGCTTTGCGGCTGCTCTTAAGGAGAATGGAAGGGTTACCGGAGCGATTTTCAATACACGCGAAGGTCTCCGGGCTGTTGAGGCTGCAGTCGTGATCGATTGCACAGGTGACGGCCGGGCTGCAATCGATGCGGGGGCTTCCTTCACCAGGGGGCGGGAAGCGGACGGCATGACTCAGCCTATGACGCTCATGTTTATGATGCAGAATACCGGCAAGCCCGTTGCCCCTTATCTGCCTGAAGGCTGCACCCGTTACGATCGTGTAGAAGATTTGCCTCAAGGGAGGCATTTACACTGGGAACGGATGGGCGACGGAACGCTGCTTGTCAACATGACGAGAGTGAAGGGCAACGGAGCGGACATTGATGAAGTGAGCGCGGCGGAGAAGGAAGGCTTGAAGCAAGTGTTTTCGGTTGTGCACTATTTGCAGCGCAATGGGTTTGAAACTTACGCGCTTACTCACGTGGCACCGCAGATCGGTGTACGGGAGACGAATCAAATCCAGGGTGAATATACGCTTACCGAACAAGATTTGACTCAGGGCAGCCGGTTTCCTGATGTCGTCGCGCAGACGAATTACGAGATTGATATTCATAGTCCGGACGGTGCGAAGGTCACAGATGAGCGTCATGTAGACGGTTATGATATCCCTTATCGCTGTATGCTGCCTCAGGGAGTTGACGGACTGCTTGTTGCAGGACGTGCAATATCCGCTACGCACGTCGCCATGTCCTCGATGCGTGTTCAGCCCACCTGCTATGCGATGGGACAGGCGGCAGGCGCCGCTGCTGCTATCGCAATTCGCAAAAGCTGCGCGCTTCGGGAGGTTCCCGTTGATGAGCTTCACCAAGAGATGGAAAAGCAAGGAGTTTACTTATGGAAGCCAGGCGACAATAACATTAGACAGGAGTGAACGGCATGAATCCGCAAGCAGAGGGGAAACCGAACGTGAGTAAGCCTCAGACAACATTTTGGACCAAAAAAAGACGCGAGTCGTTCGCTGGGCTCATCCTGGTAGCTCCGGAAGTAATCGGCATTTTTCTGCTCGCCATATTTCCTCTCGCGTTCTCGCTTTATCTTAGCTTTACAGAGTGGAACCTGGTCGGCGGGCTGGGGGCGATCAAGTTTATCGGATTGGATAACTTCATACACATGTTTCAGGACAAGCTGTTTCTAAAAGCACTTTACAACAATATATTTTTCTCGGTCGCGACGGTTCCTGTCAGCATATTCATATCTATGCTGTTGTCCGTCATCATTCATACGAAGGTACATGCGAAGGAATACTTCAAGGTTGCTTTCTTCATTCCTTACATCTGCTCTACAGTAGCGATTGCGGCGGTTTGGGCAGCACTGTTTCATCCATCCAAGGGGCCGATCAACCAATATCTGCTCCAGCTCGGGTTCGATAACCCTCCCAAGTGGCTTGTCGATACTACCTTCGCGCTTGTGGCGATTATGATTATTTACGTATGGCAGCACATTGGCTACAAAATCATTATTTATATCGCAGGACTGAGCAACATTCCCGATGAGCTGTATGAAGCGGCCGGCATTGACGGTGCAACCGGCATGCAGCAATTCTGGAGAATAACGATTCCCCTGCTTGGACCGACA
Source organism: Paenibacillus sp. (assembly GCA_041641375.1). GTDB lineage: Bacteria > Bacillota > Bacilli > Paenibacillales > YIM-B00363 > Paenibacillus_AK. The sequence continues at coordinate 5,340 of JBEPYM010000078.1, forward strand.
ACGTTTTTCCTGACTATCACCAGTGTCATTGCATCGTTTAAAGTATTTGACCTGATCAAGTTTTTGACCAATGGCGGGCCGAACAATGCAAGTACAGTGCTTGTGTATCAAATCTATGAAGAGGGCTTTCTGAACTTCCGGATGGGCTACGCATCGGCGATGTCGTGGGTGTTATTCCTGATTATCGCTGCGGTAACGTCAATTACCTGGATCGTACAGAGCCGCAAAGTACATTATTAGAAGAAAGGAGTGCTATGAAGTGACAAAAAAAACGGATTGGATCAAATGGCTATTTACGGTGTTGCTCGGTTTCGGTTCTATATTGTTTTTCATGCCGCTGCTTTGGATGATGTCGGCCGCATCCAAGATTGAGAAGGATGTATGGACGTTCCCGATTGAATGGATCCCCAAGACTTGGAACTTTGTTGATAATTTTCAACAAGTCTGGATGGGCAAAGTTCCATTTTACCTATTCTACATGAATTCGATCAAGCTTGCGTTAATCAGTACGGCAGCCACGCTGCTGTTCTCTTCCATGGCTGGCTATGCGTTCGCAAAGCTGTCGTTTCCCGGCAAGAATATCCTGTTCGCCATGCTCATGTCCTTCATGATAATTCCCGAACAGGCAACCCTCGTACCTCGTTATATTTTGATGAAGTGGCTCGGATTATACAACACTCATGCAGCGCTTATTATTATGGCCATGTTCTCGATTTACTTTACCTTCCTGATTCGGCAGTTTATGCTGGGTATTCACAAAGAGCTGATGGAAGCGGCCGAGATGGACGGAGCAGGTTATTTTAAAATCTACTGGAGCATTATTGTACCATTGTCCAAGCCCATACTTGCTACAGTTGGCATCATCAAATTTATTTGGGTGTGGAATGATTATCAGAATCCGCTGATCTTCCTGTATTCGAAAGAAAAGTTTCCGATTCCGCTTGGCATCCAGTTCTTCCAGGAAGAATATGTAACCAATATTGCAGTGCTCATGATGGCGTCGCTTTCGGCGGTTATCCCGCTGCTGCTCGTGTTCCTGCTGCTTCAGAAGCATGTCATTAAGGGGATCGCTCTTGGAGGAGTAAAGGGTTAGTCAAAATAATGCACATCGGAACCGCAAAACCCTACACGTACCTGCGGTTTCCGATGTACTATAATGAAATTGTACTCAAACATGCATACTAAGGGGAGATTGGAACATGAACAAATGGTTGTCGGTATCAATGGCATCCGTGATGGCGCTTTCATTGGCGGCTTGCGGAGGGCAGCAGGCAGCACCAGAGCAGACGAAGGGGAATGCGCCTGCGGCACAAACATCTCAAGAACCAGTCAAGGTTAAATTTTACACGTTCAAGAAGGATGATCCTGCCGAGCCTACGAAAATTGCTGTTGAGGCGTTCAATAAGAAGCACCCGGCGATTCAAGTGGAGTATGTGTCGCTGGTTCAAAACTCAGACGCGCGTGAATTTATGAAGAAGCTGGATGTAATGATGGCGGCTGGGGAAGCGGTTGACGTTGTTCACTTTGCCAATCCGGATTTGCTGATGGAGCGTGCTGGCCGCGGTGTGTTTGAGCCCTTGAACAAATACTTCGAGAAAGCAAAGCTAAAGCCGGAGGAAGAGTATTTGACGAGTCCGACCTTTAACGGCAATGTATACGGCATGATGCTAACCGCTCAGCAGTGGTTTGTGATTCTGAATCAGAAGCATCTGGAAGAAGCCAAGCTGCCCATTCCACAGATGGGCTGGACGTGGGACGACTTCCGGGATTATGCAAAGAAGCTGACCAAGGGAGAAGGGAAGGACAAGAGGTACGGTGCGTATTTCCATAACCTTGGCGAGCATGCCAATATGATTGCGTACTCCGAGTTGTCACATCCTCAATTGAAGCCTGACTTGACACCGAATTTCGAGCACCCGTCTTTCAAGTATTTCTTTGAGTTACGTCGTGCAATGGAGAAAGACGATAAGTCGGTAGAGCCTTTCGCAGATGTGCTTGCTGCCAAGTATCATATCCTGCAGCAATTCTACAGCGGTAAGGCCAGCATGGCGGCCGTTGGCAGCTACGCAATCAACGTTGCGAAGGACGAGAAACGATTCCCTCACGATTTCAAAACGGTGTTTGCACCAATGCCGCGTTCGTCGAAGGACGCAGAGCTGGGCAATACGCAAATTACTGGAGCATACCTCGGCATGGGGACGAAGACGAAGCATAAGGACGAAGCATTCACGTTTATGCGCTGGATGACGACGGAAGGCGCCGGATTGTTAGGCGACCTGCCAGGCTGGAAGAAGTCGGACGGCAAGGCAATCATGACGCAGATTGTTGGCGACAAGACAAACCTTGTTGACCTGGACTCCCTGATTGCAACCGCGTTCGACAAGCGGATTAAAACAGCCAGCAAGCCAACGGACATTACCTACAATCAGGAACTGAAGAAGGTGCTGGAGAACGGCTTTACCAAATTCCTTCTGGATAATACCAAATACGAGGATGTCCAGAAAACGATGGCTGACGAAGCCAAGAAGATTGTTGAAGCGAACAAGAAATAAATGTTCGGAGATGAAAGAGGAGGCGGGAAATTCCTGCCTCCTCTGTTTTACACTCTTGCTGCTGCAAAAGTGATGGTATACTGTAAGGGAAAACATTCGAAATCGGATGGAACGACGAGGGGAGATGGTCATGATATTGAGATACCGTTCCTCCCATTACCGCAATATTCAATTGTCGCTCATTTTTTTCATTCTTATTCCCGTCACGCTCGTGTCTTTGCTTTCCTATTATCAGAATAAGGCAGCCATGATGGACAACATCCGGCTTGCGAACGAGCATGTGTTGGATGTAATTGCAAAGGATGTAAGCGCAATGGTGGATGATATCGCCTACACGTCCAACTTGCTGAATCAAATTCAAAGCCTGGATGTGCTTGCCAGCTTTGATTATTTGAAGGATAAAGAATCCATTCATACGTATGAGAGTTATATGCATATGAACAGGATTGCCGATTTTTCCTCTTTCCTATTCGTCAAAACAACCTTGAATATGCGCATGTTCATACTGAATAATCGCAATATGCCTGTGCTTGGACATGTTGAACCGAATATGCTGTCAGCCATGAAAGCAAGCCAATTTATGGATCAGGTTAATCTTGCCGACAGCAACAGTCTGCAGTGGATTCAGGAAACGCATTTACCGGAATCTTCCAGGGAATATTATTATGCTGCCCGTGTCATTCGCAATCCGAAGACTGGTGTGCAATACGGCGTACTCTATGTCGGTGTGCCGATATCTTATTTTCAGGAGTTGTTCCGATCCGAACAAGGTGCAATTTCGATGTTTGACGAGAAGGGAGGCAAGATTGCGCAAGGTGGAAAATGGAAAGCCGAACACTCCGTTCCTATGTTTGTGTTACAGCATCGATTGTCGCGGAACGGATGGAAGCTGACATACGAAAGGCCTATGAAAGAAATAACCGGGCAGATTTCGAGAACCTTCTATGTATCTGCATTGACAATTGGAAGCAGCGCTATCTTATTTCTCTTGCTATCCATTTCCTTCGCACGAACCTTAAATCGCCCGATCCGCAAGCTCAAGCAAATCGCCGAGCAATATGGGAACGGCAATCGAACAATACGCTTCCCGATCGGGGGACAGGACGAAATTGCTGTGCTCGGCCAATCTATTAACACCATGCTCGACCAGATCGATGAGCTTCTTAAGCGAATCGAGCATGAGCAAGAAGAGAAGCGGGTCATGGAGCTGCAGGCGCTGTTTTCTCAGATCAGGCCCCATTTTCTTCTGAATACCTTGAATTCGATAAAGTGCAAGCTGGTTGTATCGGGAGATCGTATTCACAGCTCAATGATTGATGCCTTGATGAGTTTGCTTCGTGCGTATACTCGAGCGCATGAACCGGCTCTACTGGAAGACGAGGCTCGACTTATGCAGGACTATGTAACAATCATGCAGATGCGCAGCGGACTTAAGATAGCATATGTGGTGTCCATTGAGCCAGAGTGCAAATCTGTAATGATTCCTCGGCTGCTCATTCAACCGCTTATTGAGAATGCGATCATTCACGGCTTTACGAAGTGGACCGATCAGCCCAGAATACAGCTAATGGCGAGCATGGTAGACAAACATGTGATTCTAAGCATTTCGGATAACGGCAAAGGCGTGTCTCCGGAGAAGCTGCTGGAACTGAAGGATATGCTGGATAAGCCGAATCAATATATTCAGACAGGACGCAAGAGCATCGGATTGCTTAATATTGCTCAAAGATTGAAGCTTACCTTCGGCAGCTCTGCTTTCATGAGTGTGGAAACGAACGAGATGGGCGGGCTTCGCTTCATCTTAAGCTTTGCAGCTGCAGACAGGGAAGGAGTAGAACGATAATGTACAGTGTGATGATTGTAGATGACGATAGTCCAATGCTTGAATTTTTGCGACAGCTGCTGCCTTGGAGCGAGCTGGAGCTTGATTTGAGAGAGGCTCAGTCAGCCGATGAAGCTCTGAACCTGCAAGACGAACAGCCTGCAGATATTGTAGTGACCGATATTGGAATGCCGGGCATGTCCGGTATTGAGCTGGTTCAGCTGCTTCGCACAAGGAAGCCCGGCATTCGGGTTATATTCTTGACATGTCATGAGGATTTTCATTACGTCAAGAAGGCGCTGCAACTAGAAGCAGACGATTATTTGATCAAGGACGAGTTGACAGCGGATAAGCTGGAAGAAAGCTTGCGCAAAGCAACAGAGCGACTGAAGGAGTCGGAATTGCGACTGAACGAGCTGGCTTACCGGCAGGATGTAGAACGAAACAAGGATGTACTCCGGCAAGCCTATCTTCATGATCTGATTCATGGGCGCTTGCATCTTCTGCCAGCTTCGCAAGCGAAGAGGGTTGAGGTTGACTGGACCTCGCCTTGGTTTCAGCTTGTTCTGGTTCACATTGACGCTGCTTCCTATCTTGATCGATACCGTTACGATGACTTTTCCATTGTATCCTATGCGGTTTGCAATATTGCTCAAGAAATTGCCGTTCAACGAGAGCATATTGTAGAAGCATTTTTATATAAGGAATCCAGCATTGTGCTTGTATCCAATCATACAGATGTATCAGGCGAACGAATGCTGCCCCTCATTCTGGAGTATTTGAAAGATGTTGCTGATAAATGTGAGCATTATCTCGGAATAAAGCTATCCTTTGCTGTAAATCGAAGACCCCGTGAAGCCAAGGGTGTCGGGAGCGTGTACGGGATGCTGTCCAAGCCTCATGGAGTCAGATACTATGATCCGGATCGCATCTTTATTTGGGACGAATCATTGCGTGAACGCAGAGCGGGGATGGAGCAGGGCGATCAATTGTTGGCCAAGTGCCGGGGTCAGCTTGAAGAAGCGGCACGTCGTCGCGATACACAGCTAGTGAATACGGTTTTGTTTGAATATCGGCAGAAAGCAATACAATATTCACTTGCTCCTGTGGATGTCATGGAAGCCTGTGTCGAATTTGTCCGTTCGACTGCTTCCGTCATGAATGTTCAGGTGGAAGAATCATTCTACAGCTTTATAAGGGGAACGCGGTCAATTACGGAAACGATCGATTTCACTTGCATTGCGATCCAGGGTACCGGATTGGCTTCGGAGCGTCAGCCGGAAGATCCAGAGCTGGAACAAATCAATTGGTTTATTGACAGAAGAATGCACGAGACGATTACCTCGATCGACATGGCTCATCATTTGCAGCTAAATCCAAGCTATTTCTCGAGATATTTCAAACAGCTTGCAGGTATCACATTTACGGATTATGTTCATCAATACAAGATGCGTATTGCGATGTCATTGCTTCGCCAGCCGGAAGAAACGGTTGAGAATGTAGCATTTACCCTTGGGTACTCTGATCGAACCTATTTTTCCAAAGTGTTCAAAAAGTATAACGATATAAGCCCTAGTGATTTTCGATTGCAAGAAGCAGTTGGCGAAAAGGAGCGTATGAAATGAGCAAACCGAATATAGTCCTTGTCACGACCGATCAGCAGCGGGGCGATTGTCTCGGCTTCATGAAATCCTCCCACCCGGTCATGACACCACATCTGGATCAGCTGTCTCATGAGAGCCTCGTATTTACAAGAGCATACTCCGATGCGCCGGTCTGCGTGCCGGCAAGAACGAGTATAATGACTGGACAGAATGCATATACACACGGTGTTCATACGATGGGAGCTTATCCGATTCCCGTCAAACCGGAGGAAACCTTGCCTGGTATTTTACGTGCGGAAGGATATCAGACACATGCTGCCGGCAAAATGCACTTTCACCCGCCGCGTGCACGATATGGCTTTGAGCGGATGAGGCTTGTGCCAGAGGATTATGTGAACGACCTGGAGCGTACACCGTATGCAGGCATGTACCGGGGTCACGGTATGGGCGGCAATGAGATCTATCCAGCTTATAGCGCGGTCCCGGAGAGGCATTCCACAACCAATTGGACGATTGACGAATCGATAGATTTCCTGCGGCAGCGCGACCCGCAGGCGCCGTTCTTCTTGTGGACAAGCTTTGAGGCTCCGCACCCACCCTTCGACCCGCCCGAATCTTATGTGAGATTGTATGATGGTCTCGACATTCCGAGTGCTGTCAGGAGCAATTGGTCAGAGAGCGCCGATGAGCCGAACTGGCTGGCCAACCGAAGAAGGACGTACAATCTGGAAGGTTTATCTGTAGACTTGGTGAAGTCGGCACGCAAGCATTATTATGCCATGATCACGCATATCGATTATCAGCTTGGGAGATTGTTCGGTGAATTGAAAAGCCAGAAATTGTGGGAGAACACGATTATTCTGTTTACTTCGGACCACGGGGAGCTGCTTGGCGATCACGCCATGTTTCACAAGTCCTGCTATCTTGAAGGGGCCGCTCGCATTCCGTTCCTGCTTCGTATTCCGGACCAATGCAACCGTACAGGCCTAAGACCGGGTGATCGGGTCCATGTTCCGGTTCAGTTGTCCGATATTTGCCCAACCCTTGCGAGTTTGGCCGGAGCCTCGGCACCTTCCGGTATGGTGTGGGATGGAGCTTCATTGGCAGACACAGAGGGGCTCTCAAGGCTGCAACGTCGAACAGTATTCGGATGCATCGGAGAGAAGAATGGATTTATGTACATGGCTGCCTCTGAGAGATGGAAGTATATTTACTATGAGTGGGGCGGCAAGGAACAGCTATTTGACCTGGCTGCCGATCCGGATGAACGTATTAATCTCGCTGCGGATGGGGATCATCTGGAGATGCTTCAGCATTACCGAATCCTGCTGCTGAAGCAATTTCCCGATTTGCGAGATGAGGGGGATGCGACAGGGATGCGTCGCAAGGATAGTGCGCTTCCGTCCTCCCAGGAAGCGCGAGCAGGCAACCCGCTCGCCTGGCGCGGGCCCATTCGCTACGGCGGAGGCTGGTAGCCTTCAGCAGATTGCAGGCCCCCCATTCGCGGCAGGGCCTGCATAGGGGCTACCGATTACGGTGCGACTGCTTCCAAGAGAAAGAATGCCAGCTCATTCTCATTCAGCGTGACACTGGTGCTGACCGACCCGCTGTGTGCGACAGTGGTTGTACTCACCAAGTCTAACGTAGTGCCGTCGTGGCTCGGATCAATTTTGTACTTTGTAATCCTCACGTTCTTGTTGGCAAATCCTGATGGCAGGTTATTCACGTTAATTGTTGTCTGGTAGTCTGCTGTATTTGTGTACTGGTAATTCCAGGTGTAAATCGTGATTGTGTCCTTGGCATCGTTCGTACTCGCAATGGCATAAACGCCTTTTCCTTTGGACATCACATTGGAGCTTGCGGATATGCGGTTAGGCAGCATACGATGCTGGGCCTCGAGATTTTTGCCATGCGGCGTCAGATGGCCATCTGTTGCGTAAAATTGATTTTTGGAATTGTTCCAGTCACCCGGCTCCGGGAATTGGTGTACCCAATTAAACGGAAATACTTGCGAGCCATTGTTGGTCCAATGGAACCACATCGAGGCTGCGCCTGCAGCGTTGATATAACGAAGCTGTTGCATGGGAAGCGTACTGACATGGTTAACAAGACCATACTCGGTAATAAAGATGTTCATGTTCTGGTTGAGTCCGCGGTTGGAAAGCCAATTGCGGACGGTGTTCTTCTGAGTGCCGACAGTAGAAGGATCGCTTACGGCTGACAACTCATATACATGATAGGAGATGAAGTCAAGCTTCTTGGAAGTGCTGCTGTCATTCTTGTAGTTGTCAAGAAACTGCGGAATTCGTGTGGTGTCAAAATTAGGTGTAACTGGCCCGCCCAACTGCAGCAAATCGCCATTCGCTGTATTTGCGTTCACGTAGTTGACAGCCTTGTAATGAGGGATGTACACCTTATTGTAATAGAACGAAGCATTGTCAACCTTGTTCTTATATTCGTTCGAAGCTTCAACGTAAACCATGGTGCTGTAGTTAGATTTGAAATAGGTGAGAACATCCTTCAGTATTTGCTCGTACTGGCTCACAGTAATCGTGCCGTCGTTGATTTTGGTAAGCAGGTGCGCACCGGTGTTGAGCATTATCTTGGTGGATGTTTGCTCGGCTTGTGTGAAATAGGCATCGTAACCGGTGTAATCATAATTGCTCCCTCCATTCCAGATTTGGTCAAGATTGAGCCAGATGCGAAGTACACGAGTGTTCCATTCCTGCATTTTGGCTTTGTCCTGCGTGCCGAACTCGGCAGCAATCGTCTCCTTGTTAAAGAAATTGTTCAATTGATGATGCTTGGACATAGAGCCTTGCGTGGTAGAGGCGTCTACCGTTACGGTTGCGGACGATGCAGCCAGCGCATGAGGAATTGATGCAGATACCCCTAGCAAAAGAACAAAGGACAGGTAAAGCAGGTGTTTCAATTTCATTGTAAAATCCCTCCTGAACATTTTGTTAAGCGCTTTCACAGCGCACTATGAGCATATCACTGTAACGCGGGCATTGACGAGGCACTATTTTTACTTCAGGATGTGAAAGATTTATACAAGGAAAGTGCAGGTATTTTTATTGAAGAAAAGGCAACAGGTAATGAGGATCGATAACCGGCATCAGCTACGGCGGCCAGCGTTGCCATTGCGGACTGCAATGATGCCACT
>JBEPYM010000079.1:0-14170 GCA_041641375.1 Paenibacillus sp.
GCATCCGCAATGCGAACGGCTTCCTCGATCGCGGGGACAAGCGAACGATAGGTGAGTCCGATCCCGTGAATATCCGAATCACTCAAATATAGCACCTTGCTCCCCCTCTGCGGTGAATTGAGTCTGCACCCATTCGTCGTTATATACCGTATCGAGATATCGTTCGCCTCGGTCATGGAGAATGACCGCAAAGACGGAACCGGTGTCCAGCTCAGGCTCCAGTCTCTTCATCGCGGCGATGACTGCACCTGACGATGCGCCTGCAAGAATGCCTTCTTCCCGGGCGAGTGCATGGCAGCCGGCCACCATCTCGCGATCCGAGACATGAATGATGCGATCTATGCTTTGCGGCTCGCAGAAAGGCGGCACAATCCCGGCTCCGATCCCCGGGAATAACCGCCGCTTATTGCGGTCGCCTCCGAATACAGCGCTGCCTTCCGCGTCTACCGCGATAACTCGGGTAGTAAGCCGATGACGGCGCACATATTCCGCACACCCCCGTACGGTGCCGCACGTGCTCACTGCGCATACGACGCCATCTACCCGGTCGAGCTGGCGGACGATTTCCGCCATTGTGGTGTCGCAATGCGAGAGATAGTTGGCTTCGTTCGCATATTGGTTCGGCCAGAAGCTGCCGGGAAACTTGGCGCAGAGCTCGGCAACGCGGCTGAGCCGAGCCGGCAGAAATTCACCGGTAGCCGCGTCGGGTTCGGTGACAAGCTCGATGTCTGCACCGAGTGCGCGCAAAATCCGCATATTTGATTCTGTTGTCTTCGGATCAACGACACAGATTAAGCGCATGTCCAGCTGGCGGCATATCATGGCTAAACTGATTGCCATATTGCCGGAGCTGAATTCAATAACGACGCTCCCTCGGACGAGCCTTCCCTCGTCCCAAGCCTGCTGAATCATACGCAGCGCGGGCCGGTCCTTCGCGCTGCCTCCCGGATTAAGCAGCTCCAGCTTGGCGAATACTCGCGCATGACGAAACAGCCTGCTTAATTGAACCAAGGGGGTGCCGCCAACGGCCTCCAATAGATGTCTGCCCACCTATCCATCACCCTTCTCGATATACAGCTTCTTGTTTTTGACCGATGTACGCGCCGGTGCTTCGCCAATCGGCAGCAGTTCCACCTGGATATCATCCAGCAATCCGTTCCGAATCATCGATCCGATCTCCGGAATTTGGCTGCGAAGGTCTGCTCGTACCGCTTCGAGCGTCTGTTCGTTCGCCGTCCGGCTGTGGATGCGCACGGTCAGTCTGTTGCTGCCCACGTGGACTCTTGCGACTGCATCCTGAACATGGCGATGGACAGCCCGCTCAATATCGTAAAGGCTAATCTTTTCCCCATGCTTCAGCTCGGGACCTACCCGCTTGACGATTGCCTGAAAGCTCATGCGCGGCACGCCGTCGACGAACAGCGGACGCAGCCCGCGAACGACATCGTAAGTGACAAAGCGGACGGCAGGCAGCTGATTCCGGATGAAGGAGGTCAGCGTCAGAATGCATTCGTCCGCCGCCAGCGGTTCGGCTGCAATTCCCGCCTCCTCCAAGGAGATGCCTTCGGCGTAAAGCCCTTCGGTTATCAAATATCGCCCCAGCTTGTGCGAATAAGAGGCGATCGTGCCAATTTCGATCGAACCGTATGTGTCAATGATTTGCTCGGCCTTCAGCCCGAATCTCTGCGCCATCCGCTGCTGCCACTCCGGCGCTGCAATCTCCCCGACCAGCAGGATCGTCTGTATGCCGAAATCGCGCGGATCCTCGGCGGCCAAAGCCAGATGCTCCAGGATCGAGGGCATCGTATACAGCACTTCCGGCTTGTATGCAAGCAGCTGCTCCACGTGACGCTCAATCGGCAGCTCGAACGGAATGGACAGGCAATCAAGCCCAAGCCGATTAAAAATCGATGCTGCCGTACTGGCGGCATGCCCTGTCCCCAGATCTGCTGCAGCACGGGTAAAGGCAGTGCCCTCCAGCAGCTCGCCGAACAGCTTTACCTTGATATCGATGTATGCATTGTCGTCCTCCAAGGAATATCGGATCGCTTTCCGTCTGCCTGAGCTCGTACCGGACGTTCGGTAGACGGACAAGGATCCGTCCAGCTCGGCGTGGTAGTAGTGAGACTCCAGCTTATCCGCTGTCATCAGCGGAAGCTCTTGAATGTCGCGGATACTCTCGGGGGAAACACCATTCATATATTCGCAATACCAAGGAAAACGCTCAACCGTTTCCCTCACCTTTGCATGCAACCTGTCCGCTATCACCATACTCCGCCTCCGTCACAGTGGAATCCTAATATAATATGGATATTGTTTAGTAGCAGTTCCAAATATAGGCGAATAACAGGGACGCAGCTGTCTGCATCGCCGTATTCTAGCAATAACATACGAATCAGCGGAGGCGGATGATACCAAAATGAGTCATGTGACCAGCAAGCTGCGAAAAACGAGAGCAATTGCAAAGAGCGTTGAGCTGCGAAGGGCGATTCCGGAAACGAAGAAAATGGTGCGGGGAACGCTGCGTGAGATGCTGGATCGTTATCGGATGGTGTATGTGAAGCCGGTTAACGGTCTGAAAGGAATCGGGGTGTATCGCATCGAAAGGCTGTTCGGACGTTATCGGTGTCAGACGGGGATTCACATTCAACGTTTCGACTCGTTCGAGCGTATGTACAGCAAGCTGGCCAAGGATACGAAAGGTATTCCTTACGTGGTTCAGAAGGGGATCCGATTGCTCACCTATCGGGGACGGCCATTCGATATTCGGGTCATGGTGCAGCGGAAGCCTCAAGGCGGCTGGGAAGCGACCGGTTTTGCAGCGCGTGTCGCGCATCCCGGCAAAATCGTCACGAATGGCAGTCAAGGAGGCATGATCTATCCCGTACCACAAGTATTGCGCCGGTACACGAGCAACCCGAAGCGGGTGATCGATAAGCTGGGGCATATGGGAGTTGCGGCGATCCGTTGCATGAGGGCCGCTTATCCTGGCATTCAGGAGCTGGGCGCGGATATTGCGCTGGACCGCAGACTCCGGCCCTGGATTCTGGAGGTGAACACCCGGCCGGATCCGTGCCCGTTCGCAAAGCTGGAGAGCCGAGGGATGCTGCGGACCATCGTTCGATATGCCAAGGCATATGGACGCACGTACCGTTTGCGATGCACAAAAGCGAAGCGGGGCCATTAATCGACAAAATTTTACAAAAAGGAAGGAATTTCATCCCCGGATGTGGAAATGGTAATGGGAATGGAAGCTGGGGACTGGTGGTCGTCGGAGATGATTGCGTTGCAAAGCCTGCTCAATAACTTGCTGGTAATTATTTTTCCATTGTTTCTGTACAGGTTGTTCCCCATGAGCAAGCTGCAGCTGTCAAGGTGGAACGGAGTCTTTATTGGCGCATCTGCATCCGTTTCGACGCTACTCTGCATGTGCTTCCCCGTTCATGTCGGAACGTATATGTTCGATCTCCGCTACGTACCCTGCATTATGGCGATGCTGTATGGCGGACCCGTTACCGGGTTACTCGTTGCAGGCGTCCTTCTGGGAGGCAGGCTGGCGTTTGGGTTTGGGGACGGCTTCCTAGCAACGCTAGTCGTGACGGTTGTCCTTTGCGCCATTGTGCTCCCGTTATCCCTTCGGTTTCGTCGAAGGAAATCGGCTGTGCGTATTCGCATCATAGCGGCGATCACTGGAATCGGGTTGGTGGTAAAGCTGCTGTTTTTCCTGTTCGCTCCCGGGACGGAGGATGCGAAGGCACTCTTCCTGATCCCGTTCTTTCTTACATTTAGTATCGCGATGCTGGTGACAGCCTTGTTTATTGAGAAAATGATTCGCGACGCCCAGGTTGCGGCCGAACACGAGCATTACCAGGCGGAAAGAGTCGAGAAGCTGAATTTGGTCAGCCAGCTTGCGGCGAGTGTCTCGCATGAGGTGCGCAACCCGTTGACAGTGATACGCGGATTTATCCAACTGGTGCTTGCAACGAAGCTGTCTCGCAAGCAGGAAGAATATTTGAGCATGGCCGTTACGGAATTGGACCGGGCTACAGAGATTATTACCGATTTCCTCACCTTCGCCAAGCCCGATCTGGAGAAGGTGGAGAAGCTGGCGCTGGGACAGGAGCTTCAATATATCTACAATATGATCAGTCCGTACGCCACCATGCAGTCGGTCGAAACGAGACTGCTTCTGCGTACACCGTGCTGGATTCAGGGAGACAGCCAGAAGCTCAGGCAATGTATGCTGAATTTATGCAAAAACAGTATCGAGGCGATGCCCGACGGGGGCGAATTGACGCTAGAATTGGAGCGTATCGGAGACCAAGCGCATGTGCGGATTTTCGACACGGGTACCGGGATGACAAGCGAGCAGTTGAAGCGACTCGGCACTCCCTATTTTACCACCAAACAGAAGGGGACCGGACTTGGAATGGCAGTGGTGTTCAGCATCATCGCCGCGATGAATGGACAGATCGACATTCGCAGCGCTCCGTCAGAAGGGACGGCCATTACGATGCGTTTTGCGATTACCGACCCTGAGCTTCATATCGTGGAATCGATGCCGTAATCAAAAGCCTTCTCACTCCGGCTTGATATAACGCTTATCCTTGAGAAATAAACGCCAAAACCAGATGAACACCGGGAGCAGCACGAGTGTGCTGATCGTGTAGCCGATTAACAGCGACCGGAACATCGCCGAATTCGTAAATCCTTCTTCAATGGTTAAATACGGATACACCAGATAAGGCATATGAGCGATTCCATAGCCAATGCTGGCCAGCGCATATTGAACGACCGTCCAGATTACTGCGAGACGGGGGTTGCCGACTTTGCCGCTCGCCTGCTTGCGGAAGAGCGAAGAGCCGGCGAGCAGGAAGGCGATCAGCGACAGGCCGAACCAATGCGCCTGCTCCATCATTCGGCTGACGATCCAGCTCGCTTCAGGAAGCATGGCGAAAGTGGCCAGCACCCCCATAACCAGCGCGAAGGGACCTAGTACCAGGGCAGCCTGACGGTATTTGCGGTACGTCGTCTCGTCTTCGCCCTCCCGGGCATAATCCGACAGAAACAGCGCCGACAAGTACAGCTCCGAAGCGATGCCAAAGCCAATATAGGCGTAAGTGGTCGGGCTCGTAAACAGCTTGCCGAGCAGGAGCCGAGGTCCGGTCTCGTCCATTGCAATAAAGCCTCCAAGTGTCGCAGGAAGCACACTGACGAGCAGCCCCGGAATCAACAGCCCGGTAATGCCGGATACCCACTGAAGCGGCAGCACATATTCCTTCGCCGTATAGGCGAACACCATGAAGGCACTGCGAATCGTAAGCAAAATGAGCACCAGACTGACAGGGACAAGCAGCGCCGACCCCAGCACGAATGCCCCGCGCGGAAAGAATCCGACCAACGCGACCACCAGCAGCACGAGAAAGGTATTCGTCACCTTCCACGATGGCGAAAGAAAGCGGTTGGCGATTGCGGCCGCCTTCGTATCATGCTGCCTGCCATAGATGAGCGCCCAGAAACCGGCCCCCATATCGACAGACCCTGCTAACGCATAGATGACCAGAAAAAACCAAAGAATCGCGATCGCCAATACGGGCTCTGTCATACGCTCTCTCCTTGCTGGGGAAGCTCGCGGGATACCGGATACTTCCGGAAATACAGTCTCATGAAAAATCCGGTCACCACCAATAAGAATACGTACAGAGACAGGAACAGCACGAACAGGGTGCCCAGATTCTCGGCGTTCGTTGCGGCGTCCTTCGTATATTGAATATGGTAGATCGTCCATGGCTGGCGGCCCGTACAGCTGAAGATCCAGCCGGTTTCAATGCCGATGATCGACAGCGGGCCGGAAATCACGAGCAAACGCAGCACCCACTTGGGATACGCCTTCCGCAGGACGTAGCGGATGGCCAGTGCCAGCAGTGAGAGCAAGATCAGCAGCGTACCGATACCGACCATCAGATTGAACAGGGCATGGACATAGAGCGGCGGCCAATGCTCCTCCGGAAATTCATTCAATCCCCGTACGACGGTGTCGAACCGATCCCCCGCAAGAAAACTCAGCGCCCAAGGGATTTCGATGCCGGCAATGACCCGCTTCTCCTCCCGGCTTGTCCATCCCCCAATGGTAAGTGGTGCGTAAGCTTGAGTTTCAAACAGCCCCTCTGCGGCCGCCAGCTTCTCCGGCTGATACTGGTGAAGCATCTGGGCGGTGGAGTGTCCGTTTACCGCTGTACCGAGGCTCATGGCGAGACCGACGATAAGCGCCAGCTGCAGAGCCTTGCGGTGAAACTGCCTCTCGCGGTCGGGCTTTCCGCCGCGCAGCAGCTTCCAGGCGGCGACGGAAGCAACGGCGAAAGCACCCGTCATATACGCCGATAAGAGAACATGGGAAGCGGTCGTCCACACGCTTGGGTTAAACACGGCGGCCCAAGGGTCGATATCGACAATTGCGCCATTCTCGATCCGAAACCCCCGCGGTGTATTCATCCACGCATGCGCATCGGTGATCAGCACCGCCGAGGCGCTTGCTCCGAGCGCGACGAAGCCGACGCTGATGATCCGCATGACGGGGGTGAGCCGATCCGCCGCATACACATAAATAGCCATAAACAGCGCCTCCAGAAAGAAGGCCCATATCTCAATCTGGAACGGAAGAGCAATGACCTGACCGACGATTTCCATATAGCCAGGCCACAGCAGCGCCAGCATAACGCCTACAATCGTACCGGAAGGGATCGCTACGCCAAGCAGAATCGCCTGCGCTCGTGTCCAGCGCTTGGCCATCAGACCATAATCCGGGTCCTTGCGCCATAGATGCAGCACCTCGGCAAACAGGATCATCAGCGGCACCCCAACGCCCAATGTTGCAAAAATAATATGGAAGCCAAGGGACGAGCCCATCAATGATCTTGCCAGCACTACCGTATCCATAACGGCACACTCCTCAGGTAGGGTAAATTCGGGGATAGTGTATCCACTATCTTCCATGAATATTCAAGCCCTAGATGCGCCTGATGAAGGTGAAACTCACAAATGTTTAACGTGCCAAATTTTCCTGTAAATGCTATACTGATTAGTAGGACTATTTTCATAAATTACTAACTTTAAATAGGGGTGAGGTACTATTCATTCTCACATCCGACGTATGAAGCGCTATTTGAAGCTGTCGTTCACCATGAAGCTTGCAGTCATTCTAGTTTTTGTTTTGTTAGGTATCACACGCCTTGCAATTATCGTGATCCCCTTTAAGCATTTGTCGAAATTGCTCGGTCGGAAGAATGAAAGCACCGAATCAGAGGAGAAGCATGAACGGTTGATTCGCGCGGCCAAGATCGGTTGGATCGTTGAGACAATGAGCAAATTCACTCCATGGGAGAGCAAGTGTCTTGTGAAGGCAATAACCGCCCAGCTGCTCTTGCGTGTGATCGGCGTATCCTCTACCTTATATTTGGGTGTTGCCAAAGACGACTCCAATCAATTGATTGCGCATGCCTGGCTTCGATGCGGTCAGCTGATTTTGACAGGTGCCAATGAAGCCCCCCGCTTCAAGGTTGTAGGGCAATTTGCAAGCCTGCAGCGAACGCAAGCATACCAAAGTAAAGGGGTATCGTAGAATATGGGAGCCATTGCGGGAATCGTCTCCCTTCATAAGGATATCGATACTGCTCATGCAGGCAGTCTCATGGTGGAGAAGTTATCGGTGTACAGCTATGATAAAGCGGAACAGCATTCAGATACGCACAAGTTCCTGTTCTGCGGGCTGCAGTTTCATACACCGGAATCCTGCTTCGAGCAGCTTCCACGATGTGCGGGCCGTGACTGGATAACGGCGGATGCCATCATTGACAACAGGGCAGAGCTGTTCAAGCAGCTTGGTGTTCCTCATGACAAGCGAGATGCAATGACAGACAGCGAGCTGATTCTTCTTGCCTATCACAAGTGGGGAGAGGACTGCGCGGATCGTCTGATCGGCGACTATGCGTTTGCGATATGGAACGAGGATAACAAGCGGCTGTTTGTAGCCCGTGATCCTGCGGGAGCGAGAACGCTGTATTACGTGCATACCTCTCGTCTATTCGCATTTTGTACATTGGAGAAGCCTTTGCTTGAGGTGCTTCGACTCACTGAAGGGGAAGTCAATCTCAACGAAAACTGGATTGCTGATTTTCTGGCAATTGACGGTATCCCGCATGAGATGCAAGCAGAGCAAACCGTATATGAGAAGGTGTATCAGCTCCCGCCTGCACACGATGGCATCTGGGATGGCGATCAGTTTAAGAAGCGGCAATATTGGGATCCGATAGGCAGAGGAAACCCGATCCGCTTCGAAACGGACGACCAATATGTCGAGGAATTTAACCGGATTTTTGAGGAAGCTGTTGCGTGTCGAAGACGAAGTGTCGGTGAGGTTGGCGTCATGCTGAGCGGCGGAATGGATTCCGGGTCGGTGGCCTGTGTCGCGGCACGACAGATGGCACGCAAGCAGGAGAAGCTGTACGCGTACAGCTCCATACCGGTGGACAGCTTCAACGAGCAGCCTGGCAAACGACTTGTATATAATGAACGCAATGAAATTCGGCTGGTCGCCGATATGTATCCCAATATCTCTGTCCAATATTGCAGCTTTGAAGGTGTGCATGCACGAACCGGTGCGGATGAATTGATTGCCATCCTGGAGCAGCCCCACAAAATCTTTCAGAATATGACCTGGTATCGATCCATCCTGAAGCTTGCATCGACATCGAATTGCAAGGTGATGCTGACCGGACAATTGGGGAACGGCACGATTTCTTATGGCGATTATCGCATTCATTTTCTAACCCTCTTCCGTCAATTTCGTCTGTTTGAATGTTGGAAGGAAATCGTAGGGTTAAGCCGATTGCACAACGTACCTGTCAAGAAAACGCTCAAGCTGACCGCAGCCATTGTTATCCCCCGATTCGCTGTCAGGTGGAAACGACGCAATCAGCTTCGCGGCTTTGACCGCTTTCATAACGTGCTGGTGAACCGATCGTTTATTGGGAAGTGGAAGCTGCGGGAAAGGCTGGATGCGTTCGGAGCAAATCTTGACATTGAGCAATATCTGGATTACGAAGAAGAGAAGCCGAAGCGATGCGGATTGCTGCCATTAAGTCATATTGGTGCGATCGAAACCAAGCTGTCACTTGCCAATCGGATCGCAATCCGGGATCCGTCTCGAGATAAGCGAATTATTGAATTTTGCCTGAATATCCCGTCTGAACAATTTGTGCGGGAGGGTCAGGAGAGGTATTTGCTGCGCCGGGCCATGAAGGGGATATTGCCGGATGCGATACGTCTGAATGCTTCTACACGCGGGGTGCAGAGCGCCGACTGGGTGTATCGCCTGGAGCGGGAGTGGGGGCAAATCAAGCAGGAGCTTCATGAAATCCTGGCCAATGACCAAGCAATGACCTATCTCGAGCGTGGTCAACTGGAGAAAATGCTGTCTGCTGCTGGGGACGACATCTATTCCATTAATGAAGATACGCTGCGAAGATGTTTGATTGCTATCGTCTTTCATCGGTTTGTGAAGGATTTCCATCACTCCTATGGAACGGAAGCTGCCAAAAGCTAAGATCAGGGAGGGTTTGATGTGGAAGGTGCCAAACGAGTCTGGGTTTATGAAGCCTATGGCTTGTTTATCCAATCCGAGCTTCCCTTGGACGGACTCAGAGAAGCATCTGCTCAAGCAGATATCCAGGTGAAGGAAGGGATCGTTACTTATGAGCTGCCGGGGCTGCCGAATGAAAATAGTTTTGCCGGCGGTATCGGATATTTCGCATTCCGGGTTCAGGATGTAGGACAATTTCAAATTACGAACGGTACAGAAATTGTGGTGGATCGCCTTGGCGATGCAGATCCGGAGATCGTGACGCTTTACGTGCTGGGTACTTGTATGGCTGCGCTGCTGCTGCAGCGAGGTATGGTGCCGATCCATGGCAGTGTGCTGTCGATTCACGGGAAACCGTTTATTATATCGGGTCAATCCGGTGCCGGGAAATCGACACTTACCGCATATTTGTATCAACAGGGCTTCGAGTTTCTGGCGGACGATGTGGCGGCGCTTCGAGTCGACAATACCGGTGAAGTTCTGGTTATGCCTGCGTATCCCAAGCAAAAGCTGTGGAAGGACGCCGCTGATTACATGTTTGGGGGAGTCGACGGATTGGAGCGAATCCCGGGAATTCGAGACAAATATCATATCCCGATCCGGGAGAGATACGTACCTACACCAGGAAAGCTTCATGCGCTATTCGAGCTATCGACCCAGCCTTCCGAACACGTGGAGCTCCATGAAGTGAAGGGTGCTGCTAAATTAAGCCTGTTCATTCACAATACGTTTCGGCTGGAAATGGTGGATATATTGGGACAACGCGAAGCCCACTTCCGAAGGTGCTCCACAGCCGTTAATCAGCTGCGGATCTTCCGTCTGAAACGACCGGAAATCGGATATACTGTCGAGGATCAAATGAGGCTGATTGAAGGCGTTATGAAAATATTGTGAGTCCACGCAAAAGCGGGAGCCCCTATTCTACAAGGAGGCTCCCGCTTTTGTATGCTTCAGGAAACGGATATAAGCTCTTCCTTGCCGAGCTCCACCAGTCTGCCGCCTCGAATGCGGTACACATGGTCGCAAATTTCGGTGACGGATAGCCGGTGTGTAATTGCAATACACGTTCGAAGCGGAGTAAGGTGACGAAGGCGTTCAAGCACTTCACGCTCTGTGTCCAGATCGAGTGCAGACGTTGCTTCATCAAGAAGCAGGATCGGTGATTGGCGTATAATGGCGCGAGCAATTGCGATTCGTTGTGCCTGCCCCTCGGAAAGTCCGATTCCGTTCTCGCCAATAACCGTATTTAACCCGTGCGGAAGTGTGGAAATAAAGTCCCATGCACAGGCGCACGTTGAGGCAGCGATCACCTCGGCGTCGTCGGCATCAGGCTTTCCGATTCGAATGTTGTCTGCGATTGTGCCGGAGAATAAGGTGTTGCCTTGCGGTACATAGGAGAAGAACGAACGGGTATCCGAGGATACGGCAAGCTCCCGCTGCCCCTTTAAATAAATCCTGCCTTCCGAAGGTTGAATAAGCGCCAGCAGCATCCGCAGCAAAGTGGTTTTCCCTTCGCCGGACGTGCCCACAATGGCGACCACCTGGCCTAGATTCACAGTCAGGCTGACTTCCCGGAGGATGGGCCGTTCCGCTTCGTAGGCGAAGGAAATGTTCTCTACGTGCAAGGTCATTGGATTTGCTGTTAGACGGTTTAATCCTTTGGCTGCCTCTTTGTCCAGCTGCTCAAATTCCATGAGCCGTTCTGCCGATGCCAGTGTGGCTATGATAACGGGAAAGCTGCGCGACAGTCCTTCTAGCGGACCCTGGATCTGTCCGACCAACTGAAGGAATGCGGCGAAGGTTCCGAACGTTGTTGTGCCGGAAGAAAGCTTGAACGCTCCGAAGCCGAAGGAAAGGAAAAATCCGAGGCGATAACCGAGACCGATGACCATATTGGTCATTGCGGTAAACATGCTGCGCTTCATGATCCAATATAGCTTGTTTTGCTGTAAATCGCGGACATGGCTCATGCTTGACTGCTCTTGCTCAAAGCTTTTGACAACGAGAATGTTGCGAATGCTCTCAACCAGGTAGGAACGATATCGCCCCTCGGCTGCTTGAATGTGATGCTGCATCCGCTTCAGCTTCCGGCCAATAAGCCAACTGATTGCCACAGTCACAGGACCAAGCAGGAATGCTGCAGCAGCCAGGGTCGGGTCGTAGTGCCATAGTGTAAAGAAGGCGGCAAAAAATTGGACAACGAGTGCGATGATTGTGGGTATTGTGGTCGTCCAGCCCTCTGCCACTGCAGCTGCGTCGCTGGTCAGCCTGGTTTGGATATCTCCGCTGGGATATCGGGTGATGTTGTTCCATTCCGAGCGGTACAGCTGTTCGAGGAAACGCTGCTGCAGTCTGTGAGTCAGCATCTCCTTCGTTTTTGCTATACGCACAGCAAGCCAGGCATCCACCCCGAGCTGTCCCAGAAGCAGCGCAGCGAACAGGAAGACATACGGCAGGGCTGATGAAAAGCCCTTGGCAATGGAGGAATCAATCAGGTGCATGGATACGGCGGCAAGTGCAACGGAACTGAGGGCGGTGAATATTTGCAAGGATGCAATCAATCCCAATCTCCCTCGGAATCCCCTGATTTGTCCCAGAAGCCATGCAAGCACATTCCAGTTGGTCAGTTTCTGTACGATGTTAATGTTCGTTCCCTCCGAAGCATTCGCTAAGCTCGTAGAACCGTTTCTTTCGCAACATATTGACTCATCGCGTCAAGCAGGGGACCGCGAAGATCCGAGGTTTTCAGGGCAAAGTCCAACGTTGTCAAAATATAGCCCAGACGCTCACCCACATCATATCGAGTGCCTTCGAATTCGTAGGCGTAGACGGATTGTTCCTCGTTCAGCTTCTGAATCGCATCGGTCAGCTGGATTTCCCCGCCTGCACCGACTTCCTGGAGCTCAAGAAATTTGAAAATCTCCGGCGTAAACACATACCGGCCCATAATGGCATAATTTGATGGAGCAGTGCCAAGCTTCGGCTTCTCGACAAATCGATTGACATGAATGAGGCGGCCGAAGGAAGCAATGGGATCCACAATGCCATAGCGGTTCGTCTCCTCAGGAGCAACCTGCTGTACACCAATGACGGATTTTCCAGTGTGGTCAAACTGGTTCATTAACTGACGGAGGCAGGGCAGCTCGCCAGATACGATATCGTCCCCGAGCAGGACGGCGAAAGGCTCATTGCCGATAAACCGGCGCGCACACCAGACCGCATGGCCAAGTCCCTTCGGCTCCTTCTGACGAATATAGTGAATCTCCACCTTGCTCGGCCGCTGCACCTCTTCAAGCAGCTTCAGCTTGCCGGACTCCAGCAGCCGCTCCTCAAGCTCGAAGGAATTGTCGAAGTGATCCTCAATCGCGCGCTTTCCCTTGCCGGTAACGATAATAATGTCCTCAATGCCGGCTTCTACGGCCTCTTCTACGATGTATTGAATGGTGGGCTTATTAATAATCGGAAGCATTTCCTTCGGCATCGCTTTCGTAGCCGGAAGGAACCGGGTGCCAAGCCCTGCGGCGGGAATAATGGCCTTCTTTACTTTCGTACTCATAACGTATCGTCCTCCACACACCGAATAATTACATTTATTTATGAATCGAGATCAGGCCAAGCTCATGCATCGTTGTGAGAAATTCGAGCGTCTGCTGTGTGCACGTCTCTTCATCGATGTCGTAAAGCTCCAGCAATCGATCGATCAGCTGCCTCACCTCAAGCGGCTCCTCCAGCAGGTTCCAGATCTCGGAGCTGACATGGTCCAGCGAATAATAGTTTCCGGACTCGATATGGAGCATGCCGATTTCTCCGTCAAGATCAGTCGACAGAATCTCCTTATTGCGCATCAACATACGTTCGCCATTTAACACAATTCCGGTCATTGCATAACAGCCTCATCTCGGATAGTTAATAGTGGGGGGGAGGGGCGTCCCTTAAACGCCCCTCTTGCGAAGCTTGTGAGAATCTTAGGAGAAGGAGTAGAACGTGAACGGTCCGAACTGATAAGTAGCATCGACATTGTTGGTAATGTTTGTGCCGTACTCTGTCTTCTCAACCATCAGCGCCTTAACTTCAGGCTTTTCCCATGTCTTCTTGGTCATATGTATCACCTCCTGATTAAGTATACATTCCTAGGTCTACACGCCTATCTGTTACAAGCCATTCTATCCTACATTTTGCCATTTCACAAGATGGTTCGTATGCCTTTAATTAAATTTTATAGTAATTATATGGTAGAAAATAGGAATGATTTCGCTATATTCTGCGCTTTTTACTTTGTAAGTGTTTACAGAAATTACGCATGATGTGGATTTATTTTCTTGGATTGAAGGGTCATTTAATATAAGAAGAAGGACCTATATTTACAAAAATATTATTGAAGTTTGATTAAATTTTAACAAACAAAGTGTAGAATATTGGAAGTGAATATAGTACATTTGTAATATTGAAAAATGGAAATTGGTAAAGGTAGGTTACCCTATGCATCGATCGAATTTACTGGCTTTCGCTAATTTATGGCAATTGTTTACAGAT
>JBEPYM010000080.1:0-14087 GCA_041641375.1 Paenibacillus sp.
CCGCATTCGCCGCGAAGCGGTGGAGAACGGCGTCGTATGTATGACGTCGCTGGATACGGTCCGTGCGCTGGTTGATATGATGGAAGCGATCAATCTGTCCCCTGCGCCGATCGCTGCAGGGACGGTGTAAGCATGCAGGCTGCAAGTAAAGTCATGGTGGCGCTCGATTACGGGAGTGCCGCCGAAGCAAGGGGGATTCTCCGCAAGCTTGAGGGAATTCCTTGCTGGATGAAGGTCGGAATGGAGCTGTATTATGCGGAAGGTCCGGCCTTTGTTCGTGAGCTTAAGCAACTCGGCTATCGCGTCTTCCTGGATTTAAAGCTGCACGACATTCCGAACACGGTGAAGGGCGGCGCTCGCAGCGTCGCCCGCACCGGAGCGGATATGTTCAACGTCCACGCAGCCGGCGGAAGCGCCATGATGAGAGCGGGTGCCGAAGGTGCGGCGGAAGGCGCCGCCCAGGCAGGACTGAAGCCGCCCATCGTAATTGCGGTCACGCAGCTGACGAGCACTTCCCAGGAGGTGCTGACAAGCGAAATCGGCTTGCAGGAGACTGTCGGTGAGGCGGTTGTCCGATATGCGAAGCTGGCACAGGCAGCGGGGCTGCAGGGTGTCGTTTGCTCCGCGCTTGAAGCGGCTGAGCTGAAGGCGCAGCTTGGTCCTGACTTTCAGTTGGTTACGCCGGGAATTAGACCGGCTGGAGCTTCACTTCAGGATCAATCGCGTGTCATGACACCTGCACAAGCGCTCGCCTCCGGCTCGGATTACCTTGTGATCGGTCGCCCTATAACAGAAGCGGCCGACCCGCGGGCAGCATTGGAACATATCATGGAGGAGTTGGTTCAAGCATGACATCCGTATCGGGAGAAACTATGGAAAAGCTGCCCTATCGCATTGCGGAACAGCTGCTGCGCATTGGCGCTGTCTCGCTGCGGCCGAACCCGGCGAACCCGTTTGTATGGTCTTCAGGCTTGAAATCGCCAATCTATTGCGATAATCGGTTGACGATTTCGTATCCAGACGTTCGCGCGATGCTGGCCGAAGGGTTTGCCGCGTTAATTCGCGAGCATTACCCGGATGCCGAAGTGATTGCCGGTGTTGCTTCCGGCGGTGTACCGCATGCCGCATTCGTTGCGGACAGGCTGGGACTGCCTATGATTTACGTACGCGACAAGGCGAAGGGACACGGCAAGGAGAACCTGATCGAAGGCAAGCTCGAGCGCGGGCAGAAGGTCGTGCTGATTGAGGACCTCATCTCCACAGGGGGAAGCGCGCTTAAGGCGGCCGTTGCAGTCCGTGAGGCGGGCGCTGTGCCGCTGAGCGTCATCGCCATTTTTACGTATGAATTCCCATCCGCACCGCCGACGTTCGCTGCCGAAGGCATCGAGCTTCGAACGCTGTCCCATTATTCCGCCCTGCTGGAGACGGCACTTGGACAAGGTGCAATTGCCGAGCAAGACGTTTCTGTCCTGCAAGCATGGAAGGAAAACCCAAAAGCATATAGTGTTTAACCGCTTCGCCCGCCCGGCATCCGGCTTCGATGTGCCGGGCATTTTTGCATGAATCTGCATAAGAAATAATTATTTTAATCGATAACTATTAGTGATACACTAGGGTAGGATTATACTGCGGTAAGGACGGTAGCTATGGGTAACAAACAGACAACCACAGATGTTATTTTAATAGGCGCCGGTATTATGAGTGCTACTTTGGGCTCGCTGTTGAAGGAATTGGCGCCGGATTGGCGGATCACCGTGCTGGAGAGGCTCGAAAGCCCGGCGGAGGAAAGCTCGAACGAGTGGAACAATGCGGGAACAGGTCATGCCTCGCTCTGCGAGTTGAATTATACGGTTGAGAAGTCGGACGGGTCTATCGATATTAGCAAGGCGGTCAAGATTAACGAGGAATATCAGGTTTCCAAGCAGTTCTGGTCTTATTTGGTAAAGAACAAGCTCATTCGCAACCCGCACGATTTTATTGCGGCGCTGCCTCATATGAGTCTCGTACAAGGGGAGAGCAACGTTTCGTTCCTTCGCAGACGTTTTGAAGCGATGACGGAGAATCCGTTGTTTCACGGCATGGAATTTACAGATAATCCGGGTGAACTTGCCGAATGGATGCCGCTTGTCATGAACAACCGGACCGTACGAGAGCCGATGGCCGCTACACGGATCGGAACGGGAACCGATGTGAATTTTGGCGCCTTGACCCGAATGCTGTTTGCCCATCTGAAGAGCAAGCAGGTCGAGATGAAGTTCAAACGGCATGTCGAGGATATCAAGCGTACGTCTGGCGGCCTGTGGGAGCTGAAGGTGAAGCGGGTTGACACCGGCGAAATCGAGCGCCATACAGCGAAGTTCGTCTTTATTGGCGGGGGCGGCGGCAGCTTGCATTTGCTGCAAAAATCCGGTATTCCCGAAGGCAAAGGAATTGGCGGTTTTCCGGTCAGCGGACTGTTTATGGTGTGTGATAAGCCGGAGATTGTCGCCCAGCATCATGCCAAGGTGTACGGCAAAGCTCCGGTCGGGGCTCCGCCGATGTCGGTGCCTCACCTTGACAAGCGCATCATCGACAAGAAGGAGCTCCTGTTCTTCGGACCGTTCGCGGGTTTCTCGCCGAAGTTTCTCAAGTTCGGTTCGATGATGGATTTACTCACATCGGTCAAGGCCGACAATCTCGTCACAATGATTGCGGCAGGCATTCACAATATTCCGCTGACGAATTATCTCATTAAAGAAGTGCTGCAATCGAAGGAAAAGCGGATGGAGGCGCTTCGGGAGTTTGTGCCGAATGCGAAGAGCGAGGACTGGCAGCTTGTCGTAGCCGGTCAGCGCGTACAGGTGATCAAGGATACGCCGGCAGGGAAGGGGACGCTGCAATTCGGCACAGAAGTGATCAGCGCGGCCGATGGCTCGATTGCTGCACTTCTGGGTGCATCGCCTGGTGCTTCGACGGCGGTGTCCGTTATGCTTGAGGTGATTCAGAAGTGCTTCCCGCAGCAGCTGAAATTATGGGAGCCGAAGCTGAAGGAGATGATTCCTTCGTATGGGCTTGCGCTTTCGAGCCATCCGAGCCTTGCCCGTGACATTCAGCAGTCCACCTCGGTTCTGCTCGGATTAAGTGATCCTGTGCCTGTGACAGCCTCTGCTCCTTCTTCGATATCCACACCCGTGCAGAAGGAGAAGGTGCATCAATCTGTATCATGATCGCGTGATAAACGGATTGTCAGTGCCGTTCGTGTGTTGATAGAGAGTCTCCCCTCAGAGTAGTCACCTGGACTTGACAAATATTCAGGACTACGCTGGGGGGAGCCTTTTACATTGCTG
Organism: Paenibacillus sp.; assembly: GCA_041641375.1. Lineage (GTDB taxonomy): Bacteria > Bacillota > Bacilli > Paenibacillales > YIM-B00363 > Paenibacillus_AK. Next base: position 3,327 of record JBEPYM010000080.1, read on the forward strand.
GATGACGGTCTTCGTTGTGTATGGATATCTTTGGTGGACACGGCTAGAACGTGTCCTTCGTTGTGTGTAATTATTAATGATGAACACGGCCAGAACCCGTCCTTCGTTGTATGTGCAAGTTGTATGGGATACATGATAATTTTTATGTAAGCGCTAACATTTGAGGTTGTGTTGCATGGGATACATGTGGTAGCGCTTACATTTTTAGGATCGCCTCAAAATCGCCAATTATCATGTACTCCATACAAGATACCGCCGCGAACCCTTGATTTTGGCGCGCTCCAGTTGTACTCCATACATGATACCGCCGCCCCACCCACGCCGCAAATCCACCTCGCCCCGCTGCAAATCCGCCGTACCCCACGCCGCAGACCCATCGGTCCCCGCCGCTCCGCTCCACGCCTCCGCCCCACCCACGCTGCAAACCCACCGCGCCTCCACGCCGTAGACCCATCGGTCCCCGCCGCTCCGCTCCGGGCTCCACGCCTCCGCCCCACCTACGCTGCAAACCCGCCGGACCCCCGCCACAGACCACGAGTTTCCTCGTTGCATTTTACCAGCCAGTCGATTTCACCGATTAGAGCGGGAGCGAATATACTGCCAGGGAAGGTCTAATTTCTCGTGCAGAGGAAGTGTTGCCGCCATGATCATGGTACTCGGGCTCGTTGTATTCGTGTATGTGGTTTTGGCTTGTTGGATTATGCAGGCGTTGGTCGGGCTTCCCCTCGATTGGCTCGATCGAATCGGGATTCCGGTGGAGCAGTATGCCCCTGAGGCGCTGCGTCATATCGCGGCGGACAGTCAACTGACGGCCGCGCTCGTGGTCGGACTGGTGCTGGTTGTACCGCTTACGTTGAAGGTAAACGCAAGCCTGGAGCGACGGGTGAAGCAGCTTGTGGATGACAGCGACAGGCAGAACGACTATCAAATTTGATCGGTACGATCGCCGAAACAACCCTTTGAAGCTGCGGCTCTCAAAGGGTTTTGTCGTTTCTACAAGAAAAAAATTACAATCCTTGTAACTTCCGACGAGGTTATTTCGTCTAAGTACTAGGGGGAGGCGTGCCATGAAATTTTGGAGTCGCGGCAAAATCATACATACAGAAGCGGACCGCGATGAGCGAAGGCTCGAGCGGACTGGCATTGGCGATACGACGGTGTTGACCGTTCGCGGCGTACAGCGCAGCTTTCAGGTTGGTCAGGCAGAGCTTCATGTACTGAAGGGCATCGATATGGAGCTCAAGAAGCAGCAGCTGGTCATGCTGCGGGGACGTTCGGGCTCCGGCAAGACGACTCTGCTTAACATGCTGGGAGGTCTTGACGTGCCGACTCGCGGAACGATTGATTTTCTCGGCCAGCCCTTTCACGCGATGAATGACGACGAGCGAACCCATATTCGGCGCAAGAGCATTGGCTTTATTTTTCAATCCTACGCGCTGCTGCCTATGCTGTCGGCATGGGAGAATGTGGAGCTGTCGCTGCGACTGGCGGGTACGCCGCGAGGCGAATGGAAACCCCGCGTTCAGCATTGTCTCGAGTTGGTCGGACTGGGAAAGCGTTCGAGCCATAGGCCGTTCGAGCTTTCGGGTGGCGAGCAGCAGCGTGTCGCCGTCGCTAAAGCGATCGCGCACCGACCGAGCTTGCTCCTGGCGGATGAACCGACCGCAGAGCTGGATTCCCAGATGGGCGCACAGGTAATGAACGTATTTCAGGAGATCATTCGCGTTGAGCAGGTTACGATCTGTATGACGACGCACGATCCGACAATTTTGGAGGTTGCTGATCATGTTTACGAGATGGTCGACGGGCGATTTGACCGAAGCGCAAGCGGCGGAATGGAAGCGTCCTAAGGCGAACAGCTGGATTGCACTGCTGGCGGCTCTGACCTTGCTGGGAGCGAGCGGTTGCTCGCTGCTGCCCAAGGAGGACGAGGAGGAGCAGCTTCCTGCGATCACCGCTCCGAAGCTGTCGCAGAAGCCGGAGCATATCGCCAAGACCGAGACGCTGGAGACGAAGGTGCGCGGGATCGGGAAGCTGATGAGCGAGCTTGAGGAAACGCTCTACATCCGCGGCTCCGATACGGATACGGCTACCAAACGGGTGAAGGAAGTATGGGTAAAGGCAGGCGATCCGGTGACCGCTGGTCAGGTGCTGCTTGAGCTTGATGTCAGCTCGGTGGAACGGGATTTGCGCCGCAAGGAGCTCGAATTCCGCAAGCAGGAGCTCACCATGATCGAGAATTTGCGCAAGGCGAGCGAGCTTCCGCCGGAGCAGCTGGAGCAGCTGAAGATCGACTTCGAGCTGGAGCGAACCAAGCTGGTGGAGATGCGCGAACAGATTGCGAACGCCAGAGTGACGGCTCCGTTCAACGGCACTGTTGCCGTTGTGCATGTCGAGAAGGGAGCGACGGTCAAAGCGTACGACAAGGCGGTTACCGTGTCGGACCTGGGACGGTTGACGGTCGCGGCGGAGATCACTGCGGAGGATATGAAAAAGGTGGCGCCGGGCATGGATGTTGTCGTTGACATCAATGCGGCGGGCAGCCATAAAGGCGTAGTAAAGCGTCTGCCAACCAAGCAGAAGGAGAACAACCAGGGCGGCGGTTCCTTCCCCGGCCAGGGTGGCGGAGGCAACCCTCGTCAGCAGGAGGACACGATCGATCTGTATATGATCGTTCAGCTGGAGAAGCTGCCGGAGAAGGCGGCAAGAGGTACACCGCTGAGCGTACAGGTGATCGTGAATCGCAAGGAGCAGGCGATTACGATTCCCCCTTCCGCTCTGCGTACCTATGGCGGACGGAATTATGTACAAGTGGTCGACGCCCAGGGCAATAAGCGAGAGGTGGATGTCGAGGTCGGCATGCAAACGGCCACGCAGGTGGAAATTGTGAAGGGACTTACAGCCGGGCAGAAAGTAGTGGGACGCTGATGGGAATGCCGATGCTTCGCTTCCTGCTCCGCAAAATGTGGAACACCAGATGGATGACTCTATCCAGTCTGCTTGGCCTGCTGATTGCCGTTGCTTTCACCACGAGTATTCCCATGTATGCCGATGGCGCGCTCAAGCGTGTGGTAGCCAAATCCCTCCAGGCCAAAAGCGAAGGACTGCCGGCCGGCTCCGTGCTGATCCGTTACCAGGCGTCCGGCGGCGAGCGGGCGGAGCTGGAAGCCTACGATGCTGTCAACGCGTTCATCCGTGATGAGGTGCCGTCGCGAATCGGCTTTCCACAGCAGGCGTATGTCTCGTACATATCGATTCGCGGTTCTCAGCTTGGCGTTGTCGACCCGCAGCGGACCGATCCGAGCAAACGCAGGCAAATGACGATCGCATCTCTAAGCGGAGTGAACGATCAGATCGAAATGACACGCGGCAACCCGGCGCAACCAGCCAAGACGGCTGGCATCATTGAAGCGATTGTGCTGGAAGACGCGATGCATCGCAACTTTATTGCGGTAGGCGACGAATTTACATATCCAATTCCAGGTGGGCAGCCGCTCCGCATCAAGATTGCGGGCGCTTTCCAGCCGAAGAATGAAGCAAGTCCGTATTGGTTCCAAGGCGTCGAGGGGCTAGCCAACAGTTTGCTTGTCGATGAGGGCTTGCTCTATAACGAGCTGCTGAAGCAAAGCAAAATCCCGCTTGCTATGGCGAACTGGTATTACGCCTTCGATCTCCGGGAGATCCAGACGAGTCAGCTTGCCCCGTTATCCAGAACGCTCGACCGACTGGATATCGAGGTGTACCAAATTCTCAAACATACCAAAATCGATATTTCGTTCCAAGGCATGCTCGGCGAGTTCCGTCAGCAAAGTCTGCAGCTTCAATTCCTGCTATTTACGCTGGCGGCTCCGATGATTGCGATGGTGTTCTATTATATTGCCATGAATGCTCGTCAATCGCTGGAGAAGCAGCGCACGGATATCGCAGTCCTGCGAAGCAGGGGAGCTTCGACGGGCCAAATTATTCGTGTGTATCTATTGGAGGGGCTGCTGCTCGGGGGAACGGCAATCCTGATCGGACCGTTGATCGGCTGGTTTATGGCCAAGAGCATCGGCTCGGCCAGCGGATTTCTATCGTTCGTTGACCGGAAGGCAGTGCCTGTCGGATTTGGCGCGGAAGGATTGCTGTACGCCGGCGCAGCGGTTGCAACCGCCACGATCGCCAGTCTCATTCCCGCCATCCAATACGCGCGAGCATCCATCGTCGGCTTGCGCCAACAGATGGCGCGTGCCGACCGGAAGCCGGTATGGCAGCGGCTGTTTCTCGATGTCGCGCTGCTTGGACTGGTCGGCTATGGCTATTACTTGTTCCAGGAACGACAGATGATCTCGATGCAGACGGGAATCAGCAACGATCAGCTGCAGGTACAGCCGATGCTGTTTTTCGTACCGGCAATGGCGATTTTTGCCCTGGGACTGTTTTTCCTGCGGGTGTTCCCATGGCTGCTGCGTTTGTTCGGCTGGCTCGGACGCTCGTTACTGCCGGTTCCGCTGTACTTGACGCTGGTACAGCTATCGCGGAACGCGAAATCGTACTATCCGCTCATGCTGCTGCTGATATTGACGCTCGGACTTGGCGTCTATAATGCTTCCGCTGCGCGTACAATCGATCAAAATTCAACCGAACGCATTTTGTACCAATACGGCTCGGATGTGACGATTAAGACTGTGTGGGAGGGTTTCTCGGAGCTGCAGCGAGATGCCGGAGGACAAGGCCAGCAAGGAGGCGCGCAAGGACAAGGTCAGCAGGGTCAGCAGGGCGGCCAAGGCCAGCAAGGTCCAGGCACCGGTGCTGGTGCTGGCGGCTCAGGTGCGGGACCAGGCGGTCCGGGAGCACCTGGAGGCACCCCGCAGCCGCAGTCGATCTTTTATCGGGAGCCGCCGTTCCAGATTTTCAAGGAGCTTCCGGGTGTCGAGCATGCGTCCAGAGTGCTCAAGACGAAGGTGAGCGCATCCGTCTCCGGCCGAACAGCCGGTCAGCTCACCTTGATGGGAATCGACAATGTGGATTTCGCGAAGGTTGCTTGGTTTCGCAGCGATCTGCTTCCGGCTCATCCGCATCAATATTTGAACCTGCTCGGCATGTATGAGCAAGCGGCGATTATACCGGAGGATTTTGCGGCCCGCCACCAGCTCAAGCCCGGAGACTTGATTACAACCGCTTTGTCCGGTCAAGCGATCGAATTTGTCGTTGTCGGCATTCTGCCGTACTGGCCGAGTCTGTACCCGAAGGAAAGTCCATTCCTCATCGCGAATTTGGAATATATCTATGATCTGGTTCCCATCATTCCTTATGAAGTATGGATCAAGATGAAGGACGGCGCAAAGCTGGCGCCAGCGGTTGAAGCTCTATTGGCGAAGGAGGTCCAGATCGCCGAGGTTGCAGATGTGCGGAACGAGCTGATCGTCCAAGCGAAGCATCCCGCAAGAGGCGGCGTATTTGGTATTCTAAGTCTCGGCTTCCTCGTCTCAGTGCTCGTCTCGCTGGTCGGATATTTGCTGTATTGGTTTTTCCATCTGTCGGGTCGGGTCGTTCAATTCGGTGTGCTGCGAGCGATGGGGCTCTCTCGTAAGCAGCTTACGGGTATGCTGCTGCTGGAGCAAGGCTTCACGGCCGTTCTGTCGATTGCGCTCGGGCTCGGGATCGGCAAGCTGACGAGCCTGCTGTTCCTGCCTTTCCTGCAAACCGCGGGCAGCGCGCAAACCCAGGTGCCGCCTTTCCGAGTCGTGTTTGAAACGAAGGATACGATGCAAATTTATGCGGTAGTCGTTATGATGATGGTAATGGGTGCTGCCATGCTGTTTCTTCACATTCGAAGACTGCGTGTGCATCATGCGGTGAAACTCGGGGAGGAGCGATAAGCGGGATGATTCATTGCGAGGAGCTTGTGAAGATTTTTAAAACCGACGATATCGAGGTTGTTGCGCTGCGCGGATTGAATTTATCCGTACGTCAAGGAGAAATGATGGCCATTATCGGCAACAGCGGCAGCGGCAAATCCACTCTGCTCAACATACTCGGTGGACTCGACCGGCCGTCGGCAGGAACAGTGAAGGTTGGCGAATGGGATTTGCTGAAAATCAAGGATGAGCAGCTGGTTCAGTATAAGCGCAACACCGTCGGTTTTATTTGGCAGAATAACGCCCGCAACCTGCTCCCCTACTTATCGGCATTGGAAAATGTCGAGGTACCGATGATGCTGAATGGCAGCATGGACCGTAAATACGCCAAGCAGCTGCTGGATTGGGTGGGACTCGGTCACCGGATGAACAACAAGCTGCACCAGCTGTCCGGAGGCGAGCAGCAGCGTGTCGCAATTGCGATCTCGCTTGCAAATCGCCCGCCCCTTCTGCTGGCTGACGAGCCGACCGGCTCCGTCGACTCGCAAACCTGCGATACGATCATGAGCATTTTCCGTACGATGAATCAAGAGCTTGGCGTCACGATCGTGATCGTTACTCACGATTTATCGCTGGCGGGCAAGGTTGACCGTGTCGTTGCCATACGCGATGGCTTGACGAGCACGGAATTCGTGAAGCGCAACGATTCGCTCGTCCCTGCGGGCATGGATGAGGCTGCCGCTGGTCAGCAGCACGACCCGAACGGCCGACTGCAGCTAAAGGGCGGCAATCATGAGGAATATATGGTGGTGGACCGTGCCGGCCGGCTGCAGGTGCCGAAGGAATATTTGGAGGCGTTACAAATTACAAACAAGGTGTCTATGGAGTTTCATGGAGATACGATCGTGATCCGGGCGCCGAAACAAGTGGAGGGAATAACCGATGAATCGTAACAAATGGCTTCGACCAATGGGGACAGGACTGCTGGTGCTCACGTTGCTGGCGCCAACATTAGCAGCTTGCACCAAGGACAGCTCTAACGAGGATAAAACAGAACGAACGCTCCGAATCGCCACCACGATGGGAGGAGGTCCGGACGACGACTGGTTCCGTCAGCAGTACACCGACATTTTTGAATATACGCATCCGAATGTAAAGCTGGAAATCGTGCCGGCCATCGACTACAGCAAGTTCCGCTGGAATGGCGAAGGGCAGCCGCCGAAGATGCCGGATCCGGTGGAGGCGCTCAAGGAGCTGATGAACGGTCCGAATGCGAAAGAACTGCTGATGATTGATTGTAGACAGCTGGCGCCGCTCATCACTGACAACTTGCTGCAGCCGCTCGACCCGCTCGTGACGAAGGATAAGTTCGATACGGCCGATATTGTGCCCGCGGTTATCGACGGCATTAAGAAGCTGAGCCCGGATAACAAGCTATATGCGCTGGCGCCGACGTTCAGTTCATCCGCGCTTGTCTACAACAAAAAAATGTTCGAGGAAGCCGGTGTGACGCCGCCGAAGGACGGCATGAAATGGGAAGAGGTGTTCGACCTCGCCCGCCGGATCAGCAAGCCGAAGGGCGACAGCTATCAATATGGCTTCGCCTTTAACAATTACCGCGGCTCAAGCGGACTATGGGAGGCATCTGTCTATTCCGCGCCGATGCAGCTCCGCATGTTCAATGAAACTGGCGATAAGATGACGGTCGACAGCGACGGCTGGGAAAAGGTATGGGCGAAGATGCTCGAGCTTCGCACACAGAAAGTGATCCCCGGCAACGAAAATCCGGAGGATATGAGAAAGCGTTATGAATCCGGACGTCCGATGAGGCCGTATGAGCATGAGCTGTTCCTGTCCGGCGAGGTTGCCATGACCATTATCGATTACGGTTATATTAATCAGCTTGTCCAGGCAAACCGAAATGCAGGTGATATGAAGGATTTTACACCTGTTGACTGGGATGTTGTCACGGTGCCGGTTCATCCGGAATATCCGGGAGTCGGCGGCTATGTTCATATGAACGGTGTACTGGGTATTAACGCCAAGGCCCAGAATACGAACGATGCCTGGAGATTTATCAAGTTTATTGCCGGCGAAGATTGGGCCCGCACAAAATCGCGGAGCAGCCATCAGCTCGTATCGAGACAGAAGTATATCGCAGCCAAGGATGGCTTGAATTATAACGTTAAAGCCTTCACCAAGCTTGCACCCATCAATCGGATGGATGAGTCCGAGATGAGGCTGTACCGCGAAATGCCGAATATCGGAATGGTTACCTCCATCGGGGATAACAAGTATCGCGAGGTTATGGAGGGCAAGAAGCCGATCCGTCAGGCACTGAAGGAGTGGCAGACGGAAGGCGACGCCATGCTGAAGCAAATCAAGGAGAACCCGAACGGACCGATGCCGCATATGCAAAAGGGCGGAGCAGTAGCTATTCCGGCCGGATAATGACAAAATAGAGAAAAGAGCCGACGGGCCCCGTATTGGTTACGGTGTCCGATCGGCTCTTTTCGGCTTGCTATCCTTGCAGCAGGAACGTCTGATATACGGTCCAGGCTCGATTCTCGGTTTGGTAGAGAAGGTGTATGCGGTCGACCTTGAACGTATGATTCACCGGCTTCTTGCGCAGGCTGGAGAGCACGTCGTGAAGCTCGTCGTCGCTCAAATCCTGTCCGATCGTTAGATGCGGCGTGAAGCTGTATTGCTGCTCGGAGACAGACAGCGGACCGGCTGCAATTCGGCGATGCAGGTCGGAGAAAGGCTCCGGGTCCTCGAGTGCAAGGTAAATCACATTGTTGACTGGATAGAAGCTTGAGAAGCGGTTCAAGGTCGCTTCGAACGGCGCGATAGTCCGTACGGCCGAGTCGAGCAGCGCAACAGACTCCTGCAGCCTTGCGTCCGACCAGTCTTCCGCGTCTCGTACCGTCAGGTGAGGCTGAATCAGGCTATAATGAGAATCATACCGTTTGCGGTAGCTGTTGGCAAAATCCTGAATATCCCGCGGCGGGAATACGGCAATGCCATAAATCATCGTACCGACCTCCTTTATACACCTATTATACCGTAATCCGATCATTTTCAACACGAATTGTGCTATAATTGTCAATATGCCGTTTGGAGGGATGTCAATGCAGCGTAAGGTACACAGCCAAGAGGTCAAAACGGCGGTGCTGGCGAAGCTGGAATCAAGAGGAGTTACCCTGGAAGCGATCGCAGAAATTGTGCAGGAGATGCAAAAGCCTTACAATCCGGGACTTACGATGGAGCATTGTGTGAACAGCGTCAAGGCGGTGCTGGAGAAGCGTGAGCTGCAGCATGCGATACTGGTCGGGATCGAGCTGGATACGCTCGCTGAGAAGGGGCTGCTATCCGAGCCGCTGCAATCGCTCGTTGAGACGGATGAAGGGCTATTCGGCTGCGATGAGACGCTTGCGCTCGGTTCGGTGCTGGGGTATGGCAGTATCGCGGTGACGACGTTCGGTCACCTTGACAAGCATAAAATCGGCATCATCAAGAAGCTTGATACGAAGTCAGGCAGCGGCATTCATACGTTCCTTGACGACCTCGTCGCAAGTATCGCCGCTTCGGCAGCAAGCCGCATCGCGCATCGTCAGCGTGATGAAGAGGAGCGGGATGCCGCAGCTCACAGCAAGAACAGCTCGGGATATCATGAATCGGCCTAATCGATCACTGATGAATCAATGCCTCGCGGCTTGGCTGCGGGGCTTTTTTTCGTGAAAAATGGTTATGCTAAGGGGTGAAATTATGGGTATTGAATAAGGAGGAGACCGTTTATGATGAAGTGGGTATATTGGGGCAAGCTGTACGAAACGAAATTTCAGGCTGGCTGCCTGGCTAAGCGTATGGAAGAGGATTGGTGGATTTACGGGTATGAGTGTCCGCAGGAGGTCGAAGTATTTCGCTCGCGGAAGGGACGATTCGGCGTTCGGTATAGCGTGTGATCGGGGGCGAATAAGGGGGGCGATATGTCACTGAAAATTTAGGGTTGACATATGTCCCTCTAATCATGTATGATTATCTTCGTTGCCTTATTTTATTGACGTCGCGGGGTGGAGCAGCCCGGTAGCTCGTCGGGCTCATAACCCGAAGGCCGCAGGTTCAAATCCTGCCCCCGCAACCAAATCCAATATCCTTGCGGGCCTTTAGCTCAGTTGGTTAGAGCGGTCGGCTCATAACCGATTGGTCGCAGGTTCGAGTCCTGCAGGGCCCATAGTTACAAATCCTTCATACATATGGTTTCTCGGACTTTTACAGCCCGCCTCATGAGTCGCAAATAAGCGATTCGGAGGCGGGCTTTTTGGTTCGCTCAAACGCCAGCGCCAAAACGCCAAAACAGGACCCCGCAGGGTCCTGTTCCGGTGAAGCATGAGGGTGAGGGTGAACATCAAAACTTCTTCAATAAAGGAGGGTGAGGGTGACTCCTTTATTGAGAATGAGATTTATTATCATTAGCCTTACAAAATTGATAATACCTTACCTGAATTCGAATGTCAAGAGGATCAACTCGCATTTTTCACTGCGGCATGACTGCTCACCGAAGAAGGGCTTGAAGGCTCCAGCTTTACCTTATATTCGCTCGCCAAGTAGGTTGCCGCGGTCGGCTCGGTAATCACCTGCGCATACATGGCGTCCGGGCTTGGATGATGCAGCGTATATTGAATGATGGCGGTGTCGCCGTCGAACGTTATGCCGTCTATGGAAATGCGATATCCGGCATGCGGCTTCTCGCCCCAGGATAGGATTATTTTGTTGACTTCCTTCGTTACGGGCACCGTCTTGAACGTAACGGAATCGTCATGCTGGGGTTGCGGCACAACGGTAGACTGCGAAGTAAAGCGTTTTGCCGTATTCAGCATAACCGCCGCTTCTGCGCGTGTGATCACCTTTTTTGGGTAGA
>JBEPYM010000081.1:0-13917 GCA_041641375.1 Paenibacillus sp.
TCCGGTTCGCACGTTCTTATACGGGATTCCAGACGCTCCGACCTGCATTCACAGACCGGTCGTGAACGGACGAGAGCTCGGGTTATATGAGGTGCCGATGTCGGTTCTGCGGCTCGCGAGCACCAATGTGGGGTATTCGGGCGGCTTTTACTTCCGTCTTCTGCCTGCAAAGCTGATCAAATCGGCCATACGCGCTGCGAACCTCCGGGGAGAAAGCTCGATCGTGTACTTGCATCCCAGGGAGATTGACGCTGGAGAGCAGCGGCTTGACCTGCCCTTCAAGGAACGGCTGATTCATTACTATAACATCGGCGGCACCAAAAGAAAGCTGGAATCGGTTATGCGCAGCTTCGCGTTTACTTCGATTGCTTCGCATCTGGATCACCGGGGTTTGCTGCATCATGACGCGGCGGCGGCCCAAGAGCAGCAATAAGCACGAGAGGAGGCGGCAGGAGCATGCGAATGTCCATCATCTGGTCGTGGCTTATGCTGCTCTTGCTTTCCGGAGGGACAGGGGGCCATGTGGGTGAAGTGTCCGAGGTGTCCGAGACCCAGCCTCAGCTCGTACGTGAACGCGTCTTTCCGCATCGTGAAATCGGGGATGTGCTGAATAATCCATATATCGGACTGGTCCCCAGTGCCGGATATATGGATTTTCCACTTCCTTATCGGATGGTGTACAAGGTCCTTACGTGGGCGGAGCTCGAGCCGGAGGCGGGGCGGTATGCGTTCGAGGAGATCGAACGAAAATACAGGATGAACGAATTCTACACGAGCCGCCGCGCCAGCTTTATTCTTCGCGTCGTCATGGATGTCCCGGGTCGCACGCCGCATAAGGATATTCCTGAGTGGCTGTACAAGGCGATTGACGGAGATGGCGTCTGGTATAATGTCCCGGAACTCGGCCAAGGCTTCAGTCCCGCTTACACCAACGAAACGCTGCTGATACGCCACCGCCAGCTGCTTCAGGCGATGGGCGCCAGGTACAATCGCGATCCGCGCGTTGCGTTCCTTGCGCTCGGCAGTCTCGGCCATTGGGGGGAATGGCATACGCACAGCGGCAAGGATGTGTCGATTCCGTTCCCGCCGCTTGCTGTCTCCGACCGTTATGTTCAGCATTATGTGGAGCATTTTCCCGACAAAAAGCTGATGATGCGGCGCCCGCATCCGGTTGCGGAGCTGCATGGCATGGGGCTGTATAATGACATGTTTGGCAGCACGCGGGCGACGGGTGAATTTATCAATTGGTTCGAAAACGGCTACCGATCGACACTTGCCGGCGCGGAACTGCCTGGAATGCCGGATTTCTGGAAATTTGGTCCAAGCGGCGGAGAATTCGGAAATGCGGGGATAGACGGTGAATATTTCGGCAGAAGATTTGATGAAGTGATCGCTATGACACGCCGGTCGCACCTGAGCTGGGTTGGCCCCAGCACCGGTATCGAAAGGCTGCCTGCGAATCAGCAGCATCAACTGCGCACATTCCTGAATACAATGGGATATCGGTACGTGCTTCGTTCCGCCGCTGTTCCGGAAGCGGCTGCTGCGGGCTCGAACGCGAAGGTGACGCTTGCGCTCGATAATGTCGGCGCGGCCCCTTTCTATTACGACTGGAAGCTGGAGCTGTCGCTGTTGGATGATGAGGGCCATGTACTGCTGAGCCACGAGGCGAATGCCGACATCCGGCAGCTGCTGCCAGGCTCGCACCGTCTGGAGCTCGAGCTCCCGCTGCCGCGATGGCTGCCGCAAGCCCGTTACGGACTCGGCTTCGCCATTCTGGACCCGCACACCGGGCAGCCGGGGGTGGAGCTGGCGATTGAGGGCAAACGTCCGGACGGTCGATACAAAATCGCCGAGCTGCAGGTGGCCGGCAAGCTGAGATAGGAGGGGCGTCGTGATTTTTTCTCGAACGGAAAGCTTGAAGCAATATGCAGCGTGGTATCCAGTTACGTCGGTGTGGATCATCCTGAATCTGGTGCTGTTTGCGCTGATGGAGCTTACCGGGTCCTCGGAAAGCCGGGAAACTCTGCTACGCTTCGGGGCCTTCTACCAGGCGCCTGGCCTCAATCCCGAAATGTGGCGCTACGTCTCCTCCATTTTTCTACACATCGGCTTCGCCCATCTGCTGTTTAACTGCTTTGCGCTGTATGTCTTCGCTCCACCGCTCGAGCGAATGCTCGGGACCTGGCGTTACCTCTTCTTCTCGCTGATGAGCGGAATTGCCGGCAACATCGCCAGCGTGCTGCTGCACAGCAAGCCATTCCTGTCAGCCGGCTCCTCAGGAGCCATCTATGGGATTTATGCAGCGTATCTGTATTTGGTGCTCGTGCGCCGGAATGTGCTGGATCAAGGCACTCGCGTTACGGTGCTGACCATTCTGGCTGTCGGATTGCTCTATTCCATCATCGTGCCGCATGTCAATCTGTATGCCCATCTGGGCGGCCTCGTGGGAGGCTTTGGCTTGATCGCGCTGATTGCCTGGAACGTCCGAAGACGGTTCTAATCGGACGACCCCCGCCATAGGATGTACAAGTATCTGCTTGGAGACAAGCGCGGATGCTGGCATCCTGGGAGGGGGTTTTTTTACGCATCATGAACGTTTTTTTCAGCTATATCCTGCTGGGGTTTACGTTAGCCGCACCAATCGGCCCCATTAACGCGGCGCAGCTGGACAAGGGGATCCGCTATGGCTTCTGGCATTCCTGGCTCATTGGGGTCGGCTCCATGCTGGCGGACGCGGTGTTTATGCTGCTGATTTACTTTGGCTCGGCTCATTTTCTGACAACACCTTTTATGAAAACCTTCCTGTGGCTGTTCGGATGCTTCGGACTGACCTATACCGGGGTTGAAAGCTTCAAGAAAGCCGACAATATCGGCACAAGCGGACAGGATCAGAACGAATCGCCGCTGCGTTCATTCACGTCGGGGTTTGTGATGACGCTGTCCAATCCGATCAGCATTCTGTTCTGGCTTGGCATCTATGGCTCGATTCTGGCCAAGACGGCGGAAAAATACGGGACCTGGGAGCTGCTGCTGTACAGCTCAGGTATCTTTATCGGGCTGATGTTATGGGATTTCGCTATGGCATCGATGTCCAGTTTGTTCGGCAAGTATTTGAATGTTGGCGTCCTGACCTGGATCTCACGGGCGTCAGGCCTAGTGCTTATCGGATTCGGCCTTTATTTCGGCCTCGAAGCATTCCGGCTGCTGTTTCACTGATAAAGGCTCTTAGATGCGGTGGGTCCTCGGAATCGTCCGGAGGGCCTTTTTTTTCATTCTTCCAATGGCTGCGCATGATCAAGGTTACAGTGATGATGACGGTTAGAAATCCGATGCTGGCGAACAACCCGTACCGGCTCGATTTGTCAAACAAAGTTCCGGTCACGGCAATGGCAATCAGTATGAGGGCAGTAATATTTTTTACTTGTCCCCAGGCTGTAAGCTTCAGCTGCCGCCTCGCAGATAGCACGATAAACAGCCACGTGTAGAGCAGCATCAAGCCGCCGGCAACGGTGATGTATTCGTACACCTTCTTGGGCAGCAGCAGCGCCGTCACAATGGATGCGATCATACCGCAGATCGTCAGCATCAGCGACATATATGGAATTTTGCCTTTGCTGCGCTTGGTGAACAGCTTCGGAGCGTCGCCGTCCTTGGCGATGGTGTACACCATCTGCGTGACGGAATACAGGGAGGCCACCAGGCTGGAAAACCCTGCGATGATCAGCACACCGTTAAACACATGGACAACATTCTGAAACCGGATATCCTTGAGCGCCGTGACGAACGGACTTTCTTCCGCGCCAAAGCTGTTCAGCGGCGCCATGAGCAGCGCCAGGGTGATGGACAGCACAAACAGGACGGAAATCAGCGGAATCATCGCGCGACCGGCTTTGGGTGCGTCCTTGTGGTTTTTGAGCTGTGCAGCCATGATGCCCATGACCTCTATGCCGGCGAACGCGAAGAACACATAGACAAGTCCCGTCCACGTACCGAGCGGTCCATGCGTGAAATAGTCCTGAAAGCCGGTCGGATTATGGTAGTGCGCGATCTCTTGGCCGAACAATCCGGGAAACACCAGGAAAGCGAGAATGATAAACATCACGATGGCCGAAACCTTGACGACAGCGAGAATGTTTTCTGTTTTCTCGAAGCCCTTCGTGCCAAGCAGCACGACAACGACGCCAAGCGCCGCGTAACCGGCCGAGAACAGCCAGAGCGGAATGTTCCCGAACCAGAACGTTGTAAAAATGCCGAGTCCCGTCAGCTGGCTGCCGAGAATAAGAATCTCCGAGGACCAATAGATCCAGCCGTGCGCGAATGCGGCAGGCCGACCGTAGGCCTGGTGGGTATAGGTTCGGAAGGAGCCGTGCTCGGCCTTCTGTTTGATCATGCTTGACAGCGAATCGAAGACGAAATAGGTACCGAATGCGGCAAGGATAAAAAGTCCGATGACCGAAAAGCCCGCCTTCTCAATTGCAAGTCCCGATCCGAGAAAAAAGCCCGTGCCCGTAGTGAACCCGAGTCCCAGCAAAGCGAGCTGCCACCATTCAAGCTTGCCTTGCTCCGGTGATGAGGATTTGGATGTCTTTGTGCTCATGGTTCTCTCCTTTGCTTCGTTGCAGATAGTGGATTGCCAGGTACGGGTTAGGTTGCGGCGATTGTGGTGGAAATATGTACGGAGCATAAGCGGAGCCGGCTGTGACATACTAAGTCGCGAATTAATCTGGTCCAAAAGGAGATCATCGACATGACGACGGCACAGCTGGAAAGAGGCTCGGCGCAGCACAGTGAAATGTTCCCGGATTGGGAGCGGGTGAAAGCGATGTTCAACCTTAGCCCGGACTTTATACATCTGGGTACTTCCCAATACATTGCATCTCATCCGACGCCGGTGCGTGAGGAGATCGATCGACACAGACGAGCGCTTGATGCGAATCCGGTGCTCTATATTATCGATCACGAGCAGGAATATGCGGAGCAGAGCCGCACAGCAGCGGCCCGGTACTTGGGGATGGCCGACCCGAACATGATTGCGCTCACGGACAGCACGACGATGGGGCTGGGGACGATCTATACCGGCTTAAACATTCATCAGGGGCAAGAAATTCTAACCTCGGAGCAAAACTATTACTCGCAGCAGGAGGCGGTCAAACGCGCTTGCGAGCGGACCGGCGCAACCTTCCGCGAGGTGAAGCTGTACGACGACCTGGCGCGGGTAACAGCGGAAGAGATGGTCGGGAATTTGCTGCGCGAGGTGCGGCCGGAGACGCGGGTGATCGGCACGACGTGGGTTCACTCCAGTACAGGGCTCAAGTTCCCGGTAGGCAAGCTGGCGAAGGAGCTGGAGAAGGTGAACGCGGGACGCAGCGAGGACGACCGGGTGCTACTCGTCGTGGATGGCGTACACGGCTTCGGCATCGAGACGGATTCGTTCCCGGAGCTGGGCTGCGATTTTCTGATCGCAGGCTGCCACAAGTGGCTGTACGGACCGCGCGGCACCGGAATTGTAGCAGGCAAGGAATCGGCCTGGCAGCATGTGAAGCCGGTTATTCCGAGCTTCTCCGAGGTGATGTGGAAAATTATTAAGGGCGGTCAGCAGCCGGAGAAGGTGAACGGGACGCATATGTCGCCGGGAGGCTTCCATTCTCTGGAGCATACGTGGGCGCTGCCGGCAGCATTTGCGTTCATCGAGAGCATCGGCGGAAAGCAGCGGGTGCGGGATCGTGTGCATGAGCTGAACCGCATGTGTAAGGAAGGGCTTGCGGAGATGAAGCATGTGAAGCTGGCGACTCCGATGAGTGACGAGCTCTCCGCGGGGATTATCGCCTTCGAGGTCGATGGAATGGGCGTAAGCGAGGTGGTTGAGCGTCTGGTGGCGAAGAAGGTGATCGCAACCGAGGCGCCGTATCAGAAGAGCTTCGCGCGGTTTACGCCGGGCATCTACAACACGCCGGAGGAGATTCTGCGGGCGCTCGATGCGGTTAATGAGTTAAAGCACTAGCGGCACGTTCGCTTCAGGGGCTGTCTCGAGGTCATCGCGGATGCGGATGACGGGGAGACGGCCTTTTTGCACATGGTCAGGAATGCCTTTCAACGGAACAGGGCAGGAAGAGGTAAGCATTATACGTACCCGTTTGTTGGCGCATAACGTGATGAACAGTCGGTCTACAGCTGAACCCGAGTTGTAGCTCAATACAGTTCGGTGAACCCGAGTCGTAGCAATCTTGTATGGAGTACAAGATAAAAAATGGGGAAGCGCTTTCATTAGGAGTTATCTTGTATGGGATACAACTGTAAGCGCTACCAAATAGTCAATTGTGCAGAAACCACGAATCTAGATGTACTCCATACAATTCGCCTGCTCCGACACCCGTTTTCACACACTTTCACATGTACTCCATACAATTCGCCCGCTCCGAAGCCTGTTTTCACACACTTTCAATTGTACTCCATACAAGATAGAGAGTGACCGTGCAAGCCATACTTAGCACTTTGCGTCCTCGACCCAATTCATCCCATACGGGCAACCGTACAAGCGATGCGGCCTGCGGCAGCATAGTGTATAGCAGGAAGCATCCTTGGAAAATGGAGGTGTGAGGCATGAAGAAAGTGCGTACTGGGAGCAGGCGTCAAGGAGCACCGGTGCAGCGGCAGGCAGCGGCAGTACTGCGGCCCGAGTCGACTTATTGTCAGGAGCTGTATGCCCGCCGCCTCATCGGCCAGGTTGTATGCGTTGGGCTGCAGGACGGCAGCTATTATGTAGGCAAGGTAATGGGAGTTCGGAACGGCGAGCTGGTTCTGGCGGGTGCCAAGGGACGCGGCAAGCTGAAGGGCAAACCGCACAGTCGTGCTGATCAGGCGAAGGTTTCGGGTTTGCTTGGCTCGCTGCTTGGCGGAGGCGGTGGCGGTGGACTCGGCGGACTGGGCAGTATGCTTGGCGGAGGCGGCGGCGGGGGACTCGGCGGCTTGGGCAGTTTGCTTGGCGGCGGCGGGCTGGGCGGCTTGGGCAGTATGCTCGGCGGCGGAGGACTTGGCGGTTTAGGCGGATTGCTTGGCGGAGGTGGTGCGGGCGCTGCCACCGGAGCGGGAGCGGCAGCCGGTGCGGGAGCAGGGGCAGGCGGCTTGGGTGGTATGCTGGGCATGGTCGGAAGGTTTTGGCCGGTCATCCGAATGGGCTTCGGGGCGGTCAAGTTTATTGCGCCGATGATCGGGAAATTTTTTAAATAAATACAAAGACGGGGCGAGATTGAGGAGCTTCGTCTTTTTTTTGTGGGGGATGAAGAGAGGAAGGGGGAGCTGGAGTCGGAAGCGCCCCCAATCGTGCCTACGCCCGTCCACCGGCGCGTGTAACAATCGAATCCGCCATCGATTTCAGCATTTGGCAGCTGAGCATCGGGGGCTTGGAGGTGCACTGCAGCGACAGCGTCCCCTTTGCCTGATTCCACGCATACTTGAAGCCGACCTTGACGATACCGGCGTTTAGGCTGAACGAGCCCGTTGGTGTGCTCGGTACAACAAAGCCTTCCTTCTTCCCCATTGCCTGCAAACTCTTGAACACTTGTGCGCTGACGCCTGAATAATTCCACGCGGGACAACCTGCCATCATACCTACACCTCTCCTTTTCAGATATCATAGTGTATTGAATATTTATGCCGTTCGTGCTGGAGGGATGGCCTATTTCCATGTAGAATAAATAGGTAATAGGAACAGGAAGGGCGGGGACACCATGGAAACCAAGTCGATTACCGTCAGAGAGCTGGCAAGCCGGTTTAAGCTGGAGGTGCTTGCGGGAGAAGAACAGCTGGATGGAACGGTGACCCAATCCAGGGCACATCGGCCGGGGCTCGAATTCGTCGGTTACTTCGACTTCTTCCCGATGAAGCGGGTGCAGGTGCTGGGCAGGAAGGAAATCACGTATTTGCATAAGCTGACGGACGAGGAACGCAATGAGTGCATCGGAAATATCGTGAAATATCATCCTCCGTGCTTTATCGTGGCGGCCGGACAGGATGGTCTCAAATATCTCACCAAATATTGCAGCCAAGAGCAAATCCCGCTGCTGCGCACCGGACAGCCGACGACGGAATTCATCGCTGCACTCGATGCGTACCTGATCAAGGAGCTGGCGCAGGAAATCGCGATTCACGGGGTATGCGTCAATGTGTCGGGGATCGGCATTTTGCTGAGGGGGAAATCGGGGGTCGGCAAAAGCGAGACGGCGCATACCCTGATCCGCCGAGGCCACCGCCTTGTTGCTGACGATATTGTCGTGCTGAAGAAGCTGAGTCCCCAGACACTGCTCGGTACGCACAATCATTCCACACGCGAGTTTCTGGCGCTCCGGAGCATCGGGCTGATTAACGTCGTAAGGCTTTACGGACGCAAGGCGTTCCAGGATGAGACGCGTATCTCCCTGGATATTGAGCTGACCAAGTGGCAGGATAACGCGCTGCATAACGAGCTCGAGCTGGAGCCGAAGTTTACCGAGTATATGAACGTTCGAATTCCGAGCATGGAAATTCAGCTGCAGCCTGGCCGTGATGTTGCAGGGCTTGTGGAAGCGGCCGCCAACAACTGGTATTTGCGCCAGCAGGGCTATAGCGCGGCCGAGGAGTTTATGAAGCGGCTGGAAGGGGAGGCGTAACGGCGATGGGAAAGAGTCGGAGTATTGTCTTCGCTGCCGCCGGGGTGCTGCTGCTGCCGCTGTTATCCTGGCTAGCTTCGGGACAAGTGCTGCCGGTGACGGAACCGCCGCCGCACATCCAGGAGCAAGCGGCGCCTGTCAAGGAATCATCCGCATCTCAGACACCGCCCGCCGCTGCACCCGCATTGAAGCCTGCGCCCAAGAAGCTGAAGATCGTTATTGATCCCGGCCACGGGGGATCGGAATCGTGGGCGGTCTCCATTGCCAAGCGTCTGGAGAAGGATTTTAATCTGGCTCTTGGCCTGAAAGTGTATGAACGGCTTCAGCAGCAGTCACGGGTTGAGGTTTACCTGACGAGGGACAGCGATATACACCTGACGCCCGACGAGCGGGCGGAGTTCGCGAACAAGCTGAAGGCGGACCTGTTCGTCTCCATCCATGGGAACTCCTTCCATAACAACGCTTCGGTGCACGGAGTGGAGACGTATTGGAGGACGCCGCATAGCGAAGAGCTGGCGACAATCATGCACAAGCATGTCGTTGCGGCAACCGGCTTTGAATCGCGATGGCTGCGAAGATGGGGGTTTATCGTTGTGAGGAAGACGGAGATGCCTTCTGTATTGCTTGAGATCGGGTATCTTTCCAACGAGCGGGAGGAAGCCGAGATGTTCCGCGAAGAGTTCCAGAACCGAACTGCCGACGGTATTGTGAAGGGGATTTTGGAGTTTATAAACCGGCCATCATAAACTTTTTTCTATTCTGACAATAACGCGAAGCCTGTCCCGAAAGCCCGTATTTGAGGCTCAGGGGCAGGTTTTTTTGCATATATAGAAAAAAGACGTTGCCGAGATTCAGATGTTCCGCTACAATAAGCTAATAACCAAGAAAACACAGTAAATTACTTGGATATAGGAAAAAAGGTTGATGATCGGCGGAAAGGGCTGGTGTGCAAGATGTGGATGACATATGCGGCAATTGCGGTTGCCCTGTTTTTTGCGATGAATATCGGCGCCAGCGGTGCAGCGGCCACAATGGGGATCGCATACGGGAGCGGGGCGGTTACCCGCAAGCGCATTGCGCTTGCGGTCGTGGCGGTCGGCGTGTTTCTCGGCGCTTATTTGGGCGGGGGCGAGGTTGTGAAGACGCTGGGTTCAGGCATTATTCCTTCGCAAATTTTAACGGTGCAGCTCGTGTTGATTATTCTTGTATCGGCGACTATGACGCTGTTTTGCGCCAATCTGATGGGGATTCCGCTGTCGACCAGCGAGGTTACCGTTGGTTCGGTCGTTGGAGTCGGGGTCGCTTATGAAATGCTGTATGTAAACAAAATTATGGTGATCGTTTCCTTTTGGATCATTATTCCGCTTGTCGCTTTTCTTCTTGCTTGGGGTGCCGGGTATTTGATTCGCGCGCTGGAGCGCAAGGATGAACGGTGGAAGGGTGAAACCGGAGGCTGGCGCAAGTGGCTGACCATGCTCGTGATTGCCGCGGGTTTCATGGAAGCCTTCTCGGCAGGAATGAACAACGTTGCGAATGCGGTCGGGCCGCTTGTCGGCGCCGGGATGATGAGCACGGGGGATGGAGTGTTCTGGGGCGGCTTGTTTGTGGCGATTGGCGCGATGGTGCTCGGCGGGAAGGTGCTCGAGACGAACGGGAAGAAAATAACGAAGATGTCGCTGCTGCAAGGGACGGCGATTTCCGGAACGGGAGGCACGCTAGTGATCATTTGCTCGCTATTCGGCCTTCCGGTTCCGTTGACTCAAGTCACAACGACAGCTATTATGGGGATGGGAACAGCCGACCACGGCTTCAAGCTCTGGCAGAAGGGGATCGTTGTCAAAATCCTGAAGGTATGGCTCGTTTCGCCGCTGCTTGCCTTGGTTGTTTCGTATACGTTGGTCAAGATGTTTATTCACCCCGAGCCGTTCCTGCTGGTCGTGCTGGCCGCGGTGCTGGTTTCGATACTAGGAGTTCGCAGCCTGTACGCATCCATCCGCGAGGAACGGGTGTCCGTGGCGGGCGAGGGGAAAACTGCTGTCATACACGGAGGAAAAAAAGCTCATGAACGAGGTCATCAGGCTGCTGCAGAAGCACCGGTCCGTCCGAAAATTTACGGATAAACCGGTGGATGACGCGCTGCTGCTGGAAATTGTGCGGGCCGGTCAGATGGCGTCGACATCCAGCAATATGCAGGCGTATAGTGTGATTCGGGTGTCCGACCCAGCACGGAAAGCAAAGCTGGCGGAGCTTGCGGGCAATCAGGCGTATGTGCGCGATTGTCCGCTTTTCCTTGTATGGTGTGCGGACTTGCATCGGCTGAATGCGGCTGTGGGACAGTCCAAGGCTTACATTGGGATGACGGAGAACTTGGTCATTGCGCTTGTCGATGTATCGCTCGCCGCACAGAACGCCGCCGTAGCGGCGGAATCGGCCGGGCTCGGCATCGTCTATATCGGCGGGATTCGCAACCGCATAGACGAGGTAAGCGAGCTGCTGAAGCTTCCCGCACACGTGATGCCGGTGTTCGGCATGTGCATCGGGTATCCCGACCCGGAAGACGCATCGGCAGCTTCATCACTCCTGCGCCCAAGACTGCCGGTCGAGGCGGTGCTTCATCAGGAGAGCTACGACGGCAGTGGGTATGAGGAGGCGCTCGCTTCCTACGACGAGACGACGCGCCGATATATGCGGGAGCGCACGAAGGGCAAATCCGAGGCGTCCTGGTCGGAGTCCATGCGTTCGAAGCTGTCATCCCCCTCTAGACCGGGAATGCGGGCGTATATCGAGAGACAGCGCTTCTGGGAGGATGAATAAGTAAAACTCACCCCTTGCTCCATACGTGAATACGTATGAGGCAAGGGGTGAATGCGTTGAAAGGTAAGCTGTTCACATATCGGGCAGGCGACATATTGGTTGCCTGCGACAACGAGATGTTTTTGCCTGATGGCATTATGGGGCATAGCGCGATCGCCGTATCTGAGGCACAGATGGTAGAGTCGACGCTGGCTGATCCGAATATGCGGCTCGCACCGATTGTGCATTTCGAGCGGAAGCATCGTCTGCGGGCTGTGTACCGACCGAAGAATGCCCTCTGGGGGGAGCGTGCCGCCCAATATGCAAGATGGTATCTGGCGCAGAGTGAGATGTATCGGCGAGTGGGGCAGGATCGTCCGCCGTTCTCGCTGTCCTTGTTCCGCAGGCTCGACGATCCGTGGTCGTCCGTATATTGCAGCAAGCTGGTATGGCTGTGCTACCACTACGGTGCGGGATATACGTTCGACAACGACCATTTCTTGTTTACGCCGGAGGACCTCGATACGCTGTTGAGGAAGGATCGGAATTTCCTTCGCAAGTATCGTCACCGCAAATTTAAATTTCTAGTCGATACGTAAGAGTCAGATCTCGCTGTTCAGCGCTGGCGCGCCTCGAGATAAGGTTTCGCCAGCTCACGGATCCGTTCCAGCTCCTCTTGCGGGATAAATTCAAACCAGTAATCGTCCTCGAAGCTGGCCTCTCCTTGAAGCGACGTCGTGTCAATCATGTATGGCTTAAAGGATGGTGCGAGCGCAAGGAGCGATTCCAATCTTTTGACGGTTAACGATGTCTTCACATTGCTTCCGATAATGTCGAGCAGCGGAAACACCTTGGATGCGGATTTGAACGATATGAGATGATCGGCAAGTGCCTTAAGCAACTGGTGCTGGCGTTCCATTCGATTGTAATCGCTCGCCGCATCGCCGTCATTGCTCATCCGGAAGCGAACGAAATCAAGCGCCTTCTTTCCGTTAAGCTTCTGAAAACCGGGATCCAGGTGGATGCTTGTGCCGTCTGCATAATCATCGTAATGCATCGGACGCTCAACGAATACTTCGACGCCGCCAAACAAATCAACCGCTTGGATGAACCCGGCGAAATTCACAAATATGTACCCATCAATCGGAATGTCAAGCCACTGCTTCACCGTTTCGATCAGAAGCTCCGGACCGCCGTAAGGTACAGTAAAATTCAATTTTTCCGGGCCGAAATCGGGAATGTTGACATAGGCATCCCTCGGCAGCGATACGAGCGTAGCTCGTGGTGCGCGTGGATCGATCATAGCCAGCATCAGCGAGTCTGGATTGCCGCGATCGTTGTCGAATTCGCGGCTGTCCAGTCCGTACATCAGCAGAAAAAGCGGCCGCTGCAGTCTGGCCGGATCAAGCTTATCCAGTGCGGCCTCCTGCTGGGGGCTGTAGGTAGCGCTCGATACGGATGCAAGCGTATCGGATACTTTGGTATGTGCAGCCATCAATATCGTTCCAACAGCGGTCACAAGCAGGCTGAAGGAAATGAGCATTCCATACAGGATTGCCTTGCGCCGCGTTCTTGGTATGAGTCTCATCATTACATTCTTCCCTTGCAGCATGGAATAAAGAAACAGGATCTATTCCATAATAGTATATAAAGATTAAATCAAGCTGAAAAATAAATTCATGCCGTTAAAATATTGGACGACCCCCGCCAGAATGGCGAGGGTCTAAATCAAGCGCAACCGCTCATGGTTTATTCCTGCTATCGTATCACGAAAACAACGAAAGCCCTACCTCTCAATCGTCAATGCGGCTCCAGGGCCGCGCCTTGCAGAATTCGCGTTCCTTCTCAATTGAATTTATGTCAGTGAGGAAACTGTCTGATGGTGTACATCCATTCATCCTAGAGGAAATGATACATAAGTAGTGGTCACACTTGTAACAATATTTAATTATAACCCATAAACCAACCGAAAGCAAGTGACAAGTTTTTGAATGGGGAATTTGCATTTCGGCCTCGGCTATGTTATTGTGTAAGAAGTCGAATAACATCAATGACCTATTCACATATTATAAAGGGTTATATGGTTAGCGAGGATAACCTTTTCTAATGTGTGAATTTTTTTTCGGAAAGTTTACGCATTCTAATTATTTAACAAGTGGAGGTACGATCAAATGCAAGAAGGTACAGTAAAGTGGTTCAACTCGGAAAAAGGGTACGGTTTCATCGAGGTTGAAGGCGGAAATGACGTATTCGTTCATTTCTCCGCAATCCAAGGCGACGGCTACAAGTCCCTGGACGAAGGCCAACGCGTTCAATTCAACGTGGTACAAGGCAACCGCGGCCCGCAAGCCGAGAACGTTGTTAAGCTGTAAATCCCAAGCAACCATAAGAGACCGGCCCTGACGGGTCGGTCTTTTCTATGCAGTCATCTTGCTAGGGATTACGGCGAACATCCTGATATTTCCCGATATTTCCC
>JBEPYM010000082.1:0-13916 GCA_041641375.1 Paenibacillus sp.
ATCTGGAGTCGCGTCTCAAGTCGAAGCAGGCGCTTGAAGCCCGGCTAGTCGCATTCATGGAAAAAGCGACAACGGCGAATGACCTGGTGCATTTCTCCAACGAGCTGGGACGAGTCCAGGAGGAGATCGAGCGGCTGAAAGGAAGAATGCGATATTTGGAGCAAAATGCCGCCTTCTCAACGGTCGAGCTTCGTGTGTATCAGCGAACGGCGAGCGGTCTGCGTGCCGGTCCGGACGCATCGGTGTGGGCGCAGGCGGGGCAAGCGATGTCGGACAGTATGCAGGGAGTAACCAAAGCGTTGCAACAGCTCGTGGTGTTTGCCGCCGGAGCGCTGCCGATCCTCATTCTGCTTGGCGCAGTGGCATGGCCGGTCGTGTGGTCGATCCGCAAAACGCGCAAGAAGCGAAGCCTTCCCCCAACGTCTACTTCGGATTAGATTCCCAATCGGAACTTCATATTCAGGTGCAGGCCTCTTCATAGCGAAGGGGCCTTTTTCCGTTTCCTTAACCTCGCAAAATATTTTTTAGAAAAAAACGACAGAGCAGCAGGATATTGCGTCCGTGCGGCGAATTACACATAACTAGTGGGGAAAAGTGGGGCAAAGTGGTGCGAAATGGGGAAGAAGTGGAGGACGGGGGTGAGCATACGATGTTCATGGGTGAATATAGTCACAGCATCGATGAGAAGGGTCGTATGATCATACCGGCGAAATTCCGCGACGGCCTCGGTGAGCACTTTGTGATAACCCGCGGTCTGGATAACTGCTTATTCGTCTACCCGATGAAGGAATGGCAGGTTATGGAGCAGAAGCTCAAGGCGCTGCCGCTTATGAAATCCGACGCTCGCGCTTTTACTCGCTTCTTCTTTTCGGGGGCGACGGAATGCGAGCTGGACAAACAGGGAAGAGTAAATATACCTCCCAATTTAAGGGAACATGCCAAGCTGGATAAGGATTGCGTCATCATTGGCGTATCATCGCGCGTCGAGGTATGGAGCAGGGAAGGCTGGGAGGCCTACAATCAGGAATCCGAGGAGTCGTTCAACGAAATCGCCGAGAAGCTTGTCGATTTCAACTTCGATCTCTAACGGAGCGATCTTCAGGAGGAACCGTCCTTGTCATTATCCGAGTTTCATCATATTACCGTGCTTCTCGAGGAAGCGGTGGACGGTCTTGCGATCAGGCCGGACGGTATTTACGTCGATTGCACGCTGGGTGGAGCGGGTCATAGCTCGCTCATTGCATCCAGGCTGGGCGAACGCGGCACACTGATTGCCTTTGATCAGGATGATCAGGCGCTGGAGCACGCACAGCGCAGGCTGCAAAGTCTTCCTTGCCGATTGGAGCTCGTCCGCAGCAATTTCCGGTATTTGCAGGAACGACTGCAGAAGCTCGATTTCGTACCGAAGGATGAGCAAGGAATCCCGCAGGTCGACGGCATCCTGTTCGATCTCGGTGTCTCATCTCCACAGCTGGACGAAGCGGAACGCGGCTTCAGCTACAATTACGACGCACCGCTCGATATGCGGATGGACCGCACTGGCGGTATTACAGCCCGCGATGTAGTGAACGAGTGGCCAGAGAAGGAGCTTGCCTATCTCCTTCAGGAATATGGGGAAGAAAAGTTCGCCCGCCGAATTGCAGCCAGAATTGTGCAAGAGCGGGAGCAGTCGCCCATCGAGACGACATTCCGGCTTGCCGAGATTGTCAAGGAAGCGATTCCTGCCGCCACACGCCGGACGGGTCCTCATCCGGCACGCCGGAGCTTCCAGGCGATCCGTATCGCGGTCAACGATGAGCTGGAAGCTTTCCGGGATGCACTGGGGCAAGCGATTCGATGCATCAAACCGGAAGGTCGGGTCGCGGTGATCACGTTTCATTCGCTTGAGGACCGGATTTGCAAGCGGGCGTTTGCAGACCTGACGGAGAAATGCACATGTCCGCCCGACTTTCCGATGTGTGTGTGCGGCAACAAGGGCGTGCTGAAGCTGGTCAATCGCAAGCCGATCGAGCCGTCAGCCGCGGAGCTTGAGAGCAATCCTCGCTCCCGCTCGGCGAAGCTGCGAATAGCGGAAAAACTTACCCGTTGATTGGACGCGGGAATCAAGTGATTATGGTAAGGGGGATTGGCTGTGTCGGCATACATACATGGCTCGTTGGCCGTATCGGAAGCAGCAGTGAAACAGCGGGCGAAGGTCAAGGAGACACGCAGGATCGTATACCGCAGCAAGACGCTGCCGACTCAGGAGAAGCTGCTCTATTTGTTTACTATCGTGATTTGCTGCGTCGTAGCAGGCGTCATTATTTTCAGACATGCGCAAATCTATGAGATGAATGTGCGTATGCAGCAAATCGAGAGAGATATAAAAAGGTTAGAGATCGAGAACAACGAATTAAAGCTTCAGGTAGACCGAATGCAGTCGCCGGAACGGCTGATTGAGGCGGGACGCCAGCTCGGGCTGCTCCAGCAGGGTGAGCTCGCCTCCAAGGCGCAAGGCAAGCCGCAGCCACCGGCAAGCCCGCAGGCAGCTCCGTCGAAGCCGTCCGGCCAAGTGCAGACGGCGTCGGCGGCGAAGCCTGCGGCACAGCAGCCGGCGGAAACTCCGGCGAAACCGGCCGCAGCGCCGGAACCGAAAGCAGTGACAAGGTAGGAACCTACATATGAACAAAAAAATACGCGTTCGCACGTTGCTGATTGGGGGGATTTTCACCCTCCTTTTTTCTGTATTGGTAGCTCGTGTCTATTATGTGCAGGTCGTTGAAGCCTCGAAGCTGGTAGAAGAGGCAGAGCTCATGTGGAAGACGCAAAAGACGCTTATGGCGAAACGAGGAACCATTTTTGATACAAAAATGCAAATTCTCGCGAAGAATGCCCAGGCGTTTACGGTGGCGGTCAGCCCGCAGGAGATCCACAATACCGGAATTGCATCCGAGGTGGTAAAGGGGCTGTCCGCTATTTTGCGCAAGCCCGAGACGGAGCTTCTGGAGATCGTCACGAGAAAAGGGGCGGACGGCGAGCTGCTGCAGCAGGTAGAGGTGCGTCAGGAGGGCTGGAAAATCAGTCCGGAGAAGGCGGAACAGGTCCGCGAGCTGATCCGCGAGCTGAAGGAAAAGAAGCAAATCAAAAATCCGTGGTGGAACGGCTTGTTTCTCATTGAAGAGGAGCGGCGGTATTATCCGAAGGATACACTTGCTTCGAATCTGCTCGGATATGTGGATCTGGAGGGGAAGCCGAACTACGGCATCGAGAGCGCGTACAACAACGTGCTGATGGGTCAGTCCGGAACGCTGCTGTACGAAAGCGATAAATTCGGCAATCGGCTGCCAGGCTCGAAGGTTAGCATGAAGCCGCCGATGGACGGCAAGGATATTGTGCTCACCCTTGATCAGAATATCCAGCATTATCTGGATTCCGCGCTGGAGAAATCGTATAAGGATTTCAAGGCGAAGAGCGTAACCGGTATTGCAATGGACCCGAAAACCGGAGAAATTCTTGCAATGTCGAACTATCCGAATTTCAATCCGAATACGTATTGGAATATACCCGATATTTCCGTATTTTCAAATCACGCAATTACGTCGCAATACGAGCCTGGATCGACCTTCAAGCTTGTGACGCTGGCGGGGGCGGTTGCGGAAGGGATTTTCGATGCGAACGCGAAATTCCAATCGGGCAGCATTCGGGTGCCGGGGGGTGTCATTCATGACCATAACTACTCGGGCTGGGGACAAATTTCATATTTGGAAGGTCTCCTTCGCTCCAGTAACGTTGCATTTATCAAGCTCGGCTATGAGGAAATGAAGGAGCAGAAGCTTCGGGATTATATTTCACGATTCGGCTTCGGTCAGAAAACCGGCATCGACCTTCCTGGGGAAGCGAAGGGACTCGTCCAGTTTTATTATCCGTCGGAGGTTGCATCGGCAACGTTCGGCCAAGGCGGGATATTGGCCAGTCCGCTTCAGCTTGTGTCTGCCTATGCCGCGATTGCGAACGGTGGCAAGCTGATGGAGCCGCATATTGTGAAAAAAATTAACGATCCGGTTACCGGACACACGCTGGAGGAGCATAAACCAAAGATGATTCGGGAGGTCGTCTCGCCTGCCGTTGCGAAGCAGGTGAACGAGCTGCTGGAGAAGGTTGTCTCCGATCCGGTCGGCACCGGATACCGGGCACGAATTGACGGGTACCGCATAGCCGGAAAATCAGGCACGGCGGACAAGGTTATCAGCGGCAAATATTCCGAGGACGGCACCTATTTGATTTCCTTTATCGGTTATGCGCCTGTAGAGGATCCGAGGATCGTCATCGGCATCTTTGTCGATCAACCGGATCTTGGCGGCAATTATCAGCGCGGCGGCGAGACGACGCTGCCTGCTTTCAAGGAAGCGATGAGTCAGTCGCTGCATTATCTCGGCTTGACACCGGATCGGACCGAGCTGCAAAGATCGAAGCAGGCGGCAGGTGCTCAGCAGCCTCTACAGAAGCCCGGCGCCGCCACCGTTGTCATCCCGGATGTAGCCGGGAAGCCGGTCGGCGAAGCGAAATCGGCCGGAGCAGCTGCGGGTGCGGCGGTGGAGGTGCTCGGCGGGGGGAAAACTGCGGTTGCCCAATATCCGAAGCAAGGGTCGCAAATGGCTGCGGGAGCCCGAATGTATGTGTTGACTGAGGAGAAAGAGAAGGTGCAGGTGCCGGAGCTGAGAGGCCATTCCATGCGCGATGCGCTGGAGCTATGCTCGGTGCTTGGACTCGTATGCGAGGTGTCCGGCGAAGGCTATGTGTACTCGCAAGAGGCGGCGTTCGGTGTTCGTGCCGGAGGCGGTGAGGCGTCGGCTTCCGAGAGCGCCGTACGCAAGCTGCGTCTGGAGCTGAAGCCGGCTGGAAGCTGGTTGAACGGCGGAGATGCGAAGCGGCAATAGCTTGTTCTAACCCCTGGTTGTCCTGAATAGGCTGAAACTAATCAGGACAATAGGGGGTGCCGCATAACGTGAGGGTGTCTGGAGTAACGGTTCGACGCAGGCTGTTTATCGCCATGGTTGCTGTAACGATTCTTTTTATCGCCTTGACGTTCAGGCTCGGCTATGTCCAGCTGTGGATGGGCGACTGGCTAGCGGGAGAAGCGGAGAACAATTGGAGGCGTAACATTCCTTTTGCAGCGAAACGCGGGGAAATCTGGGACCGAAGCGGGGAACGGCTCGCCTACAACGTCTCGACTCCGACCGTTATGGCGATTCCGGTTCAGGTGAAGGAGCCGGAGAAGACAGCCGCGCTGCTTGCGGAAGCGTTGCAAATACCGGAAAAACGCGTTCTCGATACGATTACGAAACGAGAGCTGATCGTTCGCATCCAGCCCGGCGGGCGTAAAATTTCACCGGAGAAGGCTGATGAAATTCGGAAGATGGGTTTGCCGGGAATTGTCGTGACGGAGGACAATAAGCGCTATTACCCGTTCGGCGGATTAGCCTCGCACGTACTCGGCTTCACAGGAATTGACAATCAGGGGTTAACTGGGGTGGAATCGTTCCACGACAAGCTGCTGGCCGGCCGGAACGGCAATGTATCGTATTTGTCGACCGCGAGCGGACAGATGATTCCCGGTTCCAACACGACCTTCGAGAAACCGAAGGACGGCCTCAATTTACAGCTAACGATAGACAAAAATATACAGACAATCATGGAGCGCGAGCTTGATCAGGCAATGGTGCAGTATCAGGCGAAGCATGTGATCGCTATTGCAATGGACCCGAACTCGGGCGAAATTTTGGCTATGGGCAGCAGACCGGGGTATGAGCCGGCCAGCTACCGTGAATATGCCCCCGAGGTGTACAATCGCAATTTGCCGATCTGGATGACCTATGAGCCGGGCTCAACCTTCAAGATCATTACATTGGCCGCAGCCTTGAACGAAGGCAAGGTGGATTTGCATAACGAGCAGTTCTACGATCCGGGCTATATCGAAGTGGGAGGCGCCCGGCTACGCTGCTGGAAAAGAGGCGGGCACGGCAGCGAAACGTTCCTTCAGGTTGTCGAAAATTCCTGCAATCCGGGCTTTGTCATTCTCGGCCAAAGGCTGGGCAAGGAAACGCTGTTTAACTATATTACGAAGTTCGGCTTCGGCAAAAAAACCGGCATCGACCTGGGCGGCGAAGAGAACGGGATCCTGTTCAAGCTGGATCGGGTCGGACCAGTTGAGCTTGCGACGACCGCATTCGGTCAGGGCGTTTCCGTCACGCCGATTCAGCAAATCGCAGCCGTATCGGCCGCAATTAACGGCGGCAAGCTTTATAAGCCGCATGTGACGAAGGCCTGGCTGCATCCGGAGACAGGCGCCGTTGTGGAGAGCGTGAAGCCGACGCTGATTCGTGACAATATCATTTCGGCCGATGCTTCGAGGCAGGTTCGCGAGGCGCTGGAGAGCGTCGTAGCCAAAGGCACCGGACGCAATGCCTTTATCGACGGCTACCGTGTCGGCGGAAAGACAGGCACTGCGCAGAAGGTAATTAACGGACGTTATTCGGCTGACGAGCATATTGTATCGTTTATTGGATTTGCACCCGCGGACAATCCGAGACTGATTGTGTATGCGGCCGTCGATGATCCGAAGGGACTGCAGTTCGGCGGATTGATCGCCGCGCCGCTCGTACGGAGCATCATGTCCGACGCACTGCGCTATATGGGGGTCGAGCCGAGTAAGGAAGGCATCCAGCGAGATTACCGGTATGGTGAGACGCCGATTGTGGAAGTTCCGAATATGGTCGGTATGACGATCACCGACATTTATGAGGATCTGAATATGAATTTTAATCTTGCCAAGGCGGGTACTGGCTCTACGGTTATTTCGCAAGCACCAAAACCGGGGACCAGGGTCGAACGCGGTTCGACGATCCGTATTTTTCTCGCTGAGCCGCACCCGGGATTTTTTCAAGATTGATTCCGCTGGAAGTTTGAACCATAATAGAGTGTGGAATGCTATGGATTGGCGAAGAACGGAGGGTTCGTATGCAGCTTAAGGAGTTGGCGCAGCTTCTCCTCGTTTCCCGTATTGTTGGCGACGGTTCCGTGCGGCTTTCGGCGCTGGCAACCGATTCGCGCAAGGTGGAGCCGGGGCACTTGTTCATTTGCATGCGGGGCCATACGGTTGACGGCCACGACTTTGCCGACCAGGCCGTTCGCAGCGGCGCAGTAGCGTTGATCGCGGAACGCGATCTGGAGCTTGGCGTGCCGACGCTGATCGTTCCGAACACGCGATATGCGATGGCGGTCATTGCCAGCCGGTTCTACGGCTACCCGAGCAAATCGCTGAAGGTGATCGGCGTAACCGGCACGAACGGCAAGACGACGACCACGTATCTCATCAACAAAATATTGAACGATTACGGCGCCCGCACCGGACTGATGGGCACGATCCGGATCGAGATCGGCGATGAGGCGTTTGACGCCAATCGAACGACCGCCGATGCTGTCGAGCTGCAGGGATATTTTCGCCGGATGCTGGATGCGGGCTGTACGCACTGTGTGATGGAGGTATCCAGCCATGCGCTGGAGCAAGGCAGGGTGAAGGGCGTTCGGTTCCGCACCGCAGTGTTTACGAATCTCACGCAGGATCATCTCGACTACCACGGCACACTCGAGCGTTACCGCGATGCGAAGGGTCTTCTGTTCTCCCGACTCGGCAACAGCGATGCTGCCGACCCGTATGAGCGAAAGGTTGCGATCTTGAATCGGGACGATTCAGGTTTTGCGCATTTTGCCGGGTTAACCGCCGCTCAGCTGCTTTCGTACGGCATCGAGCATGAAGCGGATGTGCGGGCGACCGACGTGCGGCTGACAGGCAAAGGCGTTTCGTTCCGCGTATGTACCTTTGCCGGGGATATTGAGCTTGAGCTGAGCATGATCGGCAAATTTAACGTCTATAATGCGCTTGCTGCTATTGCGGCGGCGATGGCCGAAGGGATTCCGCTTGAGCGGATCAAGGAAAGCCTGGAATCCGTTCAGGGGGTTGACGGCCGCGTCCAGCCTGTGGATGAAGGGCAGCCATACTCGATACTGGTTGATTATGCGCACACACCGGATGGATTGCAGAACGTGCTCGAAACGGTCAAGGAATTTGCAAAAGGCAAAATCATTACAGTATTCGGATGCGGCGGAGACCGAGACCGGACCAAGCGACCGATTATGGGACGAATTGCGGCAACCTACAGCGATTATGTCATTGTTACCTCCGATAATCCCCGTTCCGAGGAACCGGAGGCGATCATTCGGGATATCGAGCAGGGTATCTCGGATTACGGATATCCTGCATCGCGGTACGTGCGAATGACGGAGCGCAAAGCGGCGATCGAGAAAGCGATTGAAATGGCAGGTCCCGAAGATGTAGTATTAATTGCAGGCAAGGGACATGAAACGTATCAAATTATAAAGGGCGTCACGTACCCGTTTGATGACCGAATCGTTGCGAGAGACGCCGTGAGGAGAAGCTTGAGTCGATGAAGCGTTCGTTTAGGGAAGTGCTAGGCATGACAGGCGGTCGAACATCCTGGAACGGCAGCGATAAGCTGCGGATTTGGGGCGTATCGACCGATTCGAGAACGATTGGGGCGGATCAGCTGTTTGTGCCGCTCGCAGGTGAGCATTACGACGGGCATCAATACGTGCAGCAGGCGTTGTCCAAGGGAGCGGCAGCCGCCTTGTGGCAGCAGGACCACGGCGAGCCGCCGGCGGGTCCGGTTATTGTGGTCGAGGATACGCTCGCTGCGCTGCAGCGACTAGCCTCGGAATATCGCAAGCAGCTGTCGGTCCGCATCGCCGGCATAACCGGCAGCAACGGCAAAACAACGACGAAGGATATGCTGGCGGCTATGCTTGCCACGACCTACAAGGTCCATAAGACGGAAGGCAATCTGAACAATCATATCGGACTGCCGCTTACGCTCCTCCAGATTGAAGAGGATACCGAGATGGCGGTTATCGAGATGGGGATGAGCGGCCGCGGGGAGATCGAGCTGCTTAGCAAGCTGGCGCAGCCGGAGGTTGCCATCATTACCAATATCGGCGAAGCTCACCTGGAGCAGCTCGGGTCGCGAGATGAGATTGCGAAGGCGAAGCTGGAAATATTGAGCGGACTTCGCGGGAACGGTCTGTTTGTATATCCTGGAGAAGAGCCGCTCATTCAGAAATATTTGCCGGAAGCGGCCAAACCGGAAATCATGCTGCGGATGACGTTCGGAGAAGGCAAACCGAACGATCTGTATCCGCTCATCGTGCTGCAGGATACGGAAGGCACGCATTTTACGCTGAACAGCGCGCCTCGGGTCAACTTTTTCATGAGCATCTTTGGCCGTCATAACGTGCAGAATGCCGCAGCGGCATTCGCTGCCGCCAAATATTTAGGAGCGGGCGAGGCTGCGATATTTCGCGCGCTCAAGGAATTGCAGCCTACTCAGATGCGCATCGAGAAGCTGCAGGGTGTTAGCGGACTGACGATTCTGAACGACGCCTACAACGCCAGTCCAACCTCGATGAAGGCGGCAATTCAGCTTATGTACGACATGAAAATTTACAGCAAGCGGTATCTCGTACTGGGTGATATGCTGGAGCTCGGTCCGAACGGTCCGGCTTACCATGAGGAAATCGGCAGGATGATGGAAAGCCGCAACATTCATGCGGTGTACGGCGTCGGCGAGCTTACCCGCCACCTTGTGAAGGCTGCGGCAACGAAGCTTCCGGACGGCTGTGCGTTATGGTTCGAGTCGAAGAAGGAGCTGTGTGAGGCGCTCATTCCGGAGCTGAGGCCGGAGGATGCCGTGCTGGTCAAGGCGTCGCGCGGCATGAAGATGGAAGAGGTTGTAGAACAGCTGATGAAAGCATATCTATAGGAATCAAGGAGAGGGGACGGCAACGTGGAACTGAATGCGATTATCCTGACGATGGTTGTGGCGTTTGTGCTCGCGGTCATCGTCGGACCGCTGCTCATACCCGTGCTGCGGAGGCTCAAGTTCGGGCAGCAAATCCGCGACGACGGGCCGCAGGGACATTTAAAGAAAGCAGGCACTCCGACGATGGGGGGCACAATTATCCTGCTTGCTTTAACTCTTTCGTTCCTGAAATTTGCGGATCCGTCCCCTGAGTACTACGTGCTTCTCGTCGCATGTCTCGGGTACGGTCTTGTCGGATTTTTGGACGATTATATCAAGATTGTATTTAAACGATCGCTCGGCTTGACCGCGAAGCAGAAGCTGCTCGGACAGCTCGTATTTGCAGGCGTGGTTTGTGTGCTGCTTGCGGCGAACGGTCATGAAACGTATGTTCATATCCCGCTAACAGATATCCGGCTCGACTTCCAGTGGTGGCTGTATTATCCGTTCATTACGGTTATGATGCTGGGCTTCTCGAATGCGGTCAACTTCACTGACGGTCTCGACGGCTTGCTTGCAGGCACGAGCGCAATCGCGTTCGGAGCGCTTGCGGTCATCGCGATGCTGCATACGGAGCCGGAAGCCGCTGTTTTCTCCGCGGCGATGGTAGGGGCTGTGCTTGGCTTTCTGGTATTCAACAAGCACCCGGCAAAGGTGTTTATGGGCGATACCGGCTCGCTGGGGATTGGCGGCGGACTTGCCGCAGTGGCGATTTTGACCAAGACGGAGCTGCTGCTGCTGCTTATTGGCGGGGTATTCGTGATTGAAATTTTGTCGGTCGTGATTCAAGTAATCTCCTTCAAGACAACTGGCAAGCGAGTATTCAGAATGAGTCCGATTCATCATCATTATGAGCTGCTCGGCTGGTCCGAATGGCGTGTCGTTCTTACGTTCTGGCTTGCTGGTCTCGTGTTCGCCGGGCTTGGATTATATATCAACGAGGGGTTGTAGGCATGAGGCATCCACGCGATTACGCAGGTCGGCAGGTTGTCGTACTGGGACTTGCGCGAAGCGGTGTAGCGGCCGCCAAGCTGTTTCATCAGGTTGGAGCTGTCGTCACGGTGAACGACAGGAAGGAACGCAAAGATTGTCCCGAGGCGGAAGAGCTTGAAGCCTTGGGTGTTTTTGTTATTTGCGGAGGTCATCCAGACGATCTCGTGACAGAGAAAACCGCGCTGTTGATCAAAAATCCGGGTATTCCCTATACGGCACCTCCGATCCTTCAAGCGGAGCAGCTTGGCGTCGAGGTGGTGACGGAAGTTGAGGTTGCCTATTATTTGACCGAAGCGCCGATGATCGGCATTACCGGCTCCAACGGGAAGACGACGACGACAACCTGGACGCATGGCATGCTGCTCGCATCCGGCGTTCATGCGATTGCGGCGGGAAACATCGGAAGACCGCTTACGGAAGCGGCTCAAGAGGCGGTAAAGGACGATTGGCTAGTCGTCGAGCTGAGCTCTTTCCAGCTTAAGGGGACGACGGAATTTCGACCGCGTATCGCGGCGCTGCTTAATGTGGCGGAGACGCATCTCGATTATCACGGAACGATGGACGATTATATCGCATCCAAGCTGAAGCTGTTCGCGAATCAGACGGACGGCGATATCGCCGTGCTCAACGCGGATGATCCGGTATGTGCAGCCGCACTTGCTTCCGGTTCGCTGAAGGGAACCGTCATGCTGTTCTCGCGGAAGGGCGGAGTGGAGTACGGTGTGTACTCGGATCCGGGAACCCTGGAGCTTGTCTATGCAGACGGCAAAGGGCACTTTACCGTGCTGCTGCACGAGAGCGAGCTGGGCATCCCGGGCAAGCATAACGTCGAAAATGCGATGGCTGCCGCAAGTATCGCGCTTGCAGCGGGCGCTTCCGTGGAAGCGGTGCGCCGCATGCTGGCGGATTTCCGCGGGGTGGAGCATCGGCTGGAGCTTGTGGGGGAGAAGGAAGGCGTTATCTATTACAACAATTCCAAGGCTACCAATTCAACGGCAGCGATCAGAGCGCTAGAGTCATTCGACCGTGCGGTCATTTTAATAGCCGGAGGGCTGGACAGGGGCTCGGATTATCTCGATCTGCTCGAGCCGTTCCGCTCCAGAGTGAAGGCGCTCGTGGCGCTTGGCGAGACAAGAGGCAAGCTTGCGGATGTCGCGGTGTTGGCCGGTTTGAACCGGGTGAAAGTGGTCGATACTGTTGACAATCCGGAAGCTGCCATTGCGGAAGCGGTAGGGGCTGCGAATCAGTTTGCCGAAGCGGGCGATATCGTATTGCTTGCTCCAGCCTGCGCTTCCTGGGACATGTTTCCGTCCTATGAGGAACGTGGACGAATGTTTAAGAATTCGGTGCATAACCTGTAGTATGGTTGTACTACGGGGATGCCATGGCGGAAGCCGGACGTGTCCTACATCGATGTGCAAGAGGTGTCGTTCATGCCCAAGGTCCGCTCGTCTCCTGATGTTCTTATTATTGCGCCAACGCTGCTGCTGCTTACGATCGGCGTCATTATGGTGTACAGCGCAAGCGCCGTGCTGGCGTTCCGCGAATTCGGCGATTACTATTATTATTTGAAGCGTCAGCTCATCTTTGCCGGACTCGGGGTTGGCGCGATGTTTATGATGATGAACGTCGATTACTGGGTGTGGCGGAAGTATGCCAAGATCGCTCTGCTCGTATGTTTTTTTCTGTTAGCGATCGTGCTTATTCCGGGCGTGGGCGTCGTGCGTGGCGGCGCGCGCAGCTGGCTCGGAATCGGCTCATTCGGTATTCAGCCGTCCGAATTCATGAAGCTTGGTATGATCCTGTTTTTATCGAAGTGGCTGTCGGACGAACAGCACAAGATCACTCATTTGACCAAAGGGCTGCTACCGCCCCTTGCGCTTATGGGCTTCGCTTTCGGCCTCATTATGCTTCAGCCCGATTTGGGCAGCGGCGCGGTGCTTTGCGGCGCTGCGCTGCTGATCATCTATACCGCCGGTGCGAGGATGCTCCATCTCGGCGGGCTTGCGATGATTGGCATCGCCGGTTTTGTCGGACTTGTACTGGCTGCTCCCTACCGGCTGAAGCGCATTACCGGCTTTCTGGATCCATGGGCGGATCCGCTCGGCTCCGGCTATCAAATTATCCAGTCGTTATATGCGATCGGACCCGGCGGTTTGGCCGGCCTTGGACTTGGACGAAGCCTGCAAAAATTCAGCTATTTGCCGGAGCCTCAGACGGACTTTATTTTTTCCATTATTTCCGAAGAGCTGGGCTTTATCGGGGGCTCGCTCGTCCTTATGCTGTTTCTGCTGCTCGTCTGGCGCGGTATGAGAGTTGCAATCACGGCGCCCGATTCGTTCGGCAGCTTTATGGCAGTGGGCATTACCGGCATGATCGCGGTTCAGGTAATCATCAACATCGGCGTTGTCATCGGGATGTTCCCGGTTACGGGCATTACACTTCCTTTGATCTCGGCGGGGGGATCGTCGCTGACACTGATGCTGACCGCAATCGGCATATTGCTTAACATTTCTCGATACTCGAGGTGATTGTTTCGATGCGCATCGCGCTGACAGGAGGAGGGACAGGCGGTCATATTTATCCCGCACTGTCGATTGCAAGCCACTGCGTCGCCCGGGAGCCGGGAACAGAGCTGTTTTATATCGGCACGACAAAAGGGCTTGAGAAGGATATCGTCTCGAGAGAGGGCATTCGTTTCGAAGCGGTCGATATATCCGGACTTCAGCGCAAGCTGTTTACGCTGGAGCACATCAAAACGGCGGTGCGGTTCGTGAAAGGTGTGCAGCGGTGCAAGAAGCTATTGCAGGAATTTAAGCCGGACGTTGTCATCGGCACAGGCGGTTATGTATGCGCGCCGGTCGTTTATGCCGCTTCGAGACTCGGTATTCCGACTTTGATTCATGAGCAGAATGTGATACCCGGCCTCACCAATCAATTTCTGAGCCGATTTGTGTCGTCCGTCGCGGTTTCCTTCAAGGGCGGGGAAGCGGCGTTCAAGCGGGCTCGACG
>JBEPYM010000083.1:0-13810 GCA_041641375.1 Paenibacillus sp.
GCGACCGATACGATGCTATACAGGATCGGGATGTATACGTAATGCTTTTTGAGATTTGACCATAAGGTTTTCAATCCATGCGCCCTCCGAAAATAGCCGTTGTCCTATTCTTCCGAGTGTTTCAGCGGAATCATGGCAAGGCTTCACTGTTTATCAGTGTTCGAAAAGGGGCTTGTTTATACATCGGCTGCGATAGTAAGTAACGCTGTTTGGTGTCTGTCTCCCCCGCATGATATGATAGTTCCAATCGAAACGATATTGGAGTGACCTGCCTCTTGAAAAACAAAGACTTTGAATATACCGTCACGCAGCCCGGTCCGTTGCTGCCGTCGCTGCTCGCACATATGAAGCACGAAGGACGTAATGCCATCAAGTCGATGCTCGCGCGCGGACAAGTGTATGTGGACGGTCAGCCGGCTGGAAAACACGACATCCCCTTGCAGCCGGGACAGAAGGTCACGGTACGAACGGCGAAAATCCCGGATGCCGTTCCGCTTGCCGGATTGCGTATTCTTCACGAGGATGAGCACTTGATCGCGGTCCATAAGGATTCCGGACTGCTGTCCGTCGCTGCGTCTCCGGAATCGCCGGAGCCGACCGCTTACCGTCAGCTGACGGCGCATGTGCGGGTGAGCAACCCGAAGGCACGCATCTGGGTCGTACACCGACTGGACCGGGATACGTCGGGCGTCATGATTTTCGCGAAGAGCGAGGACGTGAAGGTCAAGCTGCAGGCGCACTGGAATGAAGCGGTTGAGGAGCGAACGTATGTAGCGCTGGTGGAAGGCGAGATGAAGCAGCAGGAAGGCATCGTCCGCTCATGGCTGAAGGAAACGAAGACGCTGCTCGTCTATTCCAGCCCCCATCCGAACGACGGGCAGCTTGCCGTCACCCACTACAAGGTGCTGGAATCGAATCGAGATTACTCACTTGTCGAGCTGCAACTGGAAACCGGCCGCAAAAATCAGATTCGCGTCCACATGCAGGATCTTCGCCACCCTGTCGTAGGTGACAAGAAATACGGCGCGAAGCGTGCCAGTCCAATCGGCCGGCTCGGTTTGCACGCCCGGTCGATCACGTTCTCCCACCCGGCTACCGGGGAATCGGTGACCTATGTATCGAACGTCCCCTCCGACTTTATGCGTCCGTTCCGAAAGCCGCCGCAGCGATAGCTAGTGGCTGCGGCCTCACGGCACCGCGGCGGTTTCTGCCCGTTCTTTGCGAGAAGCATGTAAGGGTAGGGTAGGATAGGGAGCAAAATGTTACCTTCTCACCTCAAATCGGGCGAAAAAGCATGGATGTAGGAGCAAAATGTTACCTCGATCAGGCAATATTTCGAATGTATCCGCTTACATTTCGATTCTGGTAGCATAATGCTACTTATCCCTCGAAGATTTGCACCTGAATTGGATGATTCGGAGCATTTTGCTCCCAAGATAATGTGCTGCACGATCGATCGGAGTCGCTGCATTGAGACAGCCCTTAGGCAACAGACGTGATCCGAACGGTACACCACCCCTGCAACCGAAAGAATCCGCCAAAAAATGAGGGGGCGCTGCATACCGCAGCGCCCCCTGTCCTTGTCATTCCCCGTACTTCTCCGCCCAGCGGGAAATTTCTTCCATCGCCGGATGAAGCGCACGTCCCTTGTCCGTCAGCTCATATTCAATACGTACCGGCGTCTCCGGATACACCTTGCGAAGCACGATGCCGGCCGCCTCAAGCTCCTTGAAGCGCTCGGACAGCATTCGATCGCTCATCCCGGGGATGAGATCGGCAATTTCTTTAAAACGGCGACTGCCATGCAGCAGCACCTGAATAATCAAGCCGGTCCAACGCTTGCCCAGCAGCTCGAATGCATTCTCGAACTTGGGACATAGATGATAATCGGCTTCGGGCATGTCTGCCATCGGAATTCACCTTCCCTGTGCTTCACACTGTTCACATTTTCATTATATCATAGCTGCTTAAGATTCGTAAGTTTATAGTTGAAACGCACGCAGGCCTGTCCGTCGGCTTCGGGCACGAACGGGCAGGCCTGATTTCATGATGACCGCCGATCTTATACCGGACAGGTCAGGCTTCGTATCAGCATGCGCACATGCGCAACCGCAAGCTTCTCAACTTCGGCAAAATCTTGGTTGAAATGAATCGAATACGTAATAAAACCGTGCAGCGACATGAACAGCGACCACGGAATCATATACCTGCTTGAATCGTGGCGATATCGATCCGGAAGTACGGACCACACAAATTCGGAGAACAGGTCCATACTTACCGCTTGTTCCGAGCGGGAGTACTCGCGCAGCTCGCGGTCGCGAATAAGAAACATGATTTCATAATGGTGCGGATGATCGAGGCCGAACTTGATAAATTCAAGCATCATATGCTCAAGAAGCGCATAGCCGGTAATTTGCGTCTGTTCAAGCAGCTGCTTCTGCTTGCGGATCAGCAGCCCGAAATCCTCGACAACCAGCGCATAGAACAGCTCCGCCTTCTCTCTAAAATGATAATACAGCGACCCGTGACTATATCCGAGCTCCCCCGCTATATTGCGCATCGATACGTTCCGATAGCCTTGGGATACGAACAAATCCCTGGCTACGTCCAAAATGATGTCCTTTGTCAGCTCTTGCTCCACCGCTCTTCTTGCCACGCTGACTCCCCCCTTTCCACTCTTATTTATTATAATCGATAATTCCGAGTAATTAAATAAGTTTTTTTAGTAAAAGCGGTAAAGCGTTGTGGTCTAAAAAGATTTTACCTTTTTCCACGATATCAGCTTGTCCCTGGGTCAGGTCCTTCATTCGTTCCATGAAGCTTTCCGCTTCGATGTCAATCGGATAACATAGTAGGGTAACCTTGTCCGAAAAGGTCGTTTCCCCGCGTCTCATCTGCAGCTGCTGAAGCTCATTTTCCAGCTTGCCATGCCAGGTATAGTCAATGGTTAGCTGAACCTCGCGATGCCATACTTTGTAGATCGGAACCGCCGCTTCCAGCCCGAGGGCCGCCCCTTCGGTATACGCCCGAACGAGTCCTCCAGCCCCAAGCATAATTCCGCCAAAATAACGCGTCACCACCACCGCAACATTTTTGAGCTGCTGATGTTTGATTACCTCGAGAATCGGCTTGCCTGCGGTGCCGCTCGGCTCCCCGTCATCCGAGGATTTCTGCCACTGATCTCGTTCACCAACGACATAAGCCGAGCAATTGTGATTGGCGGTGCGGTGCTTCTGTTTCATTTCCTCAATAAATGAAATCGCTTCTTCCTCGGTATGGACGGGCCGCGCATATCCGATAAACCGGGATCGCTTGATCGTCAGCTCCTTCTCGCCGTAGCCGCTTACGGTTCGATAATAGGGCAGCATTCGTGCGTCATCTCCTCTCAGAAAAAAAAGCCCGCCCGTTGCCGGACGAGCGGACATGCTCCTCTTATTTCAATCGGCGCTCCAGCTCCGCCTTCTCCTTCTCGTAACCTGGCTTGCCCAGCAGGGCAAACATGTTGCGCTTGTAAGCCTCAACTCCCGGTTGATCGAAGGGGTTCACGCCGAGCAAATAGCCGCTGATTCCACACGCCTTCTCAAAGTAGTATACCAAGCTTCCGAAGGAATACGCGCTCTGATCCGGAAGAGTCACGACCAAATTCGGCACGCCGCCATCGGTGTGGGCCAGCATCGTTCCCTGGAACGCCTTCTTGTTGACAAAATCCATCGTGCGGCCTGCGAGGAAGTTCAGCCCGTCCAAGTCGTCCTTGTCGGCTTCGATGGCGATATCCGCAATCGGCTTGTCGATCTGGATGACCGTCTCAAACAGATTACGCGTCCCCTCCTGGATAAATTGGCCCATGGAATGAAGATCGGTCGAAAAATCGACGGATGCCG
The DNA here is from genome assembly GCA_041641375.1 of Paenibacillus sp. Classification (GTDB taxonomy): domain Bacteria; phylum Bacillota; class Bacilli; order Paenibacillales; family YIM-B00363; genus Paenibacillus_AK. The sequence goes on from JBEPYM010000083.1 coordinate 3,882, forward strand.
GGTAGATGCCCTTGTGGTCTTTGCCTTCGCTCTCCCCGTACAGCTGCTTCCACCACTCGGACACATAGTGGAGAGACGGCTCGTAGTTCACGAGAATTTCAGTCGTCTTGCCCTTGCGGTATAACGCATTGCGCACAGCTGCATACTGATAGCTGGCATTCTCCGCGACGTTCGGGTTCGCATACAGCTTGGATGCATCCGCCGCGCCTGCCATCATCGCGTCGATATCAATGCCGGCTGCCGCGATCGGGAGCAAGCCAACAGCGGTCAGCACTGAATACCGTCCGCCGACATCATCCGGAATGACGAACGATTCGTAGCCTTCAGCGTCCGCCAGCTGCTTCAGTGCGCCCCTGGCCTTGTCCGTCGTAGCATAGATACGCTTGCGCGCAGCCTCCTTGCCGTATTTGCGCTCGAGCGCATCCTTCAGAATCCGGAAGGCAATCGCAGGCTCGGTCGTCGTCCCCGACTTGGAAATGACGTTCAATGAAAATTCCTTGCCCTCCAGCATCTCGAGCAGGTGAGTCATATAGGTGCCGCTAATATTGTTCCCCGCATACACAATATGCGGACTGCGGCGCTTCTCAGCTGACAGCAATCCCGAGAAGTTATGCGAGAGCATCTCAATCGCAGCACGCGCGCCCAGATACGATCCGCCAATGCCGATGACGACGAGCACGTCCGAATTGCTGCGAATCGTCTCCGCGGCTTGCTTGATGCGGGCGAACTCTTCCTTGTCGTATGTGGTCGGCAGATCGACCCAGCCTACATAGTCAGCCCCAGCTCCCGTCTTGTTATGCAGCTGCTCGTGTGCGAGCCTGATCGGGGCTGCTAAGTAATCAATTTCATGCTGGCCGATGAATGATAATGCATTGCTGTAATCAAAACGAATAACAGGTGGCATATCCTTCCACTCCTTTAGTTTTTCTTTATCTAGCATACTGTTCCCTCGTCTGTATTTCAAGTTCACAGATCACCTCCGCTAATGGTAAAATGGGAGAATCATGACCGAGGAGGTTCGTACCTTTATGACGACTATCGGGTTTATCGGGCTCGGAACGATGGGGCTGCCGATGGCCAAAAATCTGCTCAAGCGCGGATTTTCGCTTTATGTGTATAACCGTACCAGCAGCAAGGCCATGGAAATGCTTGATCTTGGCGCCCGCATCGCGCTGACCCCGGGGGAAGCGGCCAAGCACGCGGATGTGCTGATCACGATGGTTGCGAATGATGAGGCGCTGACCGAGGTGTATTACGGCAGCGGCGGCGTGATGGAAGCGGCGCGGCCGGGTCTTGTCGCGATCGATTGCAGCACCGTTTCACCAGAGCTGAGCCAGCGTCTGTATCACGAATTGCTGCAATACGAAGTGTCGTTCCTCGATGCGCCGGTAACGGGCAGCCTTCCCGGCGCTCAGAACGGTACATTGACCTTCATGGTCGGAGGGGACGAGGAGGCGCTCGAGACAGCCAGGCCGGTGCTTGAGGCAATGGGCTCGCGAATTGCCCATATGGGACCGTCCGGTGCGGGCTCTTATATGAAGCTCGCCAACAATACGCTGGTGAGCCAGCACATCGTTGCCATGTGCGAAGGTTTGGCGCTTGCCGCCAAGGCGGGCATCAAGCCGGAGACGTTCTTTGAGGTGATCGGATCAGGCGCAGCCAACAGCCGGCAGGTTGAGCTGAAGAGCCCGAAGGTGCTGAGCCGCGATTTCTCGGCCCAGTTCTCGTTGGCGCTGATGACCAAGGATATTCGTCTGGCATCGACGGCGGGACAAGATTTGCATGTCCCCATGCCTGGACTCGATAATGCGAAGGCATTATTCCAGATGGCGATCGCACGCGGACTTGGCGACGACGACCTATCCGGGCTGGCGAAGCTGTATGAGGAATGGATCGGCGTGTCGGTATCGGGTGGTGCAGGGGCTAATGCTTCGATGGAAGCCGGAGCTTTGGCCGGTGGAGATGTCGATGCGGGTCATGCTGCGCCTGGAGAAGACTCGTCCGCACCAGCTGCAGCGAAAGGCAGCGAACGTCGCAAGAGCATCCGCGTCCCGATGGATTTTACCGTACATGTTTCGGTTTATCAGTGGGAGCAAGAAGGCTCGTTCAAGGGTCAGCAAATCGAAGCGCGGCTGACGGACCTGTCCAACCATGGGCTGCAGATCGCAACGCGTTACCCGCTGCACAAGGATATGTTTGTCGTGTTCCACTTCCCTCAGGAGGCCGACATACCGCCGATCACCGGGAAAATCATTCGAATCGAGCAGAACGTCGGCGAATATCGCTACGGCTGTCTGATGTCCGGCGTCCCTCCGTACGTACGCCTCAAGCTGGAGGAATATATCCAGATGAAGGTGATGGAACAGGACGCAGAAATTGGGCAAGTGTAAGAGGAACAAACAAAAGCCGCTCCAGATTACTAATCTGAGGCGGCTTTCTTGGACATTATTGCTTACATCTATTTCAATAGAGATTTTTGGATACAACTATGGGAACAAAATGCTACCAAACATCCCCCAAAGGTGGAGATTTTCAAGGATGAGGGAGCATTATGCTACCAGAACTATGATGTAAGCGGATACATCCGGCGGAAAACCTGAATGAGGTAGCAAAATGTTACTACTCATGTGCTTTTTCGGGCATTTTATAGATGGATGGTAACATTTTGCTACTACTAACCACTCAAATAACCGTCAAGCGTTTTTCTTATTTACGAGAAACCAATTCATGACGAACTTGCAATATGTGATGCATGCGGCTACTGGCTGGAGAGGCTGTATAGCTTCGACAGCGCCGCTCCGTATCGGGTATCGCCAAGGACAGGCGGCTGTGTCGACGCATCGGTATAGCGGTAATGGTAGATAACCAGGATTGGGCGCTCGCGATCCTGAAACACAATCGGGTCATGGATACTCATCGCCCTCTGTCGTTCCTGGTACTGCTGCAGCGCGGCACTTCGTTGCTCCAGGCTGGGGAAGGAATACACACGAATCATCTCCGTACCCTCATGATCCAGTTGATACACTTTCGGCAAAATTCCACGAAGTGCAAACTCCGGAATCGGCTGCAGCTCCGTCAGCGGAATCCCCTGTTTAACCAGATGATAAAGCGGGGCGCGAGGATATACATTCTGGATGTTGAACAGGAAACCTGCGGCAATGGCGAAGGTCAAGATCAGAGCGCCAAGCGCTACGCTGCGGGATATCATCTGATTTCAGCCCCTTCCTGCTCCTATTGTATGATGAGCGTTCGCTCCAAGGAAACAGGGGACAATTGGAAGAACGGATCACAACCAGCAGATGAGGAAAGCACCCATGAAACGCCGATCCCGCCGGTTTCACAAGCTGAAACCTGCAATCGGCATTTTCATAGGTGCTTCTTGACATTTTATCGCTATTCTGCGATGTACGAACAGCAGTAATCCGTTACCGAGTGAACGCGCAGCTTGAATCGTGTGCCCTTCTCCACGGTAAATGCAGCTTCTCCGTCGATCGTCAGCCAGTCGGAGGCTCCGTGCAGCAGCACGTCCAGACGCCCCGCTTGAATCTCCATAATCTCCTTCACATCTGCGCCGAATTCGTAATCACCGGGCAGCATCACGCCGAGTGTTTTCTTCGTGCCATCTGCGAACAATACCGTACGGCTTGTTACTTTCCCGTCAAAGTATACATTCGCCTTCTTCAATACCGTAACGCCATCGAATTGTGCCATATGGATCTTTCATCTCCTCTAGAGAAGCTCGCGCACCTTGTTCACTACATTCTGGACCGTGAAGCCGTATTCCTCGATAACCTTCGGACCCTTGCCGGACGCGCCGTAGGTTTGAATACCGAGAATCGCGCCACCGTCGCCTACATACTTCTCCCAGCCCATCGGCAGCGCCATCTCAACCGCCAGACGCGCCTTCACGCCGGAAGGCAGCACCGACTCCTTATATTCGCGAGACTGCGCCTCGAACAGCTCCCAGCTCGGCATCGATACGACGCGTACCTGGATGCCGCTCTCGGCAAGCTGCTTTTGCGCGTCAACCGCAAGCGCAACCTCAGAGCCGGTTGCGATGATGATCGCTTGAGGAGCTGCGCCGCCAGCCGCTTCGGACAAGACATACGCGCCGCGCTCTACGCCCTCGCGCGCTTTTGCCGAGGTGCCCGCCAGAATCGGCAGATTCTGTCTCGTCAGCACGAGCGCCACCGGAGCATCCTTCTGCGCAATCGCATAACGCCATGCTGCCGCCGTCTCATTCCCGTCCGCCGGACGAATGACCTTAACGCCAATCATCGTGCGCAGCGCCGGAAGCTGTTCGATCGGCTGATGCGTCGGTCCGTCTTCGCCAACGCCGATGCTGTCATGCGTGAACACATACACAACTGGCAAGCCCTGAATAGCCGCCAGACGAATGGACGGACGCAGGTAATCCGAGAACACGAAGAACGTGCCGCCGAACGGACGAACGCCGCCGTGCAGCATCATCCCGTTCACCGCTGCACCCATTGCGAACTCGCGAACGCCGAAATAGACGTTGCGGCCGCTATAGTCGCGAGCCGTATAGTTGTCGATCCCGTTCAGATGGGTCATCGTGGAGCTTTCCAAATCCGCGGAGCCGCCGATAATCGTCGGAACGCGCTTCGCCAGTCCATTCAGCGCCTGACCCGATGCCACACGCGTCGATACCGCTTTGTCTCCATCCGCATACACCGGCAGCTCGGCATCCCAGCCCTCCGGCAGCTCGCCCTTCACAGCCTGCTCGAACTGAGCCGCCAGCTCCGGATACGCCTTGCGATATGCTTCAAACAATGCCGTCCACTTCTCGTAAGCTTGAACGCCCTGCGCCTTCAGCTTTGCCGTATGCGCCTTAACCTCTTCCGGCACGTGGAATTCCTCGTGTGGCCACTCGTAAACGCCCTTCGTCAGCTTCGCCTCTTCCGTTCCTAGCGGGGAGCCGTGTGGACCTGCATGGCCGCCCTTGCCTGCTTTGTTCGGGGAGCCGTAGCCGATCACCGTCTTAACCTCAATCAATGTCGGACGGTAATCCGTTTGCGCAGCCAGAATCGCCTGATGGATCGCGCCCAGATCGTTACCATCCTCGACGAGAAGCACGTTCCAGCCGTATCCCTCGAAGCGCTTGCGCACGTCCTCGGAGAACGACAGGTTCAGCTCGCCGTCCAGCGAAATATCGTTCGAATCGTACAGCACCGTCAGCTTATTTAGCTTCAGGTGGCCGGCAAGCGATGCCGCTTCGCTGGAGATTCCCTCCATCAGGTCGCCGTCGCCGCAAATTGCATACGTATAGTGGTCCACGATCGAATAGCCTTCACGGTTGTATACCGCCGCCAGGTGCTCCTCCGCCATCGCCATACCGACTGCCATCGCGAAGCCTTGTCCAAGCGGCCCTGTCGTAGCGTCAATGCCGGCCGTATGCCCAAATTCCGGGTGACCCGGCGTACGGCTGCCCCACTGGCGGAATTGCTTCAAATCTTCGATCGTCAAGTCATAGCCAAAAAGGTGAAGCATCGAATATAGAAGCATGGAGCCGTGACCTGCGGATAACACAAACCGGTCGCGGTCGATCCAGTTCGGTTGGTCGGGATTGTGCTTGAGAAATCTCGCCCACAGCTCATAAGCCATCGGTGCCGCCCCCATCGGCATGCCCGGATGACCGGAGTTTGCTTTCTCGATCGCATCAATGGAAAGTGTGCGAATCGTATCGATCGTCAATTGGTCGATCGTCTTCTGTACCGTCGGCATAGCGGATAAATCCTCCTTTGAATATTCCGTTGTTCACGTGAAACATATCATGCCCTATTGTACCATGTGCTTTCGCGCTTTGCCACAGTAGTCCAGAAAAAAGCGGGTATACTCGATGGATTGCAAGTAAAGAAGCCGCAGCTTCATTCGCTGCGGCTTTCCTGTATTTCCTGGATCCGACTGTATCCGAACGCACGATTGCGTCCACTCCTCTTGGATGCGTACAACGCTTGATCCGCTTTGTCGAGCAGCGACTTGGGCTCATCGTCGGCCTGCGCCACCACAGTAGCGACACCAAGCGAGACGGTTACGACGTCGCGATTCACACCGTACCGATGTTCGATACGCAGTGCTTCCACCGCGGCGCGAATCGATTCCGCGACACGCAGCGCGCCCTCCTCATCCGTTTCGGGAAGAATAACGGAGAACTCCTCGCCTCCATACCTCGCCGCAAAGTCCCCCGGCCGCTTCAACTCACGTTCAATTTCCGCCGCCACCTTTTTCAGACAAGTATCGCCCTCGGAGTGCCCATAGGTATCGTTGTACATTTTAAAACAGTCAATATCGAGCATGATCAAGGAAAGCGACGTACCGTTGCGTGCAGATCGCATCCATTCCTTGTTCAATTGATCGTCGTATCGCCTGCGGTTAGCCATTCCAGTCAAGCCGTCCGAATTGGACAGCAGCTCCAGCAGCCGATTCGCCTCCATCGTCTTCTCCACCAGCAGCTTGCGCTCGGTAATATCTCGAAATATGCCTAGAATCGCGCGCTTCCGCTTATAGCGAATCGGCGATGCAGACACCTCGACGTCAATGACAGAGCCATCCATACGCACCAGCTTGATCTCGATTCCACTGATCGACGTCTGTTTGTCCAGAATGCTGCGCATATGTTCAGACACGATGATATAGCTGTCCTCATGCACAAATCGAGACACATGCTGACCAATCATGCCATGCCCGGTCGTTTCCAGGCTCTCCTCCACCTTCAGGTTGGCAAGCACAACCTCGCCCGCATCATTGACGATAAAGATCGGGTCCGGCGACAGCTCTACGATGGATTTGTGCAGGTTCTCGCTCTCGGCAAGCTCTTCTTCCGTCTGCTTGCGATGCGTGATGTCGCGATAACTCCAAAGATGACCGACCGTCTCGCCATCCTTCAATATGGGAATATAGTCGCGCTCGAGTGTTCGGCCATCCTTCAGCCTCCATTCCTCATTCAGCAAAGGCACTCGGGACGCTGTCAAAATATATACAGAACGTGCGTAACGCTCCTCCTCTTCAAACAGCTCCTTCGCCTCCAGCGCGAGCTGTCGAAAGCTTTTGCCAGTCAATTGATCCGAATTGATCTCCAGCTGAAAGATATCGCAAAATTTCTGGTTCGCATATTTCAGCTGCCGCTCGTCATCCTCGACAACAACTCCCGAGTTCAGATTGAACAGCAGCGCCCTCAATTCGGAGGTAAGATTGGTCAAATTGAGAAAGGAGCGATGTGAACGAATTAAATATCTTGCCGCCATATATCCTAACGTACCCGCAACAATCGAGAATACAATATGGTGGATCATTGTCTCGACCAGTGAAGGTGTGAGCGGCAGTCCTCCGTATACGACTGCAATTAAGATGACATTCCCCACCACATTCATCGCCACGTACGCATACAATCTGCGACGAATCAGGTAGCCCAACAACGCACTGACACCAGCACACGACATTACCGCCGCAGCTGCAATCCATGTGTTCGCATCGAATTGCTGGAACATGATCATGCGCATCGCAGAAATGACTGCAGCTGCAACAAGCCCGGTGCCGCCCCCAAAGAAGGCCGCCGCCAGGAAAATCGGGATGTGGCGCAGGTCGAACAAGATACCGGGAGCATATTCAATTCCAAACAAAATCAGGCACGAGCCGAGTATGCCGAAGCCTAGGCCGATTGGCATGTTCACGCCGTTCCTGCGAGCATTTTCGTCGTTCGGCAGACGCAAGCCCAGGCGTTCAGCCGCCAGGCTGCCGATAAACAGCAAAGCGATAATAATCGCGACGTTGCCGCCAAAGTCTTTCAGCATATAGGGACTCCGCCTCTCGGAGGGGTTATCAATCGTAAGAAAGTTATATCCCTTACATCGACAAATAGGGCTTCGATCATAAGATCAAAGCCCTATCTTTTACGATTTTTTTTAATTGAAAATGACAGTTTTGTTCTGATGCACAAGAATACGGTCCTCCAGATGCCAGGAAACCGCCTTGGCCAGCACAATCCGCTCGATATGTCGCCCGATTCGCTTCAGATCGTCCACATTGTCGCGATGCGTCACCCGCTGCACATCCTGCTCGATGATCGGTCCCGCATCCAGGTCCTCGGTAACGTAATGGGCGGTGGCGCCGATTATTTTCACACCTCGCTCATAAGCTTGCGCATAGGGCTTTCCGCCTACGAAGGCGGGCAGGAAGGAGTGGTGAATGTTGATGATCCGATTCCGATACTTGCTGATAAAATGCGGGGAAACAATCTGCATGTAGCGCGCAAGGATGATCAGGTCCACATTGTGCTCCTGAATCAGCTCGATTTGCCGCCGCTCCGCCTCCTCCTTCGTCTCCGGTGTTACCGGCACATGGTAGAACGGGACGCCGAAGGGCGCAGCCGCTTCCGCCATGGAGGCATGATTTCCGATAATGAGCGCCGCGTCCATGTACAGGTCTCCAGCCTGCCACTGCCAGAGCAGCTCAAGCAGACAGTGGTCTTCCCTGGAGACAAAAATCGCGACCCGCTTCTTCTGGTTCATGCGGTTGATGCGCCAGCTCATATGGAAAGGCTCGGTTGCCGTTCGGAACGCCTCCTCCAGCACGGACAACCTCCCGTTCAGATTGTCCAGATCAAATTCAATCCGCATAAAGAACATGCCGCCGCTCGGATCCATCGTGTATTGATCGGATTGGACGATATTCGCGCCCTGCTCCGCCAGAAAGCGCGACACCGCTGCCACAATTCCCGGCCGGTCGGGACATGAAATGAGCATACATGCCCGATTCGCATTCAGCAGATCCCGCTTGGCAAATCTGGACTCGCTCATGCGCCGATCACCTCTTTGGCAAACCATGCGGTAAGACGCTGATTGATTTGTTCTTCCGTGAGGTTCGGGAACACATGACCTTCAATCAGCATGTCGTACAGGCGGTCCATCGGCTCTCGCGGGTCCGCTTTCTTGGCCTTCGCATCATTTTTGAGTGTATCCCAGGTTTGCAGCACGTATTCGCGCGGGTGGACGCCATTCTTTTCAAAGAAGGCTGCCGCTTTCTCGATATCCGTAAGAAACTCGTCGCCAAAGCGGGTATGAAGGTCGCCGCGAAGCAGCGCAATTTCCGTCTCGTACATTGGACGCTGCGTTGCGTCGTCCTTGCCGATCCACGGTGTTTCGAGCACCATCGGCAAATGCTTCAGCTTCTCGTGATGCACAATCCGCTTCATCGCATCGAAGCCGATATGGCCTGCGCCGACGGGAGCATGGCGGTCCTTGCCTGCGCCGCGCGGATTTTTGCTATCGTTCAGGTGAAGTACGGCCAGCCGGTTCAAGCCTACGATCCGGTCAAACTGCTCCAGAACCCCGTCCAAATCGCCGACGATATCGTAGCCTGCGTCGTGTACGTGGCACGTGTCGAGGCAAACCGTCAGCCTGCCGTTGTCTTCGACCTTCTCCATAATTTGCGCCAGCTCCTCGAACGTGCGGCCGATCTCGGTTCCCTTGCCGGCCATCGTCTCGAGCGCAATGTGAACATCCGTCTCGGTGGTGCCCTTCAGCACCTCGTTCAGCCCCTCGGCAATCCGGTTGATGCCGTATTCGAGATCCTTCTCGGTGTAGGCGCCCGGGTGCAGCACAATTTGCTTCACACCGAGGTAATGCGTACGCCGAATCTCCTCCTGAAGGAAATCGACCGCAAGCTGGAACGTGTTGCCCTTGTACGAGCCGAGATTGACGATATACGGGGCGTGCACGATGATTTCATCGATGCCGTGCTCGCCCATCTTGGTCCGGCCCTCTTCAATAAACTGCTCCTCGATCGGCTTGCGCTTCGTATTCTGGGGGGCTCCCGTATAAATCATGAATGTGCTCGATCCGTAGGAGGCTGCCTCAGTAGCGGCGTTCAGCAATCCTTTGTCGGAAAATGATACGTGTGAACCGATTTTG
>JBEPYM010000084.1:0-13746 GCA_041641375.1 Paenibacillus sp.
GGCAACCTTCTGAACATGCAGGCTTTCATCCACCACGTGAAAGACGAGCTCCGCGACCGGTAAACCGGCAAGCACGCAGTCCTCCTTCGCATGAATGATTCCGCGGGATCGATGCTCGGCCGATATGGTCGTTAGCGATGTGACATCCCCGGCCGGTCCCATATCCTCCCGCAGCCACTCCCGAATTTGCTCCTTCAATTCCCGCTTATGTAACAGCTGCTCCGCCATCGTCATGACCCTCCTCGCGTACCCCATGCTCACGTTGGTGCAAAATATGCTTTTTCCAGACCAGATCGTCCCGCTCAGGGAAATCCTCACGGTAATGCGCGCCGCGGCTCTCTTCGCGAATCAGGGCAGCCTGAGCCGTCAGCAGGGCGCACGTCAACAGGTTCGCAAATTCGAACTCCTCCTGCTTGCTCAGCAGCGAATCATAAACCGGCAGCTGACGCTTCAGCTCCTCGATTGCTTTGCGAAGCCCTTTCTCGTTGCGGCGGAGGCCGACATGGCGCAGCATGATTTTTTGCAGCTTGAGCCTTCGCTCAATAATCGCCTGCGTTGGCGGGTATCTGCGCTGATGGTCGTAATCGAACTCCGGCATCTGATCCGTCGGGAGATCGGGCAAACCTTCAATATGCTCCACGATGCGGCGTCCGAATACAATCGCTTCCGAAAGCGAGTTGCTCGCCAACCGATTCGCGCCATGTACACCTGTGCACGAAGCCTCGCCACAAGCATAGAGGCGTTCTACCGAGGTTTCTCCGTGCAGCCCGGTTTTCACCCCGCCCATCATATAATGAGCCGCCGGCGCAACCGGAATCCAGTCCGTCGTCATATCCAGCCCATATTGCAAACAGAACTCATAGATCGTCGGAAAACGATGTCGGATCAAGTCCGGCGATTCATGCGTAATATCGAGATAGACGAAGGTGGAGCGCGTCTCCTCCATTTCGCTGACGATCGCGCGCGCTACAACATCCCGCGGCGCAAGCTCCAGCTGCGGGTGATAATTGTGCATAAACCGTTCGCCGCGAATATTGCGTAGGACGCCCCCCTCGCCGCGTACCGCTTCCGAGATCAGAAATCGGGGTGCTCCCGGGTAGCACAGCGCCGTCGGATGGAATTGAACAAATTCCACGTCCTGTATATGTGCACCGGCCCGGAATGCCATCGCGATGCCGTCGCAGGTCGCAACCTCCGGATTTGTTGTATATCGGTATAACTGACCGGCTCCTCCTGTACAAAGAATGGTTGCCTTCGCCCGTACGAACGTACGCGCCCCGTCCGCTCCCTGCACAACGACGCCATAGCAAACTCTTTTGTCCGTGACGAGATCGATGGCGAACCGGTCGTCCCACACGGTAATGTTCGGGTTCTTCTTCGTCGTCTCCGCAAGTGCGCGGACAATCTCCGCACCGGTCGCATCGCCCTGAGCATGCAAAATACGGCGCTGACTGTGCGCTCCTTCTCGGGTGAGCGCGTAGACGCCCTCTTTCTCCTCGTCAAAGACCGTACCCATTCCGATTAGATCGTGTACGCCCTGCGGTCCTTCGTGAACGAGCACTTCCACCGAATCATGCGAGCAGAGACCAGCTCCTGCAATCAAGGTGTCCTGTCGGTGCGCCTGCGGTGAATCCTCTTCCGAGAAAACCGCTGCGATGCCGCCCTGCGCGTAACGCGTGTTGCTGTCGAACAGCGACTTCTTCGTAATCAAGTGAACCTTGTGCTGCTCGCTCGCTTTAATCGCAGCAAATAACCCGGCGATGCCGGCACCGATTACGATGACATCCGCCTTCACAATCGGCATTTCGGACAACGACAAGTCAATCAATGTACGTGGAATCATAGCGTTACCGTTAACCCCTTCCGTCTGTCGCCCTGCAAGAAGCAGCGCATGCTACTTGACTTGCAGCATGCGCTCCAGGGACAGCCTTGCCTGATCTGCGATATGCGGCGGCACATAAATTTGCGGCTGCATCGTCTCCAGGCAGCGTACAAGCTTCTTTAAATTGTTGACCTTCATATTGGGACAGACAAGATATTTGGTGGCAAAATGGAAGGTTTTGTGCGGGCTATCCTTGCGAAGCTGATAGCCCGTTCCGTCTTCCGTCCCTACAATAAACTCCTGGTGCTCCGATTCCCGGCAATATTTGATAATCGCGGTTGTACTGCCGACGAAATCGCCCATTCTCACCACTTCCGGCCGACATTCCGGATGAACGACGAACTTGGCGTTCGGATACTTGGCGCGCATTTCCTCGACGTCTTTGACTGTAAGCATATCATGGGTATTGCAGTACCCTTCCCATATGATCATTTTCTTGTCGGTGAACTGCTGCACATAATGTCCGAGATTTTTATCCGGTACCCAAATAATCTCATCCGCATCGACCGACTGAATGACCTTCACCGCGTTGGCTGATGTGCAGCAGATGTCTGTTTCCGCTTTAATTTCCGCAGACGAGTTAATATACGTAACGACCTTGGCATTCGGATGCTGTGCCTTCAGCTTACGCAGCCCGTCGACATTCACCATATCCGCCATCGGACAGCCAGCTCGCTCATCCGGAATAATAACCGTCTTGTTTGGAGCGAGAATTTTGGCACTCTCCCCCATAAAATGAACACCGCAAAATACGATGACCTCCGCATCCGTCTCCGCAGCCTTCTGAGCAAGCAGGAAGGAATCCCCGCGAAAATCGGCAACAGCCTGTACTTCGTCTCGCTGATAATAATGGGCAAGGATAATAGCATTCCGTTCCTTCTTCAGCTGCATCAGCCGTTCCGTCAACTCGCGATTCTGCTCCGCCTTGCGCTCCAATGCCAGTGCTTCCATGATGTTGCAAGTCTCCTTCCGCGCGGCTTAGATTCCGATGCCGCATCTATGATTGAGAAACTTTTCACAAGCCTTCTAAAAAAAGAAATCGACTACAGCTATTATGTCCAAACTGTGACGTATTGAGTGTACATTAAATTTACAGAATCTAACGTTACGTGTCAACAGATAACTGTGCCGTTTCCCGCTGATTCCCGCTTCATGATAAGGTACGCTGTTCAGCGTAACGATCCACACGAACGCTAATTCACGATTTCCTCAGTATTTCCCAACCTAACGATATTGCACAACGTTATTTCGCCCGTATCACTCGTTTTTCAGCTTGGCGGAAACCAATAAGACTCCTGGGAATCGTTAGATGCGGGAATATGCTCCCCGAGCACAAATAACGCCGCTGGGGATCGTAAGAACTGCAAAAACTTATAAATCCTAATATGTCTAGCAAAAAGCCGCCCAAGAGGGCGGCTGCATGTTAGGCCTCCGGATTGCTGTCGTCCTTCGGCTGAATATTGACCTTGACTTCCTCGCTGGGTGCCGGGGGATCGATCAAGATTCCTGTATCGACAAGCATCTTGATTTGGTCCAGCTCGAGCGTTTCCTTCTCCAGCAGCGTCTTCGCGATCAGATGCATCTCGCGCTCGTGCTTGAGCAGGAGCTCTTTACAGCGGTTGTAGCAGCTGCGAATAATATTTTGCATCTCCTGGTCGATCTCGTAAGCGATGGCGTCACTATAGTTCTGCTCATGCCCGATATCGCGGCCCAGAAACACTTGGCCTTGCGAGCTGCCGAATTGCATCGGTCCGAGCTTATCACTCATGCCGTATTCCATAATCATGGAACGGGCAATACCAGTTGCCTGCTTGAAGTCGCTGTATGCGCCTGTGCCGATCTCGCCGATAAACAGCTCCTCCGCCACACGTCCGCCCAGCAAGCCCGTAATCTTATCCAGCAGCTCCTGCTTGGTCATCAGCATCCGATCTTCCTTCGGCAGCATGATGACATATCCACCTGCACGGCCGCGCGGGATAATGGTCACCTTGTGAACGGCATCCGCATGCTCGAGGAACAATCCACATACGGTATGACCGGCTTCATGGTATGCGACGATACGCTTCTCGCGGTCGGATACGACGCGGCTGCGCTTCTCCGTGCCGACGATGACGCGGTCGATCGCCTCATCCACCTCATGCATCGAAATATCCTTCCGGTTGCGACGTGCAGCAAGGAGCGCCGCTTCGTTCAGCAGGTTCTCCAGATCGGCGCCGGTAAAGCCGGTCGTCCGCTTCGCAATCGTATCCAGCTTCACATCCTTGGCAAGCGGCTTGTTGCGCGCGTGCACCTTAAGCACCTGCTCGCGGCCCTTCACATCCGGACGGTCAACCGTAATTTGCCGGTCGAAGCGTCCAGGGCGCAGGAGCGCGGGATCCAGAATGTCCGGACGGTTGGTCGCTGCTACGATAATGATGCCTTCGTTGGCGCCGAAGCCGTCCATCTCAACGAGGAGCTGGTTGAGCGTCTGCTCCCGCTCGTCATGTCCGCCGCCAAGTCCGGCGCCGCGCTGGCGTCCGACGGCGTCAATCTCATCGATAAAGATAATGCAAGGCGAGTTTTTCTTCGCGTTCTCGAACAGGTCGCGGACACGGGATGCGCCTACGCCGACAAACATCTCTACAAAGTCAGAGCCACTGATGCTGAAGAAGGGTACGCCGGCTTCGCCCGCCACCGCTCTTGCAAGCAGCGTCTTACCGGTTCCCGGAGGTCCGACGAGCAGCACGCCCTTCGGAATTCTCGCCCCGACTGCTGCGAATTTGCGGGGATCCTTCAGGAAGTCGACGACTTCAACCAGCTCCTGCTTCTCTTCATCCGCCCCGGCAACATCCTCAAAGGTTACGCGCTTCTTCTCTTCATTATATAGACGCGCCCGGCTCTTGCCGAAATTCATGACCTTGCCGCCGCCGCCCTGAGCCTGGTTCAGCAGGAAGAAGAACAGAATAAAGATGATGACGAACGGAATCATGGTGGTCAGCAAAGACACCCATGCCGACGGCTCCTCCATTCGCTTCCAGTTCTCTTTGACCCCGCTGGCTTCTAAAAGCTCAACCAACCTCTCGTCTACAGGGGCTCGGCTTTCAAACGTTTCTTTGTCCGCAGATACCGGATTCTTATACTTCCCGTTAATTAAATATGTATAGCCATCGAATTGAACGGTTACATCCTTGATATTCCCGTTCTTCAGCTCTTGACGAAACTCATCATAGCTGACAGGAACCTTCTGCTCGTTCTGGGTGCTGATAAAATGGATGATCCCTACTGTTACTAGAAAAACGATGAGATAAAAACCGGTATTCTTGATGATCCGATTCATCCCCTACCTCCTCTCAGCGGCAACTTTGTATATTTTACCACAGCGCAAGCCGACTCTCAACAAAGACGGTCAGCTGCTGTAAACCTCGGGCTTCAGAACTCCCACATACGGCAGGTTCCGGTATTTCTCCGCGTAATCCAACCCGTATCCGACGACAAATGCGTCCGGAATGACGAAGCCGCGGTAATCCGGCTCCAGTCCAACCGTTCGGCGGGCAGGCTTGTCAAACAGCGCAACGACGGCGATCGAATGCGCATTGCGTCGCTCCAGCACATCGATCAGGTAGCTGAGTGTCAATCCGCTGTCAATGATGTCCTCGACAATCACAATATCCCGGCCTTCCACCGGCGTATCCAGGTCCTTGATAATTTTGACGACGCCGGAAGATTTGGTGGCCGCACCATAGCTGGATACTGCCATAAAGTCAATCTCGAGCGGAATTTCCATTCGCTTCACCAGATCGGCCATAAATACGAAGGCGCCCTTCAGCACGCAGATGACAAGCGGATTGCGATCCTTGTAGGCAGCGGACAGCTCTTGTCCGAGCTCCTCGATCTTGGCTTGAATCTGTTCTTCGGTGTACAAAATCTGTTCCATGTCATTGCGCAAAGTCAAGAGTCCTCCCCATTCATGGAGCCGGGACATCGGTCCATGTGTATCTTATCCTATGAAGCTGGATGTAAAACCATTCACATTGAATGCATGCCCTTGACGAGCTGCAGCCGGAGGATTCGCTTCGAATCCGGCACAAGCAAAGCAGTGTCTGATCTCGCCAATCCGGGAATCCACAAGATACGTCCTTCTGCATCCGTAACAAGAGGCAGCCGGTCGCGTTCCGAGGGCGGAACCTTGCGATCGATGAGAATATCTTTTACCTTCTTGCTTCCGCTTAATCCGAAAATTCGAATTCGGTCACCTGGCTTCCTGCTGCGTACATATAAGGGAAACAATAGCGCCTCTGCATCAAAATACGCTTCATACAAATTCGAATGGGGCTCCGGCATACGTGTGCCGTTGAACCGCTCCACCTGTAACGCAGCGTCGGCACACGGAAGCGGATAACATCCCCCCTCATGCGTAACCGCATACAGGTAATCGGATGTATCTCCCGAATGACGCGGCACTCCCCAGTACAGTTGTTCGTACTCCCGTTCGAAGCGAAAGCCGCTACCGATATCAAAGCCGATCGTACTCGGACGTTCAGCCGAGATCGAGACTCGAATCCGTTCAATTCCCTCATAATCCCAGCCGGAAAAGCCGGAAAAAAGATAATTTAATATTAGTTTAATCAGTCTCCTTTGTAAAGCGATGTGCAGGCTCAGCAGTGCAGACCGATCCGCCGTATATCCGCCATACTCCTTCCTCACCACTCGCTCGCAGGCCTTCACAGCCTCCGCTTCCATATAATCATCGTCCGCCGTCGCCATATCCGTCAGCTGCTGCAGTGCGCTCGCCAGCTGCGGGTTCCAGTTGGACAAATACGGGATGACGTCCAGCCTTACCGCATTGCGTGTGTAATCGCGCTTTTCGTTGCTGCTGTCCATACGCGGCTCGAGTTGATGCATGCTGCAGTAGGCTTCGATCGTTTCCTTCCTAATACGAAGCAGCGGCCGAATGAGTTCCAAGTCGGCGCTCAGCTTTCGGCGAACAGGGATCCCCCGTAGCCCGGATACTCCGGTGCCACGAATAATGCGCATCAGCACCGTTTCCGCCTGGTCGTCGGCATGATGTCCTAGCGCAATTTTGGACGCGCCACAGGATGCTGCAATTTCAGCCAGCGCCTCATAGCGGAGCGTCCGCGCAGTTTCCTGCACATTCCCGCCGCCGGAGAGCCGCAACGCTCCTCTCACATCGACGTGTCTGCATTCGCACAACAACCCCAGCCGGGCGGTCAGATGTTCAACATATCGCTGCTCTGCATCCGATTCCTCCCCGCGTAGGCCATGATTGACGTGCCCGACCACAATCCGAGCATCGAATTCTTGCGAAATTTCCGCCAGCGCATGCAGAAGAGCGACCGAATCCGGTCCCCCGGATACCGCCGCTACTACCCGATCTCCCTGCTGCAGCAATTGCTGCTCCGCAATGGTTTGCCGAACCGTATTCACTAGCCGGTAAGCCTCGTCCTGCACTGCCTTCAACTCCGTTCTTTACCGAAGCACAATCATCAGTACGGAAGCGAACAGCAGCAGCGAAGCTGCAAACAGTCCCGATAGCCACCCGGCCAGCGATCCGCCCGATGAAGCCGTCTTGCCGCCGCGCAGCGTACACATTCTCCACTCCTGCAGCGCCTCTTCCGCATCCTTATATTCGCCCTTGATCGCTTTCTTCAACACGGGACGCACCTTGCGCAGAGCCGTGTTTTGTTCCAGCAGCTCTAGCAGAAACTCTCTGTTTCGCCGCTGCGGCAGCATGACGCCGTCCAGCCGCTTGGCGGAATCCGTCAGATGAAGCAGCAATACGGCTACGGAAAACAAATCATAGGCTGGATCCGCCGTCCTGCTGCCCGCGTTCCAGTAGCCCCGGTCGTACAGCTCCGTAAACTGCTTTAACGATTTGCCAGTCTGGGTTAAGCCGCCGTAGTCGATCAGCTCGACCTGACCTGCATCGCTGACCAGCACATTGCCAGCTTTCATATCACCGAACACCCATTGATCCCGATGCAACCCCGCCAATTTTTCGAGCAGGCTTCTCCCGAGCACATGCAGCCAATCCAGCCCCTGTCGATGCAAAAAAACGGATATCGTATGGCCACGCACATATCGCATGATATAGAAAGGAAACGCTTGGCTCCCCTCATAATAATCGTCGACCTCAATCAGAAACCGCTGGAGGCTTCGATTGGACAGCTGAAGCGCCTGCAGAACGTTAATTTCTGACTGTAGATCAAGCGGATCGAAGCCAATCTTCATTGCGAACAAGCCGGTCCCCTTGCGAACCAAATATACCTTCCCATTCGCGCCTTGACCGAGCAGGCTTTCAACCATATATTGACCTTTTCTCCATTTGCCCGTAATGACGGTGCCTGGAGCAAAATCCGGATTACACGACATACTCACTCAGCATCCCACCCTTGCCCGATTGCCCGCCTTTATCCGACATCCCGTTCGGCAGAGCATTCCGGTGCCCGACAACATATCGAACGACCTCTTGAAGCGCAGGTCCCGTCGGGGTTGTACCCTGCATCTGTAATTTTACAAATAACTTGTCCAGTTCCGCAACTTTATTTGTCCACGGCACATCCAGCACCGCATTGGTCTGCGAGCTTTCACCGGGGAAATGGAACACCGCAATCTCACTATGCCCCTGGCGCGCCCCCAGACTGAGCGAAAGATCAAGCACCGCCTCCCGCACGGCGGACAGCTTCGTTCTCATGCTTGCACTGGCGTCTACCAGAACCGCTACGCGCATCTGAACCGACTCCGTCAGATCATCCACTACCTTGACAACCTTGGAGCGCTGGTCCGGAGGCAACTCCTCCATCATACCCGCTTGCGCCCCGAATAAATTCCGCAGCTCCCGGTTTACGACCTGATGAATCGTATGTGTCATTGTCTTACGCGTCATCATCTGTACGGTCTGTGAAAGCATCCGTGTCGGGGCAAGACGGCTCATTCCGCCGCCGGCAGCGGCAATTTCCTCGATTTCCCGCTCCGCTCTGGATCCGAGCTCTCCCTCTTCGAGAACGCCGATTACGTTCACAATGATTCCCTCCGCGCGGGCTTCCGCGGCGGCGGCGGCAGGTGTCATTCCAACATTCGAGCAGCCGTCCGTTATCACAATAATTTGCCTGATCATGTCCGCAGCTCCTTTTCTCCTAATCAAATCTAGCTTCTAGCATTCAGTTTCTCCTCATTCACCGGTATGTAGACCTTTTTACAAAAAAAACATGCCTCCATGATTTGTGGTGAGAGTTGCCAGATTGATAGAATAAAAGAACCCTAACTATAGGAAGGTTGCTGCTCATCGATGAACATCTCACGCGTCCGCACCAAGATTCTGCTCAGCTTCTCTGTCATTATTGCGCTTTCCTTTATCCTGTCCGCCTGGATCAGCTATGTGTCGTACAGCTTTCGTACGAAGGTGGACAATCTGAAGTCGTACGAAACGCCTTTACTCGTTGTGGAAGAAAATTTGCGGTACAACATCGCGCAGCGCATCGCATTGGCAAGAGCATATTTGTTATACGGAGATAAAACCTACCTCGATCGCTTCAAGAGCTATACGGATGCGAGCAGGAAGCTCCAGGACGAGCTGCTCGCGCTTACGAGCGATCCGGAGCTGGCCAAGCTGGTGAAGGACAGCTCGGAGTGGAGAGCTTTGGTCGAAAGCAAAGTATTCCAAGCATACGATGCAGGCAGGCAAGCCGAAGCAGCCCGGGTACTAAAGGATGAGCTCGAGCCCATGGCTCGCACCATTATGGATACGCTTGACAAAGTTACGGATAAGCGCCAGGATGAGATCGGCCAGGTCCAGCAAAGTTTGCTCTCCGATACGGTGGCGTTAGCCACAACGGCGATCATGTTTATGCTGCTGATCGTAGCGATCGGATTAACATTCGCTTTCGTTATCGCCGCCCGCATATCGAAACCGATCGAAGCCGTAGAGCGCAACTTGTCCTTGATTGCCGCAGGCGATCTTCGTGTGGACAAGCTCCAGGAAAGCGGCAAGGACGAGATTGGCCGGCTGCTTGTCGCTGCGAATACGATGAGTGTGCAGCTTCGCTCCTTGATTGCCTCTGTGTCAAGCTCCGCCGAGCAGGTTGCTGCCACCTCCGAGCAGCTGTCGGCCGGCTCGCAGCAGACGACGGCGGCGGCAGCTCATGTCGCGGAGTCTATCGAGCAGGTGGCGTCGGGAGCCGAGAACCAGTCCGCCAAGTCAGGGGAAAGCGCGGTCGCGATGGAGGAGATCGCGAAGGGCATTGAGCTGATCGCCGATTCCTCGCAATCGGTTGCCGATTCGGCGAGTGTGATGGTGGCGAACGCCGAGGAAGGCAACACCGCTGCGCAGGACGCGGTTGAGCGGATCGGCGTGCTGAGCGAGACAGCGGGCAATGTATCCCGGGTGATTGCTCAGCTGAATACACAGGCGCAGGAAATCGGAGGCATCGCGAAGCTGATCGCGGATATTGCGGCTCAGACGAACCTGCTCGCGCTTAATGCTGCGATCGAGGCAGCACGTGCAGGCGAGCATGGCTCCGGCTTCGCTGTCGTCGCGAGCGAGGTTCGCAAGCTAGCGGAGCAAAGCGGGGAGTCGGCGAAGGAGATCGCCGAACGGATCGAGCATATTCAGCTCAGCAGCGCCAGAGCGGTTACAGCGATGGACAGCGGGCTTGAAGAGGTGAATCGCAGCGCCGACAGCGTGAAACAGCTCGGTGCGAGGTTCTCGCAAATACTCGATGCCTCTCGTAGCGTGTCCAGACAAGTCGAGGAGGTTTCGGCCTCTGCGGAGGAGATGAGCGCCAGTACGGAGGAAGTCTCCGCTTCCATCGACGAGATGGCGAAGATTGCCCGCGATACATCGCTCAGCACACAGCAGGTCGTTGCCGCTACCCAAGAGCAGACCGCATCCATGGAGGAAATCGCCGCTTCGTCGCAGCACTTGACCGAGATGGCTCAGAAGCTGCAGGAATACGCAAGCAAATTCAAGCTATGACGAACAGCATCCCGAACGACGCGCTCCCCCCTGCGGAGCCGTCGATTCGGGATGCTGTTTCCGTTCCTTCTGTGATGCCGGTTAGCTGACCGTTCTCGGCCGCTCGATATGCTGCAGTCCGTGCCAGCGGAAGGTTGCCCATTCCGGCTTGTATTTATCGATCTTGGCAACGACAACCGTCATATCGTCGTATATTTCACCGTGATGATGGCGGAATACGACTTCCAGCAAGCAATCCGCAATGTCCTGGGGATCGTCGGACTCCATCTCCTGGATAATTCGCTTCAACCACAAATCTTTATTGACCGCGTGCCCCGGCGCATCATAAATGCCGTCCGTCATCATAATCAGGATATCTCCCGGCTGCAGCTGATGAGAGATCAGATCGACCTCGATATCGCGGATGATGCCGACAGGCAGGTTGTTTGCGGTAATCGGAATGACCTGCTGTCCTCGCTTGATAAAGCTCGGGGTCGAACCGATTTTCATAAACGTCGTTTCCGCGTTGTACAGATCGACGATGGCCACATCCACCGTAGCGTATACCTCGTCGGAGGAGCGAAGCAGCAGCACGGAATTCACCGATTTGATGGCAAGCATCTCATCCATACCGGATTGCAGCAGCTGCTGCAGGATCGTCAGCGCCGCGCTGCTCTCTTCTCGCGCTCGTTCGCCGTTGCCCATCCCGTCAGATATCGCCACCGCAAATTTGCCGTTGCCGAGCTCCATCATGCTGTAGGAGTCGCCCGACAGCAAATCGCCGTTTTTCGCCGCAGACGCTACTCCGGTTTCTACCGTAAACTCCTTCGCCGACCCGAACATGACCGTACTGTAGCCTGCGCTCGGGACACCTTCCTTTTCCCATTTCACCGCAATATTTTCTCGTAAAATGTCTGTCAGCATCGGTGCGATAATTTTCCGGCATTCGTCGTGACCACGCTGGTATTGGTGTACAATCTCAATCTCTACGCTGCCTTCCTCGAGCGTGACGATATCAATGCTGAAGATAGACAATCCGAGCTCCTCCAGCGTCTGGCGAATTTGCTCCTCCTGGAGGAACAGCTCCTGCCCCTCCCGCTTGATCTCACGCGCAAGATCCTCCATGACCTGAGAGACGCCGGACAGCTGCTCCGATACGAGTCTGCGGCTTTCTGCAATCTGTTTTTTCCAGTGCTGATCGTATTGGTAGTGCTCATATTGCTGCTTCATCACCTCGAGGACCACATCCGTTTTGACACAGCTTTGCTTCCATTCCTGCTTGATTTGCTTCTTCCCGAAATCCGGCTGAAGCTCGATACAGGTCATCATATCCGTCATATACGTATACGTGCTGTAAAATTTGTCATCCCAGCACTGCTTTTGCTTCCAGCAGCTGGCACAGGCCTTGCCCGCCACCGCGTTCATAAAATGCCCGACATCCTCTTCCTTCCGTGCCGGATCATGCTCCTGAGACACAAACGTAAAGCTTCTGGACAGCTGGCGGAATACTTCGGAGAACTGCTCGACGCGGCCAGCTGTAATATCCCGAACACGCCGGGCATAATCGTGATGCGACTTGACGTTCTCCGCTGTTCCCGGGACATATTTGGCAACGGTGCGCAGCATGCTTCGCGGCGTCAGCAGGAACAGCAGCACGGCGGCCGTCGACTCCACCAGCGAGTGCATAACGGATTGGGGCTGACCAATATATAGGGAAAGGATCGTGCCTCCGATCAAAAGTCCGATTCCCACCGACAGACGTCCGCCTTCACGAAGCAAGCCAGCCAGCATACCGGCGAATGCGAGCAGGCTAATCTGCGCAACGGAGGCGACGCTGGCAAGACTTAGCACCAAGCCTGTGACAACGCCGACTGCCGCACCAAGCGGCGCCCCGCCAACAAAGGCGAACAACAGGATAAAATAGCGGGACATCGTATGCTCGACTGAATATTCGCCGAACGTCCAGCCGACGGTACCCGTCATTACCGAAGCAAGCAGGATAATCAGGCAAATGATTTCCTCATGCTTGAGATTGTAGTTTTTGCGGGAGAGCGTAAATACCGGAATCGCCTGCAGGAATATCATCGTCAGCACGAGGCTGAGCACGGACTCTACACCCGCCATGAGGATGGTGAAAGCGCCGATGTCCTGATACACGGCGAAGGATAGCAGTTTCATGAGGAACGAGGCCGCGAATACCAGCAAAGGGACCGTGGACAGTTCATAGCGATGAAGCCGTTCGAGCAGCTTGACGAGTCCGACAAATACGACTAATTGGCCTGCGATAAACGCCGCCTCGTAGCCCAGCGACATGGCTCCTCCGGTAACAAGCAGCAGCCCCGTCCAGATCGAGAGGTCTCGTCTTAATGTAAATACTGCTGCAAAATAGGCGGCGGCAAATGGCGACAATTCATCGAGAATGGTTGCCCGTCCCAGAAGAAAGGCAATCGCAAGCAGCAGGATCGACCATTTCTTCGCCATCAATGCTTGCAGGATTCGGTTCTCCGCCATGAACCCCGCTCCTGCTTGCTTCGATCGCCGCCACAGGCTGTTCCATTGCTCTGCTGCCTCCTGAGCGACATTTCGTTTCAACATCGTCCATGCACCACCTAATCGTTATTGTGTTTTCCCAGTATAAACGGAATCTAGCATAAAGTTTGTCACAATGCGGTGGTTGCGAGAAAGAACTTTCCGACAAAAACAGCCGGACCCGCGCGACGAGCCGGACTCTGCGCGGGTCATAGGGTTGAGTGAGTTGGGCGATCTCGAAACGGCACATATCGGCACGATTCGTTGCGACATGCCGGGACATACGCTGTCGATTCTCCCTCGCAATCTGCCGCGTGGCGCTAGCGACATGTCGAGGGGATCGGCGCTTGTCCGCAAGTTCTATTGGCCAGTTGTGCAGACAAAA
>JBEPYM010000085.1:0-13657 GCA_041641375.1 Paenibacillus sp.
GGGCACGGGAGTAAGCATGTAATAGAATGGCATGAAGCTGAAGGAGGGGTGGGTATGAGTGTGGAGCTGCTCGAGCATCTGACGGCTAGCGTAACGAGCGCCGGGACGACCGGTGAGCTGCGCAAGCTGCGCGAGACGTTTCTGAGCACACGGCCCAAACCTCCTGCAGCACATGTTCAGGACTGGAACACAGCGTTCAACGCATTTTACGACGGTTTAATCAGGAGGTCCATCGAGCTGTCCGAGCAGTTGCTGCGGGACGGCGGGATGGGCCCTCCTCCTGTTTCCTATTCATTCGTGTTGTTTGGAAGCGGAGGTCGCTCCGAGCAAACCTTGTTCAGCGATCAAGACAACGGACTTATCTTTGAGAATGACGGTCAAGCTTCCACTGCGGCGTATTTCGCTGAGCTGGGTCAGACGATAAGCCAGAGCCTCGTTGCCGTCGGATTCCCCCCGTGCGACGGTCAAGTGATCGTCACCAACGGCATGTGGAACAAGACAATCAACGAATGGGAAGCGATGCTTCAAAGCTGGTGCGATGAGCCGAGCTGGGAGCATATTCGTTATTTGCTTATAGTCGCAGATATGCGCTGCGTCTATGGGGATGCCGAATTTACAAGGCGGCTCCAAAGCCGATATGCTCATGCGGTTACGGCCAAGCCGGAGCTGCTTGACCATATGCTGCAAAATACGCTGCACCACAAAATAACGCTCGGCTTGTTCGGACAATTGATCCGGGAGCGGTACGGCGAAGAGTCGGGCGGCTTTGACATCAAATATGGCGGGTACATCCCGATGGTGAACGGGATTCGGCTGCTTTCCATTCAAGTCGGCATTACGGAGCCATCCACATGGAATCGGATTGAAGCGTTAGCCGGCACACACGGCAGCAGACTTGCGGCGGATTGGGAGTCAGCGTTCGAGACGCTTCTCCGGCTTCGTCTGCTGGCGGCCTGCGAGGTCAAGGAAGACGGCGCTTTCCACGGCAGCGCCTTTATTAAGGAAGAAGAGCTTACCGGCTCCGTACGACGAGAGCTGAAGCTGGCACTGCAGGTCGGCCGTGAACTGCAGAAATATGTTCGCAAACAAACCTGACGGAGAGGAGGGGCCTTATGCGCTCGCGATTCCCTCAAGACAAACCCCCTCGGCTGTGGGATCTATACAAGAAAGGCGGCATTGCTCCGGCCATTGCCTCCATGTTCGGCGCCCAGAGTGCTCAGCAAATGGCATTTATTCGTTCGGTGATGAAAGAGCAGCGCAAGCAGCCGCTGTTCGAGCTGCCGCTCGATGAGCTGGACATAGCCGTGTTCGATCTGGAAACGACTGGCTTCTCCCCCTACAGCGGCGATGAGATTATTTCCGTCGGTGCCGCTCTGATGGCCGGGCCGCAGATCAAAGAGGATACATTCTACAGCCTCGTCAATCCGCGCCGCAAAATACCCGCGCCCATTATTGAGCTGACGGGTATTACGAACGATATGGCGGAGCAGGCTCCCGAATTGATCGATGTGCTGCACGGGTTTATGGCGTTTATCGACAAGAAGGTGCTGATCGCGCACGGCAGCGGTCACGATAAACATTTTCTCAACGCTGCGCTCTGGAAGACGTCGAAGGTAAACCTGAGCCATCGTCTTGTCGACACCATGATGATTGGTAAGTGGCTGCATCCCAAGCTGAAGCATTACGATCTGGATACGATGCTCGATTTATATGGAATTCAAATTTCGAACCGCCACCACGCGCTTGACGATTCGGTGATGACGGCCCGGCTATGGTCGGCGATGTTCGAGGAAATTCGGACGAAGCAGGTATTTACACTAGGCGAGCTGTATGCCTATTTAAGTCAGCATTAAGCGACCTTCGCGGCGGGCTTGATCAGGAAGAACACGAGTCCAAGCGTCAGCAGCGCGAGAGCGGCCACCACCATAAATACCAATTGATCGGATTGCGACATGAGAAAGTCGAATAACGGCGGACCGGCTGCAACTCCCAGGAAACGCAGGCTGTTGTATATCGATGTAATCGCTCCGCGCTCGCTTTTGTTCACTGAACCTGTAATAAGCGTGTTCAGACATGGCAGCAGCAAGCCGGTGCCGATGCTGCTCAGCGTAATGAGCCCGATCAGCAGATAAAGGTTTTTTGTAAAAAGAGTTGCAAGTCCTAAAGACACCGCCATGACCGCCAATCCGATATTCATCAGCCACCGCATCAGAATGCCATTCTTCTTGATGACGGCCCCCGTAATATACGATGTCGTTACCATCGCAAGCAGCGGGATCGCCAAAATCAGACCCTTCATGACCCCCTCAATGCTGTAAGGCGGTTCCTCCAAAATGTTGGACAAGTAAAACAGGATACCGAACAAAATAAATAATCCGAGCGACCCGGCGAAAAACGATGTGACGAGCCAGCGGCCTTTAGCTTTGAAAATTTCGCCCAGCTTATGCAGGTATTGCTTCAGCTTCTGGGGCTCTCCCTTGCGCTCAGGCTCTTTAATGAGAAAAATAACGGCTACCAGCGCAATGGCACAGAAGACAGGGAATGCAAAAAACGCCATATACCAAACGATGAGCGCCAGAGCAGAGCCGATAATGGGGCTCAGCACCTTGCCGGTCCCGTTTGACGCTTCCAGAATACCGAGCACCTTGCTCTCCCTTCCTCCATTGTACAAATCGCCGACAAGTGCCATCGCGATCGGAGCGGTTCCGGCCGCACCGAGGCCCTGGATGGCGCGAGCGATAATGACGATCAGATATGAATTCCAGAGAGCGCCGAGTCCAGCCAGTATACCTGCGGCTCCGTACACGATCAGAGACGGAATCATAATGCCTTTGCGTGTGTAGCGGTCCGATAAATAGCCAAGAATCGGGATGGCAAGACCGGCCGAGACTGAAAACAAGGTAATCGTCAGACTGGATTGAAACTGAGTGATGCCAAGCTCCGTCTCCATACGAGGCAACACGGGAACGATCGTCGAGTTTCCGAGCACGAGCACAAGCGGAATTGTTGCAATCGCGAAGATTTCCCAGAAGCTGCTCTTGCCTTTTCCTTGCTCAGGCCCATCTCCGCCTGACTTGGTTTTCGAGTCAAAATCACTTTCGAAAAAAATCGGAAGTTTTTTTGCTTTCGCCTGTGCCATGGTCGATCGGCTCCTCTTTTGGTTGTTAGGATACGCATACTGTACCCTCGGGAAGCCGTGATCATTCTGTTTCGGTAGCAACGGTAGCAATGGAAATAAATGAAGCAAACGGGTATGATAAGAGAAAGCGGATTCGTTGGACAGAAAAGGAGTGGACCAATTGAAACGAAACGCATGGATTGTCGTCGCAGCCTTGCTTCTGGCTGGTATCGCGATGGTGCAAAGCCTGGTGTCGGCGCAGCCGAGGGAAGAGCTGCCGAAGAAGCAATACCTGGCTCCGTCCTTTGAGCTGAAGGATTTTGACGGCAAGTCTCACCGGGTTGGGGGACCGCAGGATACAGCGTATTTGATCAACTTTTGGGCATCGTGGTGCGATCCTTGTCGGATCGAGGCGCCAGATCTCGTCGAGCTGCAGAGCCGTCACGCGGACAAGCTGACGATCTATGCGGTTAACGCAAGATCGTTTGACAAGCTGGATGCGGCCAAAGCATTCGCGGACGAGTTCAAATTTACGTTTCCGGTGCTGCTCGACGAGCAGGGGGAAGTGTTGAATTTGTATAAAGTGTATGGGTTTCCTACTACATTTTTTGTCAGCAAGGATGGCGTTATCCAGGATATTGCCTACGGAGTTTTGACGCCGGAGCTTCTGAGACAAAAGACAGCGAAGCTCGTTCGATAACGAATTACATGCTCGCGACTCAGGGAGAGGGTGGCGGAACGGTTGGAGAAGAACGGTTGGCTCATCATCGCCGCATATGTGGCGTTTACGGCAGTTCAGGCGCTGCTGCCGAATGCGGCAACGGCAATCTTTATTCCCGTACTCTTGTTTGCCATTGCGATGTGGCTTCTGCGCGAGGACTGGCTGACGTATGACTGGAATGATCTGAAGCGGGGCGAGCTGTGGAAGATTGCTTACCAGGCTGGCTTTGCCGCTTTGCTGCTGCAGGCAGCCGCCAATATTGTCGTGCAATACGGGTTAAACGTGAAGCCGCCGGATATCGCTGTGGGCTTTCAGGCGATTCCGGCGGCCTCGGTGGTCGCTGTGCTGTTCTCGGCGGTGAATGAAGAGCTAGTCTTTCGCAAGCTGATTTTTGGACGGCTGCAGGGCAAGCTCGGCTTCTGGGGAGCTGCCCTGCTCAGCTCGGTGCTCTTTGCCGTATCACATGGCAACTATTCGGCTTACCTCGGGTATGTGCTGGTTGGCATAGCCTGGTGCTGGGGCTACCGCCGTTCCGGCAGCATTGCTGTGCCAATCGCTGCGCATATGGCGCTTAACTTCCTGGCGCTGATCGGGATGAGCTTTCGTTAGTTAATGATTGATAAGTCCGACGCGCTCTTTGGATTCCTCCACAGGCACGTCGGCTTTTTTCGTTTTGCCGATAAGGGCGTAGCGGATACTGTCGATCAATGCTTCCCAGCTTGCTTCAATGATATTTTCCGAAACCCCGACCGTGCTCCAGGTGTTGGAGAAATCAGACGATTCGATCCAGACCCGAACCTTGGCGGAGGTTGCATCATTCTCATCAAATACGCGCACCTTATAGTCGGTTAGATGAATTTGGACGATATCCGGGTAATACTTGACGAGCGCCTTGCGAATTGCATTGTCGAGTGCGTTCACTGGACCGTTGCCTTCGGCGGCCATATACACCGTCTCTCCGTGAACCTTCAGCTTGACGATCGCCTCCGAATTTACCGGGCGGCCTGCAGACTTCTCTACCAAAATTTTGAATGACTCGAAGGTGAAGATTTGCTCGATCTGTCCGTACGCCTCGCGCAGCAACAGCTCCAGCGACGCATCAGCGCCCTCGAATTGGTATCCCTGGTGCTCGAGATTTTTGATTCGGTCAATAATGTCCTTCGTCTTGGCGTTCTCGTTGGTGAAGTCAAGTCCCAGCTCCTGCGCCTTGAAAACAAGATTGCTTTGCCCGGCGAGCTCTGAGACGAGCACGCGCTGCTTGTTGCCAACGAGCTCAGGCTCGATATGCTCGTACGTGCGGGGATGCTTCAGAATGGCGGAGACATGAATACCGCCCTTATGGGCGAACGCTGCCGCTCCGACGAAAGGCTGATTCAGCGGCATATGAATGTTGGCAAGCTCATTGACATACCTGGCGACTGAGGTCAGTGTGCGCAGCTTTTCCGGCGTCACACAGCTGTAGCCCATCTTCAGCTGAAGATTCGGGATGACGGAAACCAGATTGGCGTTGCCGCAGCGCTCGCCAAAGCCGTTAATCGTCCCCTGAACCTGTCCGGCACCTGCTGCAACAGCTGCAAGGCTGTTGGCCACGCCGAGCTCGCAGTCGTTATGGGCATGAATGCCGATCGGAACCTTCAGCTCGCTGACGACGCGCGACACAATCTGTGTAATCTCAGTCGGCAGCGATCCGCCGTTCGTGTCGCAAAGGACGACCCAGTCCGCACCTGCTTCTTCGGCTTTCTTGATCGTAAGCAGCGCATACTCCGGATTGTTCTTGAAGCCGTCGAAGAAATGCTCGCCGTCATAAATAACCTCAAGTCCTTGCTCCTTCAAATATTTGACGGAGTCATAAATCATTGCCAAATTCTCTTCCAGCGTCGTCTGGAGCGCGGTATGGACATGGAAATCCCACGACTTGCCGAAGATCGTGGCCACCTTGACGCCAGATTCAACGAGCCGGTTCAGGTTCACATCCTCGGCTGCCGCAATGCCCTTGCGCCGCGTGCTGCCGAATGCGGTAATTTTTGCGTGCTTGAGCGCAAGGCTTGCTGCGCGGCGGAAAAATTCGATATCCTTGCTGTTGCTGCCGGGCCAGCCGCCCTCAATATAATGGATGCCCAGCTCGTCAAGCTTCTGTGCAATCTTGAGCTTGTCGTCGACAGACAGGTTCACGCCTTCGCCTTGCGTGCCGTCTCTGAGCGTGGTGTCAAAAATGGTGATGGAGCGTGCCATGTGGTAAATTCCCCCTAATCCGCTTATCCGAAAACGATTGTATGTGTGGAATGATCATTCAATTATAACACCGTATTTCTTGAATTGACCAGCATTTCATGTGAGCGAACCTGTAATTTTCTTCTTTTTATCAACTTCGGTTTGAACTTTGGGCAGCTTTATATTATATTGTAAGTTGAGGGTAGACAAATGAGGATGAATTAGAGGAGGAACTTTTAGACATGGCAAAGTTTACATGGGTGGATAAAGAAACCTGTATCGCGTGCGGCGCATGCGGCGCAACTGCACCGGATATTTACGACTACGACGACGAGGGTCTTGCCGAAGTGATTTATGATGCTGACGGCAACCGCGGCGTAATGGAAATTCCAGAAGATTTGTTCGACGATCTTCAAGACGCAGCTGACGGCTGCCCGACCGATTCGATCAAAATCGGCGACGCTCCGTTCAATAAATAAAGGATTTGTTAAATATTTCACGCGAGAAAGCCTTTTCTTCTTTAAAGAAAAGGCTTTTTTTTCTTTGATCCTGTTGTATAATTTTCCTTAGGTCTATATTCATAGTCTCATAGGGCTACTACTTCGAAAAGGGGATCCGGGATGAAGAGCAAAGAGTGGCGCACGGTCTGGCTCGGGAATGCGGTCGTGCTCGTGCTAACGGGAATCATTTTTTTGTCGGGATTTTTTCAAGCCTTGAATTACAATCTGTATGATTTAAACATGAAGCTTTCGATGACGAACGAGCCGCATGAGGATATCGTTGTGATCGGAATCAACGATAAAGACTTGGCTGAGATCGGCACATTTCCGTGGGAGCGCAATCTTTATGTGACGCTGCTTCAGAAGATTTCATCCGCCAAGGTTATCGGCTTCGATATTACGTTCGGCACGAACAGCAAGGATCGTGCCAACGATCAGAGGTTCGTTGAGGAGCTGAAGAAGCACAAAAACATCATCATTCCCGTCACAGGTGTAACGGAAAGCCTGCTCTCCCAAAGCGTGAAGTATGATAAAAACGGCATGAATGTACGCGATATGTCTCTGCCGATTGAAGACATCGCAAAGCATTCGATACTTGCTCATATTAACCGTCTCGAGGACAGCGACAAGGGTACGCGGCGGACGGTGCTGCAAATCAAGCATGGAGATGTCATTTACCCATCCTTGGCGCTGCAGGCAGCCCGTATGTACGGTGCCGATACGTCAGCCTATGAGAGTCGTCCCACCAAACAAATACATATTCGGTATGATGCTTCGTCCCGGGATTTTATGACCGTGTCGTTCAATGACGTGCTGACTGGAAAAATTCCGCCTCAGACATTCAAGGATCGCATTGTGCTGATCGGTTTTACGGCGGCCAGCGACGATAAAGGTTTGACACCGGTCGACAACTCGATGTATATGGTGTATGCGCACGCCAATATCATCAATCAGATGCTGCAGGGCACCCAATCCGGACTAGCCAGCGA
This sequence comes from Paenibacillus sp., assembly GCA_041641375.1. Taxonomy (GTDB): domain Bacteria; phylum Bacillota; class Bacilli; order Paenibacillales; family YIM-B00363; genus Paenibacillus_AK. Next base: position 7,540 of record JBEPYM010000085.1, read on the forward strand.
TTGGGTTACAATTGCATTGATCCTTGCGCTGCTTGCGCTGACGGCTGTGCTTACATGGAGATTGAAATCGATCGCAAGCGTCATTTATACGTTTGGTACGATGCTCGTTCTGCTGTTCGCCCAGTATTATGTGTTCGAAATAACGTCTTATTATGTCGATACCGTCTATCCGATAACGGCGCTGATCCTTTCGTTCCTGACAAATATCGCCATGAAGACGTACTATGAAACCAAACAGAAGAACTTTATTACGAAGCAGTTCGGACGCTATATTTCTCCGGAGCTCGTGAAGCAGATTGCCTCGACCGGGCAGGAGCTGCAGCTTGGCGGCATCAATAAGGAGCTGTCGGTCCTGTTCCTGGATATACGCGGCTTTACGACGTTGTCCGAGCGACTCAAGGCAGAGGAGGTCGTCGACTTCCTGAATACCATGTTCGACATGATAACCGATCGAGCCCTGCGCAATCACGGTACAATCGACAAGTTTATCGGCGACGCCGCGATGATTCTGTTCAATGCGCCGCTTGATGTGCCGAATCATCCGTATTATGCGGTGAAGACAGCCTGGGATATCCAGCAAGGCATGATCGATGTCCGCGAAAACATTAAAGCCAAATATGATATCACTCTGTCTTGCGGCATTGGAATTAACACGGGAGATGTGGTCGTCGGCAACATCGGCTCGTACCTCCGCGTGGACTACACGGCGATCGGCGACAACGTGAATACGGCAGCTCGGATCGAATCCCAGACGACAGCTAACCAGATTCTCGTGTCGGAAGCAACCTACGAGCGAGTCAAGGACTATTTCGAAATGAATTTTGTTGCCGAAAAGGTGATGAAAGGAAAGACGGTCGGTATTAAGCTGTACGAGATTGTCGGACATATCGGCGCTCCCGCCGAGGAAGCTGCATCTGTGACTGCGGCAGTCTCCTCTCAGGGACAAAAGGTGTCTTCAGTCCTATAAGATTTTGTTTGATATCGAATGCTGTCGGATTTACAATGATAGATAGTAGATGGATAGATTGGTAGAGTGGAAGAGGTACATATTGAAAGGAGTTTTCATGTGAAGCGATTATTCTCATTACTGTTGTGTTGGGTGCTGGTGCTGCAGGTATTTGTTTCGATCGGGGCGGGGACAGCCTATGCCAAGACGTCCCGTTCGGCTGTCATCGTATCGGTAACGGGCAGCGTCACGATTACGAAGGCGGGAGGCTCTAAGGGTTATCCGGCGTTTGCCAACATGACGCTCAATCAAGGCGACCATATATCAACCGCTTCCGGCTCCAACGTCACGGTGCAAATTACCGACAGCGAGCATGAAGTGACAATTGGTGAACATACGGATATTTACGTTTCCAAGCTGTCCGACGATGGAGGCAGCAAGCAAAATGGCTTCAAGATGTGGGTAGGCTCCATGTGGAACAAGGTCAAATCGCTCGGTGGCAGCGATGAATATTCCGCCGAAACGTCGACTTCCGTCATGGGTGTGCGGGGAACGACCTTCCTCGTAGCTGTTAACAAGGATACGGGAGAGACGACGCTGCTTGTTGCATCCGGTATCGTGCGAAGCGATTCCCGCAAGGGCGATGCGGATCAGGATGACACGGTTACCTATGTAGACTTATATCCTTCGCAGCAAATTACGATCGACTTTTCCTCCCAGGGCAAAGATTTGAAATCGAACGTCGAGGTAATTGATCTCGATTCTTTCGTCCAGAAAGCGGACCCGAAGGTGCTCGAGCAGCTCATTCTGAACAAGAGCGAAATCCAGAAAGAGAACGAAAAGCTGTTTGAACAAGTGAAGCAAGGGAACATCTCTGATCGATCAGTTCTACAGGTGCAAGGAAACCAGGTGGATCGCGTGAAGCAGAACGCGGATAACCTTGGAGCCGCGCTTCTCCAGAAGGGAATTGAATTAAACAAATTCAGTCAGCAGGAAGCGCAGCGCATCGCGACTCAGGCGAACAGCAACCTGCCGGACGACAAAAAGATTGATTTGACGAAGAAGGTCGAGTTGGACAAACAAGCCGGCTTCAGCGAAGAGCAGCTTCGCCAGCAGGAGCTCGAGAAGCAGCGTAAGGCCGAGGAGCAGAAGCGTCAGCAGGACGAGCAGAAGCGTCAGCAGGACGAGCTGAAGAAGCAGCTTGACGAGCAGCTGAAACGCCTCGAGACGGAGAAGAAGCGTCTGGAGGAAGCGAACAAGGCTGCTGAAGAGGCTAGACGCAAGCTGGCGGAGCAAGCCCTACTCTCAACATTAAGCCAACAGCAGCAGCAGCAATTTATTCAAAATCAGAATCAGCTGAACAACCCGACACCGACACCAACACCGACACCAACAACACCTACAACGCCGCCGAATTCGAATACAGGTGGAAATAGCGGTGGTGACACGACACCGGATCCGGATATTACAATAAGCTTGAACCCGATTACTACGGAAAGCTTGGCTATTACGGGTCAGACAGTGGCCGGTGCAACCGTTCAGCTCACTTATCGGGTTGGTTCGAGCTCGCCGAACAATTTGACTTCCGTAACGGCGGGTACGAGCGGTGCGTTTACGGCGACTCTGACGAATAAGCTTCCTGCAGGGGCGATCGTTACAGCAACTGCGAGCCGAGCTGGCTATGTGACGAAGTCGAATACCGCAACGGTAGTAGCGCCATTCACCGTTGAGCGCTCTGGGGATCAGTTAATTGTCAAGGGAACCGGCTTTACCGGCGATCGCGCGATCAAGGGCGCACAGCTTCACCTTGTCCACAAGGAAGCATTGTCGGTAAGCGAAGGCTCGAGCACACTGTTTACTTCGGCATCCAATAGTGCGCAATCGATTCGCAGCGTCAGCGGGTCGATGAACATCAACAACGTACTCACTACGGGCATGAAGGAAACCATTTTTGCCGGTATTTATAACGTTTCCGCAAACAGCTCCCGAATTGAACTGGCCAACGGTACTGAGCTTGTTCGGCTGAAGCTTACAGGTACGCTGACGGAGAAGGTTCACGTTGTGGCGATAACATTCGTTGATTCGAACGGCAATGCCATATACAGCTACTCGTACGATCTGGCTTACAATCCATTGCCGACAGGCTTATAACAGGGGAATAGGGGATATCGCACAATGATAAATTGGAGAAAAACAACCATACTCGCAGCGTTGACGGCTTTCGCTGTCAGCGCAGCCCCTGTGAATGCTGCGACGGCGGATCGGGTTATTGGAATTGGGGAGAAGCCGCTGTTTACGGTCACTTCCCTTGCAGGCATCGGTTCCTTCGATTATATCGACGGCGAGGCGGCTGCCGCAGCCTTCCGTTCGCCTTCCGCACTGGCGGTGGGAGCAAATGCGATTTACGTAGCGGATACACAAAACAACAAAATCCGATCGATTGCGGGTGGATCCGTGTCCACCTATGTCGGGACTCCAGTCGTGCTGGAATACGATGTCAAAGGATTGCCGAGCGGCGGATTGCTGGACGGAATGCGCGACAAGTCATTCCTCAATAAACCGGAAGGTCTGGCCATTGCCGATGACGGCTCGTTATATGTGGCGGACACCGCTAATCACGCCATCCGCAAGGTGGATGGAGCAGGCAGAGTAACGACGGTTGCAGGCGACGGCGTCAGCGGAAATACGGATGCAAGAGGGCAAGCGGCTCGTTTTCATGCACCCTCCGACGTTGTCGTATCGGCGCAAGGTATTCTGTACGTTGCAGATAAGCTGAACCATACCATCCGCCGCATTGACCGCATCGGCAATGTCACAACCTTGAACAAGTCGGCTGTAAGGCCGGTAGAGGTGTTCCCCGGTTATGTCGTGGACGGTGGAGGTTACAAGGACGGCAAGCTTAGCGAAGCGTTGTTTAACGAGCCGAGCAGCTTGGTTCTGGACGCTCAAGGCAACCTGTATGTGAGCGATTCGGGCAACCAGCGTATTCGCTATATCGATCTGAGGACGGATATGGTGACGACAGTGGCGGGGTCCGGAACGCTTGGCGCGAAGGAGCTGTATGTCGAAGGCGATTACAAGGATGGTGCTGCATCGGAGGCGAAATTCAACTATCCGAAGGGCATCGCTCTTGACGCAGATGGCGGATTGATCGTGGCGGACAGCCTCAACCATGCGATTCGTTACTTGAAAGACGGGAAAGTCATTACGCTCATCGGCAATGCCGCTGCGGCGCTTGGCCGCACCGATGGAACCGAAAGCTCAGCCAGGCTGCAAAATCCGACCGATGTTGCGGTCGGATCGGATGGAACGCTGTACATCGCCGACGCGTACAACAACAAAATTCGTCAGGCTGCATTCTATAAGCTTCCTGAAGGGCTGCCGACGGACGGGACGATTTCGGTCGTGCTGGAGGCGAAAGCGATTCAGTTCGATGCGAGGCCGGAGTTGACGAACAATCGGACGATGGTGCCGGTACGGTTTATCGCCGAAGCAGTTGGATATAAGGTGGAATATTTGCCGAAAGGCACAGATACGATAATTCGTCTGTCCAAAGGTGATTCCATTGTTGATCTGACCATTGGCAAACGTGAGCTGACACGCAAGTTAGGCAATGTTCAAGTGAGTCGCCAGATTGATGTAGAGCCTTACATCAAGGACGATCGCACGTACGTCCCGGTTCGCTTCTTCGCGGAAGAAATCGGCTTGGACGTGCAGTGGGTCCAAGCGAAACAGACAGTCGTATTGCGAATGAAATAGAGGGAGTGAAACGGCCTGTTCATCGGGCCGTTTTTTTAACGCCAGAATTTATAAGTTTCCGCAAGGGAACGAGTAAATTCTATACCAAGAGAAACTTCCGCTTAAACGCGGTCGCTCATCTCGAATGTACTTCGATAGAAGTTTTACTTATATCTGATCCAGTCGTTGCACTGAGGCGGAGCATCGTAGTAATAGCTAACGATTCCAGGGAGTCTTATTTTACACAACATTGACCATTTCTGAAGCTAACGATGCCCTGATGTGTTATTTGTTCCCCTTCTTATGATTTTTGCCATCTACAGTGGAAATAAGGCTGCTCAGAATCGTTACGTTGGGAAATACCTCAAATGTAGTGGAATAACGTTGGTGGGTATCGTTACAAGTTGAACATCGCTACTCCATGCGGAAGACGGCCGTATTTGGGCGGAGCAATGGGGATACTGGGCATAGGAACGAGTAATTGAGGTGTCAGCGTCGGGCGATGAAATTGGTGGGCGGAACGATTTTTCCTCAGTCGGCGGCAAGCGACTGCTGACGGATTTGCAGCGAACAGATTGCAGCCTCCCGCCGAATTGCATGCTCAATGAACCGTTGGTCAACAAGAAGATGGAACGAGTCGTTATGAAACAACCGTTTTAGGCAGAGTGTGGCGGCACGTTCGGCTTCGCAGGGAAGCTTGAGCAGATGAAGGCAGATGCTGTAGCAAAATGACTCATAGGCTTTCAGCCTCCCGATTCGCTGCTCCTTCCCGTTCACCATCGATGTCCCTCCCTACTGGAATCTGATACAAATGGCATTGTATCCCATTATCGGAAGAATTCCTAGTTACTTTAGTCATATGACCGGTCAGAATGAATCGGACCAAAGCTGCAGAATGAGAAAAGCGCCTGGAACGCAGCAGGTTCCCGGCGCGCGCGATCTCTATTTAGAAAATGCGGGTTTGCCAGCCGTTCAGCTTGGCGAAGGTTTCAAGGTAGTAGTAATCGCCGTAGATGAGCGAGACGTTGATATTCTGTCCTGCGGGCTTGTGCCCGGTCCCTTCGCGCAGCAGCCCCTCGTATGCCGGATCGTCCCAGGCGGCATACCGCTCGGTGAGCGAAGCGAATATCCGCTCGGCAGCAGCGCGGTAGAGCGGCTGCTCGGCAGCGGGCACCGCAGCAGCCAGCTCGAGCAGCCCGGAGGCGGCGCAGGCAGCGGCGGACGTATCGCGCGGCTCGCCTTCTCGCGGCGTTACGCGGAAATCCCAGAGCGGAACGCCGTCCGCTTCGCAGGCGGCGATAAAGTAATGCGCGACTCGCTGCGCGCCTTCCAGAAAACGGCGCCAATTACGGCGAGCTTGCCCGAATCGGCCGGGAGCTTGAGATGTGCTCGGCCTTCCTGCTTGAGCATCCGCCGGCACCTGCGAGCATCGCG
>JBEPYM010000086.1:0-13647 GCA_041641375.1 Paenibacillus sp.
CCGCCTGACGGGTTGCCCCCGTAACAATGGCGATTGCAGCCGGTTGATTGTGTTTGCTCATGTTGATGGTCTCCTGATGGCTATCGTCTATTACTTCACGACATTGATTTTGTGCAGCTCGCGCGATGCGGAGAGCCAGCCGATCAGCTCGGCCAAATTGCGGCTCCCGTCGCCCTTCACCGCAACGGTGATGTCGACAATATCCTGCCCTTCGCCGCCGATAAATTTCATTCGTTCAATCGATATATCCTTCACCGAATACCCGAAAGAGGTGATCCGATCCGTCACTTCCTGCAGCACCGTCGGCTTGTCAATTAACTGCATGCAGAGCCGGGTAACTCGCCGACTGCGGAAAAACTTCGTTTCCAGCCGATTTAGAATGAGCAGGGCAAATATGACGATGCCTGTGCTGATAAACGCACCGAAATAAAATCCTGCGCCGCAGGCAAGCCCAATGCCTCCGGATACCCACAGGCTGGCAGCGGTCGTCAGTCCGCTAACGCTGAACCCGTGGCGAAGAATCGTCCCTGCGCCCAGAAAGCCGATGCCGCTGACAACCTGCGCTGCCAGACGAGCCGGATCGGTTCGTACATTCGGCTCGTTCACAAATTGCGGAAAGCCGTAGATCGACAGCACCATAATAAGCGCAGAGCCTAACGTGACGAGAATATGCGTACGAAAACCCGCATGATGGTTATTCATCTCCCGCTCGATCCCGATAACCGCACCGAGCAGAAACGCCGATAGTAACCGCACTACGATCTCCAGATGGCTGATGTACCAGACGCCTTCTCCCACGAACACTCCCCCTTACTCTTCATACAACGCAAGGTTGCCATTCGATCCCAAATGTTTGGTGCAATTCAGCAAATCACATTGCCAAGCCTGATTTTCGAACGCCAATCGTGTATACGACGTATTGGACAGCTTGAACGAAGACTCCAGCCGATCGGGAACGAGCACTCTTAAAGCGCTGCGAAGCAACCCCCCATGACTGACAACGAGCAGTCTGCTTCCGGGATACGTATTTGCAAGCATCCGCAGCACCTCGCTTCCACGGCGACCGAGCGTCTCCTCATCCTCGATTCCGAGCTGCAGCGATTGCCAGCCCTCCCCCCACTTCACCACCTTCTCCGCAAAGGTCAACCCTTCCGTCAGCCCGGAGTTCCGTTCCCGCAGCCTCGTATCCGACTCTACCCGAATGCCGAGTGCGCGCCCTATCGTTTCTGCCGTTACTCGCGCTCGCGACAGATCGCTTGTCACAATCAAATCCCAATTCGGCTCCTCTCGCCGAAATCGCTCCGCGAGCATACGGGCCTGCTGCAGCCCGATTTCATTCAGTGGAATGTCCGATTGTCCCTGAGTCCTTCTTTCCGTATTCCAATCCGTAACGCCATGCCTCACCAGACCGATAACTGTCATTGCCTGCGCACCTCGACCTCTTGTATTTCCATTCATTATAGGAAACACAGGAGTCATACCATATAGTAACATTTCAATTTACCTGTCACTCTGTTAGCTTATTTTCTCACGAACGGATAAAGAACGGCCTGCGGCAGCTTCAGCTCGACATGTGCGGAAGTCGGTTCGAGCGTGTAGGTAGCGACACGCAGCCCCCATTGCTCTATCGTGCGCCGAAGCGGCACCCAGGTTATGCCGTCGCGAAGCTCGAAATCCGCCGCCTCATAGATCGCTGAGCCCATTGCAGTCTGAACCGATAAATTGCCGTCACCAGCCTGATATCGATACGTATCCGTCCCAAGCCGTACAACTGCAGTACGCTCTTCCGCCGACCAGGACGCTTCGCCACCCAGCCATTCCGCCAGCGCCCGAACGGGGACATACAGCCTGTCGTCGCGCAGCTCCGCCCTGCCTTTCTGAAGCTCCAGCTGCTTGCCGCCAAGCTGCAGCGTGAGCGTTCGCTCCGGACGCGGCGCAGCCTCCGATTCGGCATAGACGGCTGTCGTCACGGAGCGGGAATCGGAATCGGGTCGTCCTGCCAATTGCGGGCCAGCCGACTTCCGCTCATCCGCCCTCGCCAGAACCGAACGCTCCACCGCGGCATGGAACGCGGACAGCTCATACGTACGACCGGTTTTCCCGCCGTTTCCACGGAATTGGATCGGCTTGACCGAGTCATCCAGCGCTGCGAACCGATAGCCCTGCTCCTTGAAATATCCAATGATATCGGGTAGCGCCGCAATCGATTCTCCGTGTCCGGCGCTGTCATGGAGCAGCACGTTCATCTCATGCTGCAGCGGCGTCCGTTTTACATTCTCCAGGATTTCCGACGCAGGAACACCGCGTCTGCGGGAGTCGCCGGAATCTACGTTCCAATCATGAACGCGGTATCCAGCCGTCTCCAGATAATAATAGTAGAAGGGGTCGAAGTTGCTGAAGCTTCCGCCCGGCGCGCGAACGAGCTTCGTCTTGACACCAGCCACCCGTTCAATCGTCTGCTCCGTTCGAATGAGCTGCTCCCAGAACCCTTCAAAGCGATTGTACAGCTCCTCGTATTTATGATTCCAGGTATGATTCCCCAACGCATGGCCGTCCGCTGCAATTCGGCGCACCGTCTCCGGCCGCCGTTCCGCCAGCTCGCCTAATACGAAGAAGGTCGCCTTCACACCGTGCTCGCGAAGCACATCCAGCGCCTGATCCGTCCATTCGCTCGGCCCGTCGTCGAAGGTCAAATATACCGTCTTTTGGGCAGGCTTATCCCGGTATTCTAGCTCGACAGGCACGCGTTTGCCCGATTGCAGCAGCCGAAACTGTTCTTCCTCGGCGTGGAGAGACGCCAGCGCCGAATGCGGGATGATTGTCGAGGCAATTACGAAGGACAACAGCAGCAGCAGAAACGAGAAGCGAGCGGTGAACATCGGCATAAGTGAGGCTCCTCCCAATTAATCTCCCAATTCGGTTATGGTAGATTATATGAATGGAGCCCCGTTCTATGATAAAATTATTCAAACGATAGATTGACAGCCGCTTCGACCCATTCGCGCAGCTGCATTCGTCCAGGCGGCGAACTGTCGTTCTCAAGCGCTGACTGAGCCGCCTCATCCAAGCGTTCAGCCTGCAGCTGCATCCGAGAGTAGCCGACCGTCAGCGCCATGCCTTTGACCGCGTGCATATGGGTGTATAGCTGACGCAGCAGCTCGACATCGCCAAGCCGCCCCGCTTCCCAATCGGCTGCTGACAGACGGAGAGCCGTAAGACGCTCCAGTGTTTCTTGCTGAAACAGCTCTCTCGTACGCTCGAGAATACGGGCTAGCCGTTCCTCCCGCTCATCCTGATTCATAGCATTCGTCCCTTTCTATTATTAAGGAGGTAAGTGTACAGTGACCAAACGTATCGCCGTAATCGACGACAGCTCCGCACTCCGACTGCTCGTTGCCCAAACCCTTGAGATTGCCGGATTGGAGACGGAAGGCTTCGCATCGGCGGAGGAATTCCTCGGATCTCATTCGCAGCGTCACTCTCACTACGACATGCTCATATTGGATATTAACCTTCCCGGCATCGACGGCTTGTCGCTGCTTCGCGACATTCGCGGCGAGAACAAGGCGATTCTAATTCTCATGCTTACCGGCGATGCCACCAAGCCAACCGTCGGGAAAGCGGTCAGCCTGGGAGCGAACGATTACCTGGCCAAACCGCTCGATCCGAAGCAGCTGCTGGAACGAGTCGAGCTCCTGCTGCGGGGAAGCTGACGCTTTATCCGGCATAACGGCAGGATCGGGGTGAGATGTGCTGGGACACGACGAGCGACCCGTCCCGGCGCATCGAATCGCCATGACTCAGGTTACATATTGTCACCTTTTGTAGTATGTGATACAATACGTATCATATATGCAAATGTCCGTGTAAAGGAGTTTGTTCCGCATATGACACCGATATCTCCTATGGTGACGATAATAATCCCTGTACACAACCGATCCGAGCTGCTCGTGCCAACCCTTCAATCCGTCGTCAGTCAGAGCTATACGTCGTGGCAGGCCGTCATTTGCGACGATGGCTCGACGGAGAACATCGAGGCAATCATTGCCTCCTTCGGGGACAGCCGCCTGATTTATCGCAAGCTGAATCGCAGCGGTATCGGGGGGACTCGCAACAAGGCGCTCGCTATGGTGAATACGCCTTTCTTTGCGATGCTGGATTCGGACGATATGTGGGGTCCGGACTTTCTCGCAGCGACGGTAACGTTCCTGCAGAAGCACCCAGAGGTCGGTGCTGTTCAGACGGCGCAAAGCACAATCGACCGGAACGGCCGCAAGCTTGGCAGACGAACGAAACCGATTGCTTCGTGCTCCAGAATGGATCACATGCGCTATCAAATCAGGGAAGGGACTGAATATGTCTTGACGGAGCCCTTTGGTCCGAACAACCTGTCCTCGATGCTGATCCGTTCGCAGCTGGCGCTGCGTATCCGGGTTGCGGAAATTCCATTTATGGAGGACTGGGATTTTCTGATCAAGCTTTGCCGCGAGGATACCCGAATCGCCTATCTCGATGCGGAGCTGTGCGCATACCGTACATATCCGAGAACGCATGATTTGCGCAAGCAGAACGACAGTTTCCTGCAGGCGATCCGGATGCTGGGCAAGCACCGCTTCCAGAAGCCGTGGCAGCGGAAGCTGCAGAGCAGGATTTCAGCCAACCTGCACGAATGGATCGGCTTCAATCTGCTCTCACTGCAGGAGCGGCGTTCGGCGGCAGCCCACTTTCAGCAGTCGCTTCGCCTTCGGATTGGTTCGTTGAAGGGCTGGTACGGCCTTGGCTGCGCGATCGCGCCCGGTCTCAGCGAAATCAAGGAGGCGCTAGCCGGCCTCGTTCGTCGACGCCCGCAGAACCTCTAGCACCTTCCCGATGTGTCCGGCGAGCTTGATGTTGCGCCATTCCATCGCGATACGCCCTTCCTCGTCGATCAGGAAGGTGGAGCGCACGATGCCCATATAGGTTTTGCCATACAGCTTCTTCTGCTGCCAAACACCGTACGCTTCACACACAGCATGGTCCTCGTCGGAGAGGAGCGTGAAGGGCAGTCCGTATTTGGAGACGAACCGTTCATGCTTCTGGACGGGATCCGTGCTGATTCCGACAATAACGGCGTTCAGCCCCTCGAATTCCTGATGTGCGTCGCGAAATTCGCATGCCTGCTTGGTGCAGGTCGGCGTATCGTCCTTCGGATAGAAATAAAGCACGACACGCTTTCCTCGATAATCGGAGAGCGAGACGAGCTGACCGCTCCCGGATTGCAGTGTAAATGACGGCGCCGGAGCGCCGATTGTCGTTATTTGGCTCATGCTGCTTCGAATCCTCCAGTATCCTTTAATCACAGAAACGCCCCGAACCGCCTCATATCGAGGGAATCCGGGGGCGCGTCACCATTAGTCTATTTTACCTGAACACGCAGCCGTATTCAACGGAAAGACCGCCGGCTGCCCGGCGGTCTGCTGCTTACCCTTGCTTATGCTTTTTCCATTCGGAATGAGAGTGCTTCATCTCAATCTTTCGCTGAATATCGTCAGTCAACGCGTCTTTGATTTTGGCGACCAGCTGCTCTTTGCCGATCCCTTTCGCCTCCGCCAGCTCCGCGATCGACTTGCCTTCCTTCAGCGCGCCAAGAAGCTCCTCCTTCGACATGCCGAGCGCCTCGGCCGCTGCTCCGTTGATCATCATGCCCCCATGCTTGCCGTGCTTCTTGTGCTTGTGCATAATCAGCTTGTCGCCGAAACCGCCCTTATGCTCCAGCATCCTCGTCAGCATCTCCGGCGCATGCTCCTTGAGCCGCGCCGCCTGCTCCGCCGTCAGCTTGCCGGCCGCCGTCTGTTCATCCAGCCTCCGGTTATGCTCCTCCACCAGCTTCGCGACGAGCGCATCCTTCGAGATGCCTTTCGATTCGGCAATCTCCAGCAGCGACTTGCCCGCCTTCAATTGCTCGTGAAGCTGCTCCTTGGACAACCCGAGTGCGCCTGCGGCGGCGTCGAGCGGGGAGCCGTCAAGCTTCAGCTTCATCTCCTTGACCCGCGCCTTCTCCACCGTCTGGCGATCCGCTGCCGCTCCCTTCTCGAGCGGAGCCGCATAAGCCGTACCAGCCCCGACAAGCAGGACGCACGCCGTCAAACCAATCATCCACTTGCGATTGAATGCCATTCCTTGAGCCCACCTTTCCACAGGAAGTTCCTTACATAGTGGAGTATGGGCAACCATCCTGAAAATATCCTTATCCACACCTGAAGCTCAGCTAAAAGTTTCCTTAAGGGGAGCTGAAATTCGCTCCAATCGTTACAACGGAGCCGACCTGTGCGCCATAGACGAGCCGGCTGAGCGCTTCGGCGGTCTCCTGCCCTTCCCGAAGCCCGACGACAGCCGGTGCGGCAAATTGGGACAAATACCGGAAATCGGGTCGTACGGCAGTTTCCATCAAATACGCCGATCGCTGTGCCCCGGGTGCGCGATGGTTGTTCAGATGAAAGATGATTCGATCCGCCGTCGTGATTCCGATGCCATGCCCGAAATATAAGCCGCCGCCCATGTCAACCGCATTCTCTCCTTGCCATTCCGGCGTGTTCGGGTTGACATCGGGGTTTCGGAAATAGAGCACATCCCCCGGCAGGAAGCCCGGCACAGGCAGATTGGTCAATCTCAGGTCCATATCGTAATTCCAGTGGTACAGATACATATTGGCAAACATTCGGTTGAACGTATCATCCGTGAACGTATCAAGCACCGCCTTGTAGTAAACGATTACGATTGCCGACGCGCACTCAAAGGCATATAGCGAGCCGTTCACAAAAATATCCCGCACAGCATCAGCAGGCACAACCGAAGGCAGCAGACGAAATCCGCCGTAATGCGTTCGCTGCCAGTAGGCGGGATTGCAGCGCGAATCGCGATCAACGGCAAAGGATGCGCCGCTGGCGTTCAAGCCGGCCGCGGCATTCACAATGCTGCGCCGCAGCGCCATCTCATACGCATAGCTTCGCCAATCGCGGAATGCATAACGGTCCGGGCTCAGCACCATCCGCATGAATGCGGCCTGCTGAACGGAGGATTCGGAGGCCGCCTGAAGAGACGTGGACGCGGCGTAGGCGGGAGCCTGTTGAATGACTAACATGGAAAACCTCCTTCGTTCGTCACACGGAGTCTGGGTATACTCCAGTGTATTCAACCGAGGAGGGTTTTCTTCCATTATTGATGAAACAGCTCCAGCACCTCGTCCAGCTTCCGCTTGTTCACTGCCGATTCGGGGAGCGGCTTGTCCGAGACGACCGCTTCCTGAACGAGCTGCGCCAGCAGCTGTCCCGGGAAATCCGGTGCCGAGTCGACCGCACTCGTCAGTGTAACCACCAGGTCAAGCTCCGGCACGATAAAGATGCGCTGGTTGCCGGACCCCGCCGCGAACAGGACGCTGTAGGATTTATTTTGCTTCTTGATGGCGCTAAGCCAGAGTAAATAGCCGTAGCCGCCCCTTGAGCCGTCCGTCAGCTTGAAGGAGGCATGCGGCGAGATCGTTTGATTCATCCATCCAACCGGCACCAGCTGCTTGCCCTCCCACTTGCCGTTGTGGAGAATCAGGAAGCCGAGCTTTGCCATATCGCGCGCAGTCAAATGCAGCGCATAGGCGCCAACCGTGTATCCCTCCGGATCATAATCCCAGCGTTTCTTCGAGATACCGAGCGGAGCAAACAGCTTTTCGCTTGCGTATTCGTGCAGCGTTCGACCCGTCGCCTGCTGAATGACCGCCGACACGAGATGAGCATCGCCGTTGCTGTAGGTAAAGCCTGTTCCGGGCGGTGCTTCAGACGGTTGTCCCAGCACATATCGCACCCAGCTCGAACTCGCCGTCATCGCAGTGCTGGACGCTTCATTCTCATTGATCCACCTGTAACCGGACGTCATGGACAGCACATGCTTCAGCTTGAGATCCGGCTTCACAGCTCCTGCATATTTGGGCAGCAGCTCCGACATCAAGCTGTCAGCGCCGGGCAGCAGTCTTTCTCCTACGGCAGCACCTGCCGCCAATCCCGTTACCGTCTTGGCGATGGAGTACTGCTTTTGCAGCGTATTCTCATCAAAACCCTTGGCATACGCTTCCGCTACGATAGCGTCCCCTCTCACCACCACCATGGAATGGACCTTATATGCGGATGCACGCTCAATGACCGCAGCAAGCTTGGCGGAATCGATGCCATATTTTTCTGGTGTCGCCTCTTTCCAATTGACCGTGGGCCAATTCAAATTTGTAGTGGCGGCCGCCAGCTTCTCCGCTGTGTGGCTCGCAGAATATATCGGCTCTACAATTGTTTGCTGACCGCAGCCGGCAACAATCGACAGAGCGGCTGTCCACACAACCGCCCTCTTCGCTATAACGCGATTCCAACTCATATTCAGTTTCTCTCCACTTTTTTCCGAATAGTATTCTCTATATAATTAAATTGTAACACCCAAAACTGAAACCAACCTTAAATCACGGTGAATGTTTGATGAAAACTGCATTCGTTACGAACCCGCTCCGCGGTATTTGCGCACCCCCCAATTCCAGAACAGGATACCCGCGGTCAGAAACACCGCGCCGACTGCCGGGGTCAGCAGCGCATAAGGGAGGAAGGTGTCCCGATCCAGAAAATAGGCGGCGGGATAGAAGCCGACGAAAGCAAAGGGCAGCACCCAGGTGAGCAGCAGCTTGATCGGGCGGTTGTAGATCGTTACCGGATAGCGGCCGTAGCTCTGAATATTCCACATGAGCGGCAATATACCGGTCGGCGCGTCAGAGAAGAACGAGATGGCCGTCAATCCGATATAAATGCCGCCATAGATGGCCGCCGATCCGAGCACGAGCATCATCATCATCAGCACGTCATGCCACATCAGGTCCGCGCCGACATACGGCCACATCGCCGCCATGATGACGCCGCCCAGCACCGCGCTCGAGATCGAGGAGGGGTCCATATTTTCGAGCAGCAGCTGCGCCAGATTGTAGGCCGGACGCGTGAGGACGCGGTCCATCTCGCCCTTGACGATATATTTCTCCGTAAAGCCCCACATGTTGAAGAAGACGCTGAACAGTCCCCAAGGCACCATAAAATAGCCATATACAAAAATAATTTGCTCCCGGCTCCATCCGTCGAGCAGCGGCGTATGCTGGAACACGATGAGAATAAAGAGCAGGTTCATCCCGAAAAACAGCAAATCCGAGAATACCTGCACCCAGAAATCCGACCGGTACGTCATGCGTGTTTTCAAGTAATTTTTGAAATAGTTATAAAAAAGACTCGCATAGAACATCCGCTTACCCTCCCTGCACGAACAACCGTCGTCTTGCCGCAACCCAGAGCAGCACCGCCGGCACGATGAGCACTGCAAACCACATCACCTGAATGCCGAGCACCTGCACAATTCCGCGTCCGGCAGCCTGACCGGTAAATACGGCGCCCGGCAAATACGTAATCGCCTGGAACGGCAGCAGCTGCAGCAAAGACTGCGCCCAACCCGGGAAGAACGTGATCGGCACGATCAAGCCCGAGAACAGATCGACGGCTACGCGCTTGAAGCGCATAACCCCCTCGTTGTTTTCCAGAAAAAAGGCGAACAGTCCCGTGATGATGTTGATTTGCGAATTGATCAGGAACGAGAAGATGAGCATAACCCCGAACACGAGCCATACGTACGGATCGCGTGGAAGCTGAACGGGAAACAGCAGCACCGCCAGCACCATACCCGGCGTCGTGAACAGCAGCAGCCGGAACGCGCCTTCGCCGAGCCCCTGCATCATTTTGACGACGATATACTGGTACGGTCTGATGAACTGAATCGCGACAGAGCCATCCTTGATTTCATTCGCAATCTCGCGGTCGAGATTGTTGAAATAGAAGGCGCGGGCCATCCACGATACCGCGACGTAGGTCGTCATCTGCGCAAGCGTCATGCCCCCGATCGCCGCATCGCTCCCGACCCCGCCCCCCTCATAGATCGCCTTCCATACGAAATAATACGCACCAATGTTAATGGCATAAATAATGATACCTGAATAATAATTCACGCGGTAAGCAAGCATCATGAGAAAACGGATGCGGATAAGCTCCAGGTAAGCCGAAATCATGCGTGGGCCTCCGCCGAACCGGTTTTGTAAATTTCCTTCACGATGTCGTCCGTGTTCGTCTCGTTAATTTTCAAGTCGAGAATCGGCGCCGCCTGCACGACTCTGGCGATTACCTCGGATACGGGAGCGCCTCCGCGCGGAATCCAGGCTGTGTATACGAGGTCGTTCTCCTTGTTCCACCTGATGCCATCCAGTCCAAGCGTGATCTCGTTTAGCCGGTCGATGCCGGAAGGCGCTTCGGCGAACTGGAATACGATTTCCCGGCCCTGTCCCCACGTCTCCTTCAGCTGCTGCAGACCCCCGTCATAGATGATTCGTCCGTCGTCCAGCATAATGACGCGCGAGCAGAGCGCCTCGATATCCTGCAAATCATGCGTGGTAAGCAAAATCGTCGTCTCGTATTTGCGGTTCATTTCTTTGAGGAATTCGCGAATTTCGCTCTTCACCATAATATCGAGTCCGATTGTCGGCTCATCCAGAAACAGCACATCGGGATTGTGCAGCAGCGCCGCCGCCAGCTCGCACCGCATCCGCTGTCCGAGGCTCAGCTTGCGGACCGGCCGATTGAGCAGCTCCTGCAAGGTCAGACGCTCCGTCAGCTCATCCAGCCGCGCCTTGTATTCCCGTTCGGGAACCCGATACACCTTGCGGAGCAAGTTAAACGACTCAATGACGCCGATATCCCACCATAGCTGGCTCCGCTGTCCGAATACGACACCGATCCGCGACACGTAACGCTCCCGTTCCTTGTGCGGGATAAAGCCGTTGACGGACACATGGCCGGAGGTGGGGACCAGGATACCCGTCAGCATTTTGATCGTGGTGGACTTACCCGCTCCGTTCTCCCCGATATATCCGCAAATTTCACCCTTCGGGATTTGGAACGTAATGTCCTTCACAGCGGCAACCTTCTTGTATTCCCTGCGCAGCAGGTCGCGAAAGGCGCCCTTCAAGCCCTCGCGGTTTTGCTGCACCTTAAATTCCTTTCGAAGCTCGCGTACGTCAATGGCAAGCATTGCCGGCTTCCTCTCTTCTATTCATAATTTGCGTATCTGATTGACCGCCGTCTTTTTTCCTTCCATGCATGTGTATGATTCCGGATATGGTGTCAAACTATATGGTACATGATACACGAACGGTTTCCTTGTCTGCAAAAGGAGGATGTCCATGGCTTGGCTCATAAAACGGCTGTTTACGCTCGCATTGGCGGCGGTAATCGGGCTGTCTGCGTATTACGGGTATTCCCTATATCGATTCGCGAGCGAGATTCAGAAATCGCCGGAACACTCGAGATTTTATGGAAAAGGGATACGCAGCGAGAATGGCGGCGGTCGAGCAGGAAGCGGGATCAGCGGGGGAAAAAGCGGACATTTGGCCGGGAGCGACGGCACTGGCAAGCGAATCGGCGTGGATGCGAGGAGTGGCACCTTGAAGTGGGAGGGTCGGGAGCGAGTGAACATCCTGCTGCTTGGCGGGGATACGCGGGGGCTGACTGCAGGTGAAGCGCCGCGCTCCGACTCCATGCTGGTCGTGTCCATCGATCCGCTGACCAAGAAAGCGGCGCTGCTATCGATACTGCGCGATACGTATGTGCAGATTCCCGAATACGGCGGCGATCGTGCGAACGTTGCGCTGGCGATCGGCGGGCCGGAGCTGTCGATGCAGACGGTGGGCGACTTGCTGGGATTGCAGGTTCACTATTATGTGTACACCGACTTCGATGGCTTTATTGAGCTTGTCGATGCGGTAGGCGGTGTAGAGCTAGACGTGGAGAAGGATATGGAGTATATCACGGCGGCAGATGGCCCCGATTATGACATCCAGCTGAAGGCCGGCCAGCAGCTGCTCAACGGCCGCGAGGCGCTCGGCTACGTGCGTTACCGCAACGATCCGCTGAGCGATTTCTCGCGCACGGAACGGCAGCGCAAATTTATGGCCGCACTTGGCGGCAAGCTGCAGCAGACCTGGTCGCTGATCAAGCTTCCTTATATATTAAGCCGCATCGACCCTTATATCGAAACCAATCTTACCGTAGCGGAGATGGTCAAGCTGGCTGCGCTGGGCTTCGAGGTGCGCTCCTCGCAGCTCGAATCGCTGCAGGTGCCGCCGCCCGAGCTGCTGGTCGAGGCGGAAATCGAAGGCGCCGATGTGCTCACCGTCGATCGCGGCGAGCTGCGCCGCTATCTGCGGGAGCGGCTGCTTGCCGCGGCGGCTGCGCTGTGAGCTGCGGCGGCGCCGGGCGCCGCGAGGAAGCCACGGTGGAGCTGCGCCCGCGACGCCCGGAAGCCACGGTGGAGCTGCGTACCAGGTTCGACCCACAGGAGCCGCGGTGAAGCAGCATCCGAAGACGCGACTCGACCCCCGGGCGCCCCATCGAATGCTGGACCTCGGACGGCGTAAAGCTGGTATTGGGTTCGGAACCAGGGGCGAGAAGGTTCAGCGAGCCATCCCAGGAATAGCGGCCTCTCTCAGATTCGATTGGATTGTTGCCAATGGTAACATTTTGCTACTACAGAAGCCTCTTCATGTGTGAAAAGCATGATTTAAGTAACATTTTGCTACCATCCCCCCTCCAAACAATACATGTATCCGCTTTCATTTTCTGATAGGTAGCATTATGCTACCTATCAGCCGCGACAAACGCCTAATAGAGGGGAGTTAGTAACATTTTGCTACCATTAGAAATTTAGCAAACCCTCTACACATTCGACCAATCGCGCAAATCACCAACAATTCGATATCCCACCGTCCGTTTGCTACGAACAATTCTCTGGACAACACCTTTTTGAACCAACCCGCGCATAATGCGAATCGCATGCTTCGGGTGGTAGTCCAACCCTTTGTTAAGCTCCGTCGTTTTCAAAGCGGCGCCGCCCCGAACGAACACCCGGATGACATCCTTCTCTGCAGGTGTGAGGCAGCCGTCATACACCATGTTCCCATACAGCTTCCCGATCAGCTGCTGCAGTGCTTGCTGACATTGACGCGGCATATCCACAATATAATCGTACGAAAATCGAATCACAATCCAACCATCAATCGTCAAATACAGCTGCCTCATCAAATGATCGCCAAACTGACGCCGACTCGCTTGCTTCCAATGTGGACCGTAGCCGTCAATTTCTATGCAAATTTTGTATGACCCGCGAATATACGCAAAATCAAGATACCGCTCACCGTCTCGGAAATCCTTCACCTCATACTCCGGTATGAGCCCCTCGAAGCTTCGATACATCGGCCACCACACCTGCTTCAGAAATTGCTTCTCCGCATGCCGCTCCAATTCGGCAAGCCTGCGCAGCCGTTCCCCCGTCGCATCCGCAAGATGCCCCCTCATCCATTCCTCATACGCAAGCTCGAACTCATCCACTATCACACAACCGCCTCCATTTTTTCGTCATCTTCCGGACGCTAGCGCTCCAGGTGTCGAATAAAAAAAGCCCGCATCCAGGCTTAGCCTGTTGCGAGCGGCATGTGCTTCATGACCGATTCGAATTCCACAATCAACTTCAACTATATACGAACCAATCCGCACTGTAAAG
>JBEPYM010000087.1:0-13532 GCA_041641375.1 Paenibacillus sp.
CGAGAGGGTTTATATGATTGACTTGGTTGAAGGCATTATCCCTTCGACCGATGATATAGGTGATGATGATTTGATGGAGGAAGCGACACGTCTCTTTTATGTTGGCATGACAAGGGCCAAGAAGGTTCTGGAGCTCATGGTCTATCGCGAGAGAGATGGGGAGAAGGCAACGGAGTCGAGGTTTGTCACAGCTGTAAGGAGCATCATGAATCCGCCCAAACCAAATGAGACAGCGAATATCCGAAATCGAATGGACCGGCAGCAACCATCATTCGAAGTTCCTTTTCATCCTGATGCGATTCGAAATAAAGCGGAATTGATTGAAGGAATGACGGTAAAGCATCGGGTATTCGGAACGGGATCCATTGTCAAGGTGAATGATGAACGTGTTCATGTTCGTTTTGCTTCGTACGAAAAGGCGTTGTCGCTTGTAACCTGTCTCGAAATGGGTTTGTTGACGAAATAATATTATAAACTATACCGGTCGTCGCGCTTTCTCAGTCTGGCGAATGTAGCTGATGCCTTGCGTGTTGCGTATGCGGTATTTGATCGAGCAGAGACGGCATAGAACGACGAGGAATGGCCCCTGTGGGCACGGATTACTTCTGTTTCATCGAAGAGATGAGATTAGACTGCTGGATGCCGCAGACGACCCGGACGGAACGATCGGCGCTCTGATTACGGACAGTCTATCACGCCTGCTGGAGCTAGCGGAGGATCAGGAGAGCCTGTGAATCGGCGGATCCGTGCGCCGCTCCTGTGATTTAGTGCCGAGATAACAAAACCAATTAAGATAGGGTGGACTCGAAACCCAGCAAATCAAGCAGTTTCCCGGCCACTTGTCTGTTGACTCCCTGATAGGGGAAGGTGTGGATATGCAGCGCCGGGTTGAAGTTCAGCTCGATGATGCTGTAGCTGCCGGTACCGGGCTCCGCCCGCAGGTCTGGCACGATCATGTCGACACCGCATATGCGCGCGCCGACTGCCTGTGCGGCACGAACGGCGATGTGCTTGTAGCCTTCGGCCATCTCGTCTGTGCAGTCAATGCTGTCGCCGCCGGTGCTGATGTTGGAGTTTTCCCGCAGGTAGACGACTTCGTCCATCGCGGGCACGGTGTGAAAGTCCTTCCCCTGAATCAGCAAATACTGCTGCTCTACCTCGCCCAGCTTGATTTTCTCCAATGGAGTCACATAGCCCACGCCGCGCAGCGGGTCCAGGTTCTTCTCACGGACTAGCTCCGTGATGCTACGCTCGCCGTCGCCGCGCACGTTGGCGGGCACCCGGTACAGAACGGCAGCCGCCTCATCACCGACGACAAGAAAGCGGTACTCCCGGCCGGGAGCAAACTCCTCGAGCATCACCGCATCGTCATGCTCGAACGCGAGCTCCAGCGCTCTCCGGTAGGCGTCAGCCGAATGGCCGACCTTCAATATGCTTACGCCGATCCCGAAGTTGGTGGATTTGGGCTTCGCCACCATGTCCTTTTCGGCAAACCGTGCCCACTCTGCCATCCCTTCCTGGACAGAACCAACCGAAATCCCGTCTGGCACACGAATCCCATGTTCCCGGAGAATCAGCTTAGTTACTTCCTTGTTTTCCATAATTAACGGGGCTATGTAGGAGTCCAGTGAGGTTTTGGTTGCTTGCTTCACATATTCCGTTCTTTCGCCTTTCCGAAGACGGATGAAGTTGTCCTTCGCGTCCAGCACCTCTACATCGATGGAGCGGCGCAGCGCTTCGGCGATCACGATTTGGGTGGATAGCTCGAGACCAGTGTGCGAATCAGACAGCATGAATACATCCTCCTTTAACTTGATGCTTCATTGCCTTGCGAACGCCGAGCTCCAGGAAGCTCTCGCGACCAGCCAGCAGCTCTGCCTGAATCCGAGACGACGGCAGCAGATCCAGGTTCCCCACCTTACGAGCTTCCTCCTCAATCACACGAGAATAGATAGAGGCGCCTGCCGCTCGATCCAGCATTCCAGCGATCTCCTTCAGCTTGCTGAAGATCTCCCGCATCCACTTCTGCATGGCAACCCGCCCTCGACCGTATCCGTAGCGAGTAAGCACCAGACCGGGTCTCCGGCCAAATAGTGATACCAAATGATGGTTCTCCTGTGTCGCACTCCATTCATCAACAGAAATCGGGGGGCTCGCCTCGAACAAGCAGTACAGCATGAATACATGAACAGCATGCAACTGCTGCAGGCTGATTCCGACTCGTTCGTCCGGGTTCAGATCCAGAATCCGCACCTCCAGATAGCCGACGCCACCGCGCTCGAGCGCCTGCAGCTGAGTCTCTCCTTGCTGTGCCGCCTGCTTCAGCCGAATCGAGGAGTACAGCTCGCTCTCCTTCTGGAGAACATTACCATTCAATTGAATCTGCTTACCGTCCTTGTATATGCCCAGCTTGTAGTACTGCTCGCTCCTCGTACCAAGAAGCCTCTGCATGTCTGCAATATACGCCGTCAGACTGTCGAAGGACACATTCGATGCCCGCTGTGAGGAGTTCGAGTAGCCGTACCGGCTGACCCGCAGCGATGTGGCATATTGCCGCCAATCCTCAGTCACGCTGCAGCAGGCGGGGCAGCACCGCTCAATCACATCAAGTTCCTTCGTGAGGACGGAGGAGTAGCTGTCATCTGCGCAAGGCGACGCCCCGAACAAATAAATCAGCAGCCACCGGTACCTCAGGAAGTTCCGGGCTACAGCCGAATATATTTCGTTCCGCTGCTCCTGCTTGCTGCCCGTAAGTCCCGCTGTATCTGCAACGAACGTAAGCAACTCATCTGAGAACGAGAAGTTCACATGCAGGCCGGAAATCATCTGCATCTTGGCTCCATAACGGGCCACCAGGCTCCGCCGATACAGCTCGCTCGCTCTGCCTTCAGGCGTCTCGTCAAATCTTGCTAGAGGAATCTGCTCCTCCGGTGGGAGGCGCGGGGGCATGCTGAATGGCCATAGCAGCTCATCGCCCAGATCCTGATCCACCTCGTCATGCAACTGGTTCAGCGATTCGTGCACCTCTCGGATCGACGGCAGTGGCGGCGTAATTAGCTCCAGCTGGCTCTCCGCAAAATCAGTCGTAATGCGGGAATTGGTTCTTTTGTTACCGAAGGCTAGCGGATGCTCCGTCATCGCCAATTCGCCGACGGTGTTCACGCGATGCGACTCCTTCTCCAGGCCCCATGTTCCTTGGATGAGGAGTCTGCTTTGGTCCGAGTTCTCAAAACGCTTCATCATCTCGTCGAATGTCCACATACGCTGTTCATTTCTCCTTCCGTATTACCATATGTAATTCTATTGTTCTAAGATAATCGAACTAAATTCGCAAAAAAAAAGAGGCTACTTCAAGAAGCTTCGAATTGCTTGAATCGCCTCTTCATTAATCTGACACACAAAGCTCTGCCCATTGCGCGTACATGTAATGAGTCCTGCATCCTGCAGCACCTTAAAGTGGTGCGAGATCGTCGAACGTGACAAATTCATGCAGCAGCAAGCCCTCGAGAAGCATCGCTCCATGCCATCGAGGGAACACTCCGTTCCGCACCACTCGTATATCAGTAGAAACAAATTCAATCTCTGCTCGCTCGACAACGCCTTGAACATTTTCGCCATTTCGTTCGTTTTCATAGTTCGATGATAATCGAATTGTCGGAGGAAATCAAGGGGGATTTAGGTGGATTGCGGCGCAATTTATTTCTCCTCGAATCCCATCATGATAAAATGAACAGCAATAGAGGGATGAAATTGGGCTATGTGTAGGAAGGTATAATACAGGCAACTAATTGCGTTAACGACTGGGAGTTAGTGGAAGTCATCAATCCTCTTTTGAAACAAAATATAACGACAGAGCGAAGCATTTTCTGAATGGCGTAATGGCTACCCATATTCACTGTAAGGATTCGACTAAAAAAGGATCCTGACCCAGTACAGCGATCAGGATCCTATGCGTCGTTACACGGCGGTGTATTCCCGACACACAACAAGCTTGATCCATGGATCGCTGTTGCGCCAAGCCAGCTGATCTTTGCTTGCCTCGTGAGGCAGCCCATACTTTGCAATGAATGCCCGCGCGGTGTTCAGGGGCTTTCCGGTCCAGCCGGCCAGCATTTTCTCCACATACTCCTGCGTGATGGGGGCAGCCCCTGCAACTTTTTCCTTTTCCCCCGTGTCCTGCTCTGCGGTATTATATCCCCCGATGTGTCCCCCGGCATGAATCCCGAGACCCTGGTTGCCATAATGGCTACCCGCATGAACGCCGACTCCATAAGGGCCGAGATGCCCGCCGGTGAACAGGCCGACACCCTGTCCGCCATAGTATCCGCCCGCCTGAAGCCCGGCACTATACCCGCCAATATGTCCCTCCGCATGCCCGCCGAGACCATGCCCGCCGATATGTCCGCCCGCTTGAACGCCTACCCCGTGTCCGAAAATCTGGCCGCCCACTTGAGTCTGGATGCCGATGTACGGATTCGTGTTTGGATACATGTGGGGATACCCATGTTGGGGGTGCTGCGGTACGTATTGAGAATACGGTTTTACTTCCATGTTCTGAGCCTCCTCGCAATTATGCTTCAGCATATTCGGCATATGCCCAGAGTGAAGCTTGTCGACAGGGCGTCCAACCAAATCTTGGATAAAACGGTGCCGAGGTCGCATATGAAGCTTCTGTAAATCCTCGACAAGCCGTTGTTGTCGACAAGCTGGTTCCGTATACTCAGCTTAATGCTGAAGAATATGGATGGTGAAGCACGTGCTGCGACAAGACGGCCGCGTTTATTACGGATGGTATATTGTGATTCTCACATTTTTGATTCTCATCTGCACCGCAAGCATTCAGACCTCGCCCGCCGTGTATATGGTGTCCATGGAGCGGGAGTTTGGCTGGAGCCGGGAGGTCGTCTCGCTGGCCGTCGCCGTGCAGCTGGTCGTGTTCGGGGTGTTTGGTCCTTTTGCCGTGGCGTTCATGCAGCGATTCGGGATCAAGCAGGTCATACTCGTATCCTTCTCGCTGCTCAGTGCGGCGTTGTTCCTAATGACTCTGGTCGAGTCCGCGTGGCAGTTCGTCCTCCTGTGGGGAGGGCTGATCGGTCTCAGCACCGGCTCCGTCGCCATCTCGCTGGCAGCAACCGTGGCAAATCGCTGGTTCGTGGCGCATCGGGGGCTTGTCATGGGCATACTCACGGCAAGCGGATCGGCGGGGCAGCTGATCTTCCTGCCGCTGTTCGGCTCGATGATTACGATGGGCGGCTGGCGCAGCATTTGTTACACCACCAGCGCGTTGACGCTGCTGATGATGGTTCTGGTCTGGTTATTTATGCAAAATGATCCGAGGGATCTGGGGCAGCGTCCTCTCGGCGCCGAACTGAGCGAGCCCATGAGTGGGAGAGCGGAGCATCCGGTGCGTCACGCCCTGCTTCAGCTTCGGCGGGGGCTGGGATCGATAGATTTCTGGCTACTGGCAGGCAGCTTCTTCTTCTGCGGGATGACCTCGAATGGGTTGATCGGGACGCATTTCATACCCGCCAGTCATCAGCACGGCATGACCGAGGCCACGGCGGCAGGGCTTCTGGCTCTGATGGGCACCATGAATATGATCGGCACCACCGCGTCCGGCTGGCTGTCGGACCGATACAACAACCGATGGCTGCTGTTCTGGTATTACGGCTTGCGCGGCATCTCGCTGCTGTTTCTGCCGTACGCGCTTGAAGCGGGTTCGATTGTGTTGCTTTTGTTTATTATTTTCTACGGGCTGGACTGGGTCGCGACCGTTCCGCCTACGGTAAGGCTCACGGCCGACCTGTTTGGCAGGGAGCAGGTCGGCATCGTGTTCGCCTGGATCGCCGCCAGCCACCAGCTCGGCGCCGCCGCGGCCGCGTATCTGGCGGGCTGGATGCAGACGCTGTTCGGCGATTATCAGCTCGCGTTCTTCTCCGCCGGGTTCATCTCGATGGCCGCTTCGCTTATGGTGCTGCAGATTTCTCGTGGGTTTCGGCGGGAGGAAGCGGGGAGGGCGGTGTGACTCCTTGTTACTCGCGCATTTACAATAACTTAATGTGATGACTGTTCACTTCCATATATAATTGAATTATTATATGCTTATATGAAAGCGGTCCCTGTAGAAATCATTTCCTCCAAGAAAGGTGCAAAATAATGTCGGATCAAAACAATTATCAATCCTTGCATGAAAATACCATTTTTATGGGTGGAGCGGCTGATGTTGAAGCCATGGTGAAGAACGAAGGTGTTGAGGTTATTGTTGACCTGCGTGCAGAGTCAACCGGCTGTGCGTACCCGGAAGCTGATGTAACCTGGATTCAGGTGCCGCTAGGTGACCATGCCGAGGCTCCGCAGGATGAATTGTTCAGAACGGCAATAAACCACGTTGTCGAGGCATATCGAAGCGGGAAAAAGGTTGGTTTTCATTGCGGTGGAGGCAGTGGAAGAACGGGCGGTGTAGCAGCGGGCACCTTGATTGCTCTAGGCGTGTGTAACACGCTTGACGAAGCAGAACAAAGGGCGAAAAGCATCCGTTCTAAAATTAACATTAAGCCTCCGCAGCGTGAAGCGCTTGAAAAGATATTTCCGACAGGCTAGAGAGGGTCTTTAGGGGAGGATCTATCGATGTTCCACAGCGTGGATGATGTATAACAAGAGAATATCTGCATCTAATATACGATTATCCCCGGCCCTTGCTCACAGAGTAGGGGTTTTTGTATGGGGGATCAGAAATTAACCTGCTTCACATGAAGGTGCTAAATACGTAAAAGTCCTTGAATTGTTATTTACAAACCGACGGACTGTTTGTTAATATTGTTGTATTACATTCATCCGGAGGTGGAATTACATGATTACCATTGTCATTCTGTTTGGCAGTTTTGCTGTGTTAGTACTTTTGTCCCGTATGGGGGTTGCCTTTTTTCGTGATAGGTCTACGAAGGAACTGGCAGCCTACGCCATGGCATTCTTCTTTGTGTTTTTCGGTATCAGCCATTTCTTTCTTCAGGAAGAGCTTGTTGCCATGGTACCTGGTTTCCTTCCTTTCCCTGAATTTATTGTTATGGCTACCGGAATTGTTGAAATCATATTAGCCGCAGGCTTGATTTACCCTGCTACGCGAAGATGGTCTGGGATATTGCTCGCCATATACCTTGTTGCTGTGTTTCCTGCCAATGTAATCAAGGCTATGAGCGACATTGAAATTGCAGGTGCATTCAATTCTCCGATCATGTCCTGGGTCAGATTGACTTTCCAACCTTTGTTTATCATATGGGCGCTGTATTGCAGCAGGGTGGCAGTGAAGTAGACGAGGGAAGAGGAAGAGGCTGAATGGAATCAGCCTCTTACGGATTTATATAGTGAGAATATCCTTGAAGCTTCTTGCACACATGAAGCCATGGTCGGCTGCTTCCTTGGATTCTCTGCCCCTATTTTGAATGAATCAGAAACCGTTCCAGACGATTGTGGAGGCTGTTGCGAGCCTGCGCGAAGGTCGAGCGGGTTCTGCCATTTTGCCGACAGCGATCAGCATCACAGGGATATATCGTGATGGGATGTGGAACGCCTCGATGAGCTTTGCGGCATCGAAGCCACCCATCGGACAACTGTCCAGCCCTGCAGCTTTCGCTGTGAGCATGAGCTGCATGGCTGCAAGCGAAGCATTGCTGATGGCTCCATCTCGTGAATAGCTGGGATAATTCGCATAAACATGTTCGATTTGTCCGATCAAATTTTGCATCATTTGTTCGGGCATACTGCCATCAATTACATCGTCTTGGAACACGGACTCGGCATTCCGGTTGGCTTCCAGATCGCCAAGTACGACGACAGTAAATGATGCCTCGATAACCTGATCTTGTCCATATGCGATAGGGTGCAGCTTCGATTTTACTTCGGGATCGCTGATGACGATATATTTCCAATGCTGCAAATTCCAGGCCGACGGCGCACGATTGGCCAAGGTTATCAACTCTTCAATTTCGTGAGTCTCCACGTTGTGCTCCTTGACAAAGCGTCTGACGGAATGTCGTGTATGGATGATGCTTCGCATTGCTTCTTTAAATTCCATAGACATGGTTCCAGCTCCTTTTCGATTAAGACTCATCTTGTGCATGTTCAAGTGATATGAGGGCATCCACCTAAAAGCTTTGTCCAAGTTCATATGCTTGTTTCAGCAGTTGTTCGTGTGTTCCGCTTCCCACATTACAGGATTGAAACCTGCCCGATGCAAATCCAGCACTTCCGTTTTGTGTCCAGAATCCACAAGTCCTTGCATAAATCTGTCTGCAACTGCAAACGTAAGTGATTCTTTCCTGGGATGTGATATGACGGTCAATACATTCACATTGTGTCACCTTCCTCATTGTTATGGTATATTTGCATTATGGCAAACGTTGTGAATTGTTGGTAGTACGCACTTTCAGGTGTTTATAGAACCCAAAAGTTCCTAGGTTACTGCAAAGTAACCTTGTGTCTTGAGATAACAGGAAGGCGGGAATGAAAGTGGAGGATATGAGAAGAGCGAGAATGGCCAAAAAGAACATCAAGATCCCTGTCGAAGCAACTCTCGAGGTTATTGGTGGAAAATGGAAAACGCTGATCATTTATCATTTAACCAACGGTCCGAAGAGGAATGGAGAGCTGAGAAAAGCCATACCATCAATCACACAGAAAGTGTTGACAGAGCAGCTGAAGGAGCTTGACGAAGATGGAATCGTTATTCGAACATCGTATAACCAAGTGCCACCCAAAGTGGTCTACGAGTTAAGTGAGTTTGGTTGGACACTCAAACCGGTTCTGGATTTCATGTGTAAATGGGGAGAACAATTTATCAGTTGTGATCATAATCCATAACCTTTCCTGTCAATAGTCACTCTAAGGGAGTGGCTTTTCTTTTGAGATCCCTGTAGTGGGATTATGATTCGTCTCGTCTATAAGTGTGGAGGTGGTACGTTGGATGTGCGTCCTGCCCCAGTTGGACAACGTCCCCATAACCGGAATAAGCGTCTTGCCGTAATCGCTGAGGAAATACTCAACCTTGGGTGGAACCTGAGGGTACACTTTTCTGAAGATGACACCGTCTTCTTCGAGCTCCCGGAGATGTTGTGTAAGTGTTTTTCGTGTCACTTGAGGCAAATCCCGCTGCAACTCTCCGAATCGTTTGGTTTGGCCGGCAAGGTTTCTGAAAATATAAGGTTTCCACTTTCCGCCAATTACGGCAAGAGCCTCTTCGACAGGACATATCTTTTTCTCCTCGTCCACAACAAATCACCTGCTGTATCAAAATGGATACATAGTATCTTGAAAGTGCGTTCTTGTAAGGTTGCTGCTAAGAAAATTATAATACAGGTGACTCAAGCGACTCAAGTTGCAGAAATGAATTATCAAAGAAGTAAGGGAGTGATTTCAAATGTCAATGTTAATGATGCGAGCCGTACGCGTTCATGAATATGGCGGTCCTGGTGTGATGAGTGTGGAGCAGGTGGAAAGGCCAACGCCGCACTCAGGCGAAGTTCTTGTCCGTGTCGTGTATGCCGCAGTCATTCCACTGGATTGGAAAATTCGAAGTGGCATGTTGCAAAACCAATTTCCCCAGTCGCTGCCGTATACACCAGGCGCCGTTTTCTCAGGTGTCATTGATTCGGTTGGTGAAGATGTAACGGAATTCAATTCAGGTGAATTCGTATTCGGCAAGATGCCAGGAGCATATTCGGAATATGGAGTGGTACCTGTCTCCACTCCTTTTTTGAACGGATTGTTCCATGTGCCTGCCAATCTCAGTCTTGAAAAGGCGGCGACAATCGGAGCAGGCGCCGAGTCAGCATGGAAAGCTTTGTTTACGGAAGGCAATCTCGAATCCGGTCAGACCGTTCTGATTCATGCAGCAGCCGGCGGGGTAGGTCAATACGCGGTTCAACTTGCCAAATGGAAAGGCGCTAACGTAATCGGCACTGCTTCAATTTCCAATGTTGAATATGTGAAGCAATTGGGAGCGGACCAAGTGATTGATTACACGACGACCCCGTTTGAAAACATGTTAAAAGAAGTTGATCTGGTTATTGATACGGTTGGAGGAAGCACGCAAGATCGATCCTGGTCGGTTGTGAAACCGGGCGGCCGTATTGTTTCTTTGGTTCAACCCTTCTCAAAGGAAAAAGCGAAAGAATATGATGTGACAGCCATCCTCAGTACCGCATTTCCAACCTATGATGACAACATGGCGGTAGCCCGGTTGCTTGCAGATGGCACGATCAAACCGGGGATCGACAGGATGTACCGGCTTGACGAAGTAAGGGAGGCACACGCACGAAGCGAGAGCAGACATGGACGTGGAAGAATTTTATTAAGCATCAGTGACAATATAGGGCAATGAAAACATAAGATCCGGTCTGCAATATGTGCGGTTTGATCTGAAATGGCTTGTTGACGGTGCTGACAGCGAAGGGATACTAGTGCCATTGACCGGTCCCTGGCAAACCGGAGCACCTATTGACATCAGGCTGCGGGAACACTATAGTTAATAAACCGGGGTCGGTTTATTAACTATAGTGTTGGGGGGTACACAATGAGAGGAATTCTGAAATCAAGCTTTGCATCATCCAATACAAGAAGTCGACGAGCATTACGTGTACTTCTATATGTTGTCATTGCGGCAGTTGTCCTGATTGCCGCTTTCGTGCTTGATTCCATGCGGTATATGGATAATATTAAAATTATGAAGGCCAAGAATTGGGGCTGGCCTGACAATGATATTATACCAACATATTCAGATCTGCATTATGGCAGCTATAAAGATAAGCATTTGCTGCTGGATATCTACATGCCTATGCACTCGGCGTCGCCGGGCAAGCCAGCCCCGCTCATCATCGTCACACACGGCGGAGGATGGCAGATTGGCAGTAAGGAAGTCATTGAACCTGGAGTTTTCTATCTGTTGAAACACGGATATGCGATAGCAAGCATCAATTATTCCTATTCAACAGAGGCGATATGGCCTGTACAGGGCGAACAGGTTAAAGGTGCTGTGCGCTGGTTACGGGCCAATGCTACCAAGTATAATCTGGATCCTGGCCGCTTTGCTTCCTTCGGAGGTTCTGCGGGAGGCCAACTGTCAAGCTTCCTCGGTACCACGAATGGAATGACCAGGTATGATTCAGAATTGTATGGGAACATGAACGAAGCTAGCAATGTGCAGGCATCAGTGGCATGGTATGCACCCACTGACTTTTTCCTTGATTACGAATTTTCGTTGCTCAATTTGCTGTTTCTCGATGGGAACAAGGCAAATCCCGGCAGCAGCTTCGGGAAGCTGCTTGGCGGTTCTGTGAACAGCAAGAAGAAGCTTGCAGCAGATGCCAGCCCTATTGCTCATATTTCCAGAGATACGACAGTGCCCTTCCTATTGATGCATGGAGAAGCTGATAGGATGGTGCCGGCAGGTCACAGTGTTGCATTCGATGAAAAGCTCAAATCTTTTGGTATCCGCTCGGAATTGTACGTGTACAAGAACTATTTGCATGCAGATATGCGATTTATGACGGATGAGAATATGGCCAAAGTGTTGAAGTTTCTAAATGAAGCATTGAATGTGAGCTGGAAATAAATAACTTTCATCGCATGGAAGGGAGGAGGGGCATGGCTAGACCTGCTGATCATTATCCGGCAAGGCGAAGAGAGCTTCTTGCCATCGCCGAGAAGGTATTTCTGCAAAAAGGGTATGAGGAAGCAAGCGTAGATGATATTTTATATGCTTCTGGTATCTCGAAGGGTGCATTCTATCATTATTTCAAGTCGAAGGAAGAGGTATTGACCGCCAGTATTGATAGCCTGCTTGACGAGGCAGTAGCCTATCTGGCTCCAACTGTGAATGATCCGGACTTGGGTGCATTGGACAAGCTCAAATCATTCATGAAGCTCAAGTCAACGTTTCAATCGCAGAAGCTGGACTATGCCGTCCTGTTAGGGAAACTTATGCAGTCGGATGTGCTCCAACAGAAATATGTCATGGCAGCTGCACAGAAGATGGTGCCGTTATTCGCTCGGATTATCCGGCAAGGGTGCGACGAGAATGTGTTTCGCGTAGAGTATCCTAACGAGACGGCGGATATTCTTATCAGAGTGATCGTTGGAGTACCTGGTAGCTATGCCTACGATGAATACATAACTCACGATGAGCAGAGGCGCAGATATCTCCTATCGCTTCGTGGAGTCATCGCGAGTACTCTGGGTATCGAAGCGAATGAGTTCTCCGTATTCGATGAGTAAATTCAGGGGCTTGAAGAATACGTCGGCGTTGACGGCTGATAGAACGGCATGACGTATTCGGACCGCGAACTCAGCTGCTCGGGCGATGCTGCCGGAGCAGCCAGTCGTAAAGGCCTGGATCTTCGTAGACGCGAGTGAGATCATGTCCGAGATCCGGCTCAATGATGACCTCGACATCGCCGCCGCTGCGCGCAAGCGCATCTGTCATGGAGAGCGTCTCCGAAGGCGGCACGATCTCGTCGTTCGCGCCATGATACGCCCGGACAGATATGCCGGACAGCGCCGGCGCCTCTTCGAGATCGCCTCCTCCACACAGCGGAACGACGGCGGCGAAGAGCTCCGGATGCTTGGTCGCCAGATCCCACGCCCCATAGCCGCCCATGCTGATGCCGGTCAGATAGACGTGCGCCGGATCGACATTATGCTCACGGATGAGCTGCTCGATCAGCGACACGATTCCTTCCGTCTCCGCATCCCACGAAGAGCCAGCTGGACATTGCAGCGCCGCCAGGAAGAGGGCAGCGGGAGCTGTCCTCTCTATGGCAAGCCACATAGGGCTCCGGCGCAGCAGGTTCGCGTCGTCCCGCGATTGAATGAGAGTTGTATTCTTTTTTCTAGCATTGGTAGGACAACGTATTCACGGGGACGGGATGGTCAAGAATGATATAATGAATGTACGATATTCCGTGGTCGAGAGGGTACATGGGCAATGAGCAATACTGAACATTTCTTCAATCGAAAGAAAGTAGAGTTGGGAGTGGAATTAAATGAAGTCCAAAAGAGAGCGGTGCTCCAAACGGAAGGACCGTTGCTCTTGTTGGCTTCTCCTGGATCCGGCAAGACCACGACCATTATTATGCGGATTGGCTATCTGATTGAGGAGAAAGGAATTCGTCCTGATCGGATTAAGGCTG
Source organism: Paenibacillus sp. (assembly GCA_041641375.1). Lineage (GTDB taxonomy): Bacteria > Bacillota > Bacilli > Paenibacillales > YIM-B00363 > Paenibacillus_AK. Next base: position 13,182 of record JBEPYM010000087.1, read on the forward strand.
TTACTTTTAGTCGTGCCTCGGCCAGCGACATGACGGAACGGTTCAAACGATTATTCCCCCAATTATCTCCTGTTGATTTTTCCACCATACACAGCTTCGCATTTGAAGTTGTTCGAGCGCATATGCGTGCCACCAGGACCCCCTTCCAAATCATCGAAGGCGAGATAAATTTGGAGGAGCAACATACTTCCGATGCTCACGATCCGCCGCTACATAAGAAGGTTATATTGCGCAGACTATATCGATCGATTGTCGGAGAGAACATGACCGATGAGCAATTGGATGAACTGACTACGTATATGAGTCTGATCAAGAACAAAATGCTCTCGCCCGAAAAGTGGTCAACGATAC
>JBEPYM010000088.1:0-13467 GCA_041641375.1 Paenibacillus sp.
CGATACGCTGCGAGAGTGCGGCCTGGAGAATGACACGATCGTCGTTTTCACCAGCGATCACGGTGATATGATGGGCAGCCATCGCCTCCTGGCCAAGTGCGTGATGTTCGAGGAGTCTGTGAAGGTGCCACTGCTGATACGAATGCCAGGCTTGATGCCGAAGCACATAGCGGAGCCGGTCAGCCATATCGATCTGGTGCCGACTTTGCTTGACGCATTGGGTCAGAAGGTTCCGCCCGGCTTGCATGGGGGAAGCTTGCTGCCCTACTTAACCGGTCAAGGCGAGCTGCCCCGCGAGCATGTCTTCATGGAGTGGAACGGCAGCGAGTGTGGAATCGAAGAGCATGTGAAGGACGGCTTGGCGCTTCCCTGCTGGGAAGGGATTGCGAGTGAACAGGAGGCGCGGCAGGCGATCGGCGCAGCGGTTCGAACAGTCATTACACCGGAAGGCTGGAAATACAGCTGGAGCGAGATTGGCGAGGATGAGCTGTATCATCTGAAGGAGGATCCGTATGAAACGCACAACCTGGCTGATGATCCTGACTATGAGGATACCGTTCGCCGACTGCGCGGGATTATTCGCGAATGGCAGGCGGAGACGGGCGATGATGCTCGGCTACCCTGATAAGCAATCATTTGAGGAGGTGGCAATACGATGCGAGTAAACGGTCAAGTCGGTCAACCAGCTCCTGGCAGGCTGCTTCCGCGCCGTTTCTCGAGAGTTCTTCGAAACCGCTGGCTCTATGCCATGCTTGTCCCGGGACTGGTGTTTTTTCTCCTCTTCAAGTACATTCCGATGTGGGGGATTGTGATTGCCTTTCAGGATTACCAGCCCGCGCTTGGCATATCGGGGAGCGAATGGGCTGGTTGGAAGCACTTCGAACGACTGTTTACGGATCGCGATTTCTGGATGCTGTTCCGGAATACACTCGTACTCTTCATATGGAGCTTGCTCTTTGCCTTTCCTGTGCCGATTGTTCTTGCACTTATGCTGAACGAAGTCAGGTCTCTGCTTTGCAAAAGAACCATTCAAACGGTCATTTATATTCCACATTTTTTCTCATGGGTCATCGTGGTTTCATTGACGTACATCCTGCTGACGACCGAGGGCGGAATTGTCAATGAGCTGCTCGTGAAGATGGGGAAAGAACCGGTCAATTTTTTGCTGAGCGAAGCGTGGTTTCGTCCGATTTATATCGTGCAGCTCATATGGCGAGACGCCGGATGGGGAACCATTATCTATCTGGCTGCACTGGCTGGCACGGATCCGCAGCTTTACGAAGCGGCGCGAATGGACGGAGCGAACCGCTTGAGGCAAGTATGGCATATCACCTTGCCTTCGATCCGAAGCACCATCGTCATTTTGTTAATATTGAAAATCAGTGATGTGCTGGAGCTAAGCTTTGATCATATTTTCCTCATGCAAAATTCAATGAATCGCAGCGTGTCCGAGGTATTCGATACGTATGTGTATACGACAGGCATTCAGCAAGGACAATTCAGCTACAGCACCGCTGTTGGATTGTTTAAAGCCGCTGTCGGCCTACTGCTGGTAATGACGGCCAACAGACTGGCTAAGCGCTTGGGGGAGGAGGGGATTTATTAGCATGAGACGTTACAGGATTCAAGAGCATTCGCCTTTGGAGCGTTTATTAGGCGGGTTAAATCTTCTATTGCTTGGTGTTTATGCGCTCTTCTGCCTGTTGCCCTTCCTCCACATTATGGCTGGTTCGTTCGCGTCGCCGGAGGAGCTTCTTGTCAAGAAATTTGTGCTCTTCCCCACGAACTGGTCATTGGATGCCTACCGTTATGTCTTCTCGACGGGAAAGCTGCTGCAAAGCCTGTGGGTGACGGTATACATTACGGTTGTCGGAACGCTGTTGAATGTAATATGTACTGTGTTGATGGCCTATCCGTTAGCGAAGAAAGAGCTCGACGGCAGAAAGACGATCCTGTTTCTCGTCCTGTTTACGCTGCTGTTTAACGGGGGGATGATCCCGGCTTTTCTGCTGGTTAAAGAACTTGGATTGCTGAATTCCTTATGGTCACTCATGCTACCTGGCCTAATCGGTGCCTTTATCCTTATTATCATGAAGAACTTTTTTCAGCAGCTTCCGGATAGCGTAGAAGAGTCAGCCAGAATCGATGGAGCGAGCGACCCCGTTATTCTGACGCGGATTGTCATTCCACTCTCGCTGCCTTCCGTGGCGACCATTTCGCTTTTTTATGCGGTAGGCCACTGGAATACCTTCATGAACGCAATTCTGTACATCAACAATACAGACTTATGGCCTTTGCAGGTGCTGCTAAGGCAGGTTGTGCTGGTGACCACTGGCGGACTTGGAGATTCCAGTGATTGGAGCGCTGATTTTGTTCCGCCGCCACAGACAGTCCGCATGGCTGTAATCGTTGTAGCCACCGTACCGATTTTACTCGTGTACCCATTCATTCAGAAGCACTTTGCCAAGGGCGCTATGCTGGGGTCCGTCAAAGGATAACCAAATTGAGAGGAGCATGTACGATGAAATTTTGGAAACTGAGTTTCCATGGAGCAATGGCTGCAATGCTGGTTGCATGCAGTGCCGTGCCTTCTGGAGATAAGCCTGCTGACAAGACGACACCCCCTGCTGGAACCGACACGAAGGCGCCCTACGAGATCACATGGATGACTCCGCTATTCGCTGCTGAGACGATTAAGGCGGACGACCCGCGCATCAAGAAAGTCGAAGAGCTGACCGGTACAAGACTCAACATTATCTGGTCTCCCACACAGGCTTACAATGACAAGGTGAATGCGTCGATTGCCGGAGGCGATCTGCCGAAGGTGATGTCCGTTATCGAATACCGGTCGCCGGTAATCAGCAATGCAGTAAAGTCCGGGGTATTCTGGGAACTCGGGCCCTATCTGGAGCAATACCCCAATCTGAAGCGTATGAATAAGGGGATTGTGGAATCGACCAAATATGGTGGCAAAATATATGGTATTTACAGGCAGCGGCCTCTCTCCAGAGATGCGGTTATTATTCGCAAGGATTGGCTGGATAACCTGGGCTTGCCAATGCCAAAGACGGTCGATGATTTGATTGCGGTTGCGAAAGCCTTCACCGAGCAGGACCCCGACCAGAACGGCAAGAAGGATACCTTAGGTTTTACTGAGCAGCTGGATTTGTACGTTCTGGAATATATGAACCTGTGGAAGGGTGGCTACAATCGCTGGGGCGTAGAGAACGGCACATTCGTTCCGCACTTTGCTACCCAGGCTTACATGGAAGCGATGAAAGCCGTCAAGAGGCTTTATGATGAGAAACTGATTAACCAGGACTTCGTCATAGCCAAGAGCAGTCAGAATGAGGAGAACTTTGCAAGCGGGAAAGCCGGAATCATTATTAACGCCTATAACGTATTGGATCGAACGTATGCGAATATAACCAAGCTCCATCCGAAGGCCAGCGTGGTGCTGATCAACAGGATCGAAGGAGTCAAGGGTCCGAAGGTGCTTGGCGGCAGCGGGTTTGCCGGTATCAACATGATTCCCAAAAGCAAGGTCAAGACCGAAGAGGAGCTAAAGAAGGTGCTCACATTCCTCGATCAGATGAACAGCGAAGAAATTCAGAATGTGCTTCGCTGGGGCATTCGCGGCACGCATTATGAGCTGATCAATGGCAAGGCTAAGGAATTGGTGCAGGAGAAGCTGCATTTCAGCAGCTATCGTCAGATTCGAATGCTTGAGGATAAGCTGTATCCCGCAGAGCTCGAGGGCTTGGCTGCCAGATATGCTGAGGTGGAGTCGGACAATGACAAGATCGCCGTGTTGAACCCGACGGTTGGCCTTGAGTCGAAGACGTATTCGGAGCTTGGCGGAACGCTTGATAAAATCTATCAGGATGCCCGCAACAAGTTTATTCTTGGCGCCATCGATGAGAAGGGTTTTGCAAAAGCTATCGAGGATTGGAAAAAAAGCGGCGGCGATAAAGTTATTGAGGAGTATAACAAGGAATACGCGGAACAGAACAAGAAATAATCAGATAAGCAATTGATACTAAGGGGGCGGTCCGCATGTGGAAAAACAAGTATTTTCTAAAGCTGATCGCCCTCGTTCTGCTGATCAGTACATTGCCTGTAGCCATATTGGGGCTGTTCTCCTACTCGCGAACGGCGGAATCCGCTAAGGAGAAGGCTGAACAGGCAAGCATAACGGTGCTTCAACAATTTCAACTCCGCATTGAGCAAGAGCTAGATCTATCAGAAAAGCTAACCAAGCACCTCGCAGCTTCAGTTCACGTTCTTCAGGCTACCCGGAAGCCATTGGATGAACGTGACTTTGAACTCATTCAACAATTGGTTCAGGATGTAAATTACTTGCAATTTGCTCAACCGGGAGTGAAGGAAGCCAGCCTGATCAGTCTCGACCAGCATTGGATGATCCACACAAGCCGGACTGTGAGCTCTTATTATGGTCATGACTATGCCGCCCGCTATGCCGACGTTCTTACCGATAAGCGAAGCGCATTCTGGAGCGCAAGGCTTGCAGAAGCGAAGGGCGTTATACAATATATTGTAAAAATTCCGCAGTTCTCGGAGCAACCGACAGGACTGTTGATAGTAGATCTGTTACTGGAAGAGCTTGGCGGCGGGAATGACAGCGGCGCACTTATGGCATTGATCGATCCTTCCAATCGTGTGCTGGGAAATTCGCCTCAAGGAACGGACATTTTTACGGAGGACGTAATTGATCGCATTCGAGCGGAAGGAAACATGACGGGCAGTCTGCTGGTCCATGCGAATGGTGCCGATCACGCTGTCTATTTTCGGAAATCCACGACTCGCGATTGGATATTTGCTTCGATAATCCCTATTCATATGATCTTGGCTGATTCCAGAATGATCGGCAGGATTGCATTCTTGATCGGTGCCATGGTTTTGGCTGCCATTACGATCACGGCCTATTTGGTTTCCACCAATTTGTATCGGCCGATTCATCGTCTTCATCTTTTACTGCTTGCTACGATGGGAAGCGGGCAGGCATCGGGCAAGCGCGATGAATTTGCCTGGATACGTGAAAGAGTGGATGATCTGCTGGAATCGAGATCCAAGTGGCGACTGCATTTGCCACAATTGAAGGAATTGTTCTTGCTGAAGCTTCTCAGGGGCGAAGCAACCGTTCAAGAAATCAGGGATAAGCAGCAATTATTTGGGTGCTCGTTGGATCATGTCCGGTACAGCGTTCTTTCCATAGAAGTGGATGAGTTGGAAAAAACTCATTATGAGGAGAAGGATCGGGATTTGCTGCTGTTTGCATGTCGGAATGTCATCGAAGAGCTGCTGCCCTCCAGCAATCAACTTGGTCCTGTACTAGTGAATAAAACCCTAGTCACGATGGTGCTTGACGATTCTGAAGGCGTCGATGGCGCTTCGTATGGAACGTCAAGCCAAGCGCTGACATTTGCGGAGCGTATACAAGCCAGTCTGAAAGAATGGCTTAAGCTCTCTGTCAGTATTGGCATCAGCAAGACCTATTTCATTATCAAGCACGTTCCTAAAGCGTTCTATGAAAGTCAACGTGCTTTAACCCATCGGTTGCGGCTTGGATCTGAGTTCATCATTGAATATCGGGATTTGGATCAGGGCAAAGAGGGTCGATTTTATTATCCGCAATATTTGGAGATGCAGCTTCTGGACGCTGTGCGCAGCGTGGATCGTGTCGATGCTAACAGCAAGCTGCGTCTCCTGCTTCAGGAGATCTTTGAAGAATACCGATCACAGGCTGCGTATGAGCTGGCAATCGCAAGGCTTGTCTCCAGTCTTATACAGACTCTTCATGAGGCTGGAGGGAGCCTGTCGGTGTTCTCGCAGGATCAACCTTGGCTGGAACGGCTGTGTCAGCTTCGATCCCGCAAAGAAGTCGAGGAAGCCATGCTTCACCTTGTCTTGCTGCCGATCATGGAACGTATTGAAGAGCATAACGGCCTGAGGTTTCAATCTATCTCACAGGAGATGGAACGAATTATTCACGAACGGATCGAGACCGACATTACGCTCGATTTCTGTGCAGAGCAACTTCATTATAATGCTTCATATTTAGGCCGGGTGTTCAAGCGGGAGACAGGCAAGGGGTTCAGCGATTATGTGGCGGAGTGCCGTCTGAAGGCTGCCAAGGAGCTGCTGCTGGAGACAGACTTGACTTTGGCGGAGATCGCGGTACGATTGCAGTATCATGATGCGCCGAATTTCTCCAGATATTTTAAGAAAATGGTGGGCGTGTCGCCAGGCAAATATCGTCAGGCCTGCCGTGATTCCGCGATTCACGATAACGAACAGTAAAAGGATCAGGAAATCTTAATCTGAAATTGGCATTGTCCGCTCAGATGTGCGCCAAGTATACTAAGAGTATCAGAAAGAATCGAGGAGTGTTACATGATGGCGGATTTGAAAAAAAAGTGGGCAATGCTTGTCATATTAGGTTTGCTTGCAGCGTGTAAGGATTCACAGGATCCGGCTGAACAAACAGAAGCGAGTCCGTTGGTTTTTAAAACAGGCTATCCCCATGCGTTTTTCTTCCGTTCCAGCGAAACGGAGGCCGCCAATCTCACCTATGAGAAGTGGGAGCGGATGTTCTTGCCTCTGGATGGTATGATGGGTAAGGTTTTTCAAGAGGAGGCCTACAATCGGAACAATCAAATGGATTATTTCCGCAAATTTAAGGAACGTTATCCCGATAAAGCGGTTTTTGTGCATATGAATGGATATGGGCGGCAGCCACGGTTTGACACGGAAGGTTTTTTTGCCGGACACTGGCTATACCGGGCTGGAACTCATCTAACCAAACCCGTTGCAGCGGGTGAAACTGTTTTGCATGTGAAAGACACATCAATGTTTCAGACGGAGTATGGGAAGCGGCGTGAACTTCACGACGACATCGGCCTCGCGATGGTGGGAACGGATGGGAAGCCGGATTGGATGCGTGCAGAACAGGTCAGATTGGTCAGTGTGAATGCTGCCAAGAAGACGATTACCGTCCAGCGAGGCTCATACGGCACTGTCCCGCTTGCATTTTCTGAAGGTGCTTATGTCGCCCCCCATGTGGTCAAGGGCCCCTACACGAAGGAAGGGGATTTCGTATGGTTTTATAATTTCTCGACATCCTCTCCCCGAGATGCCAAGGGCAGAAATGCGGCGGACGCGCTCATTGACGATTTAGCCCTTAAGTTCGGAACAGGCGGGATTGCACAGTCTTTCGACGGGCTGCAATTCGATATGCTTCGTTTCCATGCGAATACCTCAAGCGGCATGGACGCAGATAATGATGGGGTACAAGACGACGGCATAATAAATGGGATTAATGTTTACGGAACTGGTGTTACACAGTTTCTGGATAAGCTGAAGAAGCGGTTGCCTGATAAGCTGATTTTGGCTGATGATAAGGAATGGCCGGAAGGGAATCGCGGCTTCAATCAGTTGAACGGTGTAGAAAGCGAGGGGTGGCCGAGCTTATTTGGGTATGACGTGAATGCGTGGTCTACCGGGCTGAATCGATACGTGTTCTGGGCCAACAATACTGCAGGCCCACAGATGAATTACATCAACTTTAAACATAAAGAACGAATTGTAGAGAATGCAACTTTCCGATCAGCACCTACCGATTATGCATATGCCCGGCTGGTGATGGCTGTTTCCGTTTTTGTAGATGCGGCATTTACATATGGTAACTACCCTGGAGATGGCGGGATGGGCATCGGTATTTATGATGAATTATGGCAGGGAACCGATCGTAAGACACACTGGCTGGGCAAGCCTGTAGGGCCTGCGGTACATCTTGGCGAGCGAACTCCTGATCTTCTCAAGGAACAAGGCATAGTCGGGAAGGGTGCCGCAGGCTTATCAGGGATCGCATTGCCGGGGAAAGATCTTCTGGTTACGGTAAGGCTGAAGGCAGACCCGCTGGCCGGTTACCCGTCCTCAATCGGGCGGGGGATTCATCTCAGCGCCGTATCGCAGCATAGCAACAAGACTGCGATTGAATCGTTTGCATGGGCGAATCAGAAGGAGTATAAGGCAACCTTTTATTTTGCCGATATCGGGCCGGGTCCTGTAGATCTTAAGGTAAAAGCAGAAGGGGATGAAGCGGTGTATTTGGAGGGTTGGACAGCACATTCGGCAACGGATGCCATGTATCGGGAGTTCGAGCATGGAGTTGTGTTTGCCAATCCCTCTAACAGAAGCTATACGTTTGACCTTGCCAAGCTTTTTCCGGGGATGGAACTTCAGCGTTTGAATGGCTCTAAAGATCAGGACCCAGCGACGAATAACGGCAGCCTCTTGTCAAACACCTTGACTCTGGGTCCTGCTGACGGTTTGTTTGTTCGCAAGCTTGCCCGTTAGAGCAGAGTGAGTTCCCTCTATGTAACTCGCGGACCGATATTGTTCCTATGCGTGGGATAGCTTAGGGGGCAGCCCACTTTGACTTTGCATGATTAAATCGAGCAGCATGCAAAGCAGCTCGATTTTTTTATTCGGTTCAATCGAATTCCATATATTCACAAATTCCGAGGGATCCTTCTCCAAATCATAGATTTCTCCGTACGGCTTGTCGGCATAGCACGTAATGCGCCATGACTCCGTTACCATAGTTCGGAGGCGGAGACCCAGGGCGTCGGAATCGTCCTCCACCAGTACACGCTCGAAGCCCCTGTCCATGGTACCCTCAAGCTGGCAAATAAGCGACCTTCCTTGCGTGCCTTCGGGAATGGCGACTCCGGCCAGCTCGACAAGCGTCGGGAACAGGTCGAGCAGCGATACAAGTCCGCCGATTCGTCTGCCTGAACGGATGAAGCGCTCCGGTCCGTGCCAGATGAAGGGTACACGCAGCAGCGACTCGTAATGCATAGGACCCTTCAGTATGAAGCCGTGATCGCCAAGCAGCTCGCCATGGTCGGAGGCGAATATGATAATCGTGTTATCACTCAGACCGCGCTTGCGCAGCGTATCGAGAATGCGACCGATGGAGTCGTCGATTAACGCAATCATGCCGCAGTAAGCTGCCTTCATCAGTTGAACCCGCCTATCCTCCAAATAATCTTTCGCGCCCAGCAGAAAGCCGTCCGTGCTCATCCCCTTGTATGATCCATTGCCGAAAGCATGAAAGTGCGGCGGCTTATCCTCCCATTCTCCCTCCTTCTTGACAGGGAGCGGCATCGCATCCGGATCGAACATGCTCCAGTATTTCCCCGGAGGTGTGAACGGATGATGCGGATCCGGGAAGCCGCACCAGATAAAGAACGGCTCTTCCGTCTGCTCTACGTATTCGACAACCTGATCTGTGATCCAGGTCGTCGTGTAATGCTCGACAGGCACGCCAGTCTGGTACGTCTCGATTTTCTGCGCCTTGTGCAGCAGCCTGTCAGGCACCTGCAGCGCAGCATCCGGTCCTGCACCGGCCAAAGCTTCCGGATGTTTGCTCTTTAGGTGTCGCATATGCAGCCCCCGGCACACCTCGCCGTGGCCGGTTGCAAGCTTTATCGTCTCGAAGCCGAGATACGGCTGGGTCAGATCAGCCGCGCTTTCGGTCGTCTCGACATTCTCCGGGTAGTAGCCTTCAGGCAGCCCCTGGTTCGCGTACGGCTTCTGCATGGGATGGTAATGCAGCTTCCCGAATGCAGCCGTGCGGTAGCCCGCACCTCGGAGGAGCTCTGGCAGCAGCGGCTGGCCGCTGTGCGGCATACAGCCGTTCGTACGCACGCCGTTCACGCTGGAGTGCCGCCCGGTCAGCATGGCCGCCCGCGAAGGCATGCACAGCGGATTGCTGCAATACGCTCTTTCGAAGACAACGCCTTCGCGTGCAAGCCTGTCTATGTTCGGAGCGACGCATAACTTGCTTCCGTAAGCTTGAAGCGTGTCTGTCCGTTGCTGGTCCGTCAGGATAAACAAAATGTTGGGCTTTGTTATCGATTGCGTCATCCTCGTATCCCTCCGTCAGTTCTTCTTGATCGGATCATAAAGATTGAGCGACTATCCGTCAATCTCATTTTTTTCCGCGAAGCTTCAGGATCAAGTGCGAAAAAGTGCGAAAAGGGAAAAATGTGCTATTGCAGCTGTTCGCAAAAAAGTATGGTTGCCGGAACTTCATTCGTCCGCCTATAGTCAACTTGACAACAAACAACGAAATGAGGGCATGGCGATGCTTCAACTCCAACGCGGGAAACATGGTTCAATCGCTAGGCTGATAGCCGATCTGAGCCGGGATAAATACTTGTATTTGTTAGCGCTTCCCGGCATCCTGTACTTCTTGCTGTTTCGATATGTGCCAATGTGGGGCGTCGTAATTGCGTTCAAGGACTACATGCCGTACTTGGGCTTTATGGGGAGTAAGTGGGTGGGATTCGAGCATTTTATCCGTTTCTTCAACAATCCTGAATTTTACAAGCTGTTCCGCAACACACTCGCGATCAACCTGTTGAGCCTGATGTTCTTTTTTCCCCTGCCGATTCTGCTTTCGCTACTTCTCAATGAAGTTAGGCGGGAATGGTTCAAGCGCACGGTTCAATCGATCATCTACTTACCTCATTTTCTGTCGTGGGTTATCATCGTCGGCATTACGTTCCTGATGTTATCGTCGGGGGACGGTCTGGTTAATCGGGTGATCGAGCATGTGGGAGGGGAGCGCGTCAACTTTCTGACCAACCCGGATTTGTTCTGGTTGATTCTGACTCTGCAGACGATCTGGAAAGAGGGCGGCTGGGGCACGATTATTTTTCTGGCGGCAATAGCCGGAGCCGATCCTCACCTGTATGAAGCGGCCAAAATGGATGGTGCAACGCGCTTCCGCCAAGCCTGGCATATTACGCTTCCGGCGATCCGCAACGTCATTATGATTCTGTTTATTCTGCGGCTCGGCCATCTCATGGATATCGGATTCGAGCAGGTATACCTGATGATGAATGGCGCTGTGTCCGATGTGGCGGATGTGTTTGATACGTATGTGTACAGGGTTGGCATTCAACAAGCGCAATTCAGCTACAGTACGGCGGTCGGCTTATTCAAGTCGTTGATTGGCCTCATCCTCGTGGTTATTGTCAACTACCTGGTTAAAAGATACGGCGAAGAAGGTGTGTACTGATGAGGCCCACACTTGGTGATCGAGTGTTTTATGCTGTTAACGGATTCATTTTGCTTGTAATTACGCTCGTTACGTTATTTCCTCTCTATTACGTATTCATATTGTCATTCACTGATCCGACTGAGTATTATCAGAACCGGCTGATCCTGTTTCCGCGGAATTGGTCGCTTGGCGCTTATGAATACCTGCTATCCACGAGCGCCTTTCTGAAAGCAACCTCTATAAATGTGCTTCTCGCTACGTTCGGCACTCTCATGAGCCTGGCGACAACTGCCGGTATCGCGTACGTTCTGTCAATCAAGCGCCTTAGGGGAAGAAGGTTCATGCTGCTCGCCATTCTGCTTACAACGCTCTTTAACCCAGGCATTATTCCGAGCTACCTGGTAGTCCGGGAGCTCGGCTTGATTAATAGCATTTGGTCGCTGATTCTGCCGGTTCTCTCAAGCGGCTGGTATGTCCTACTCATGAAAGGTTTTTTTGACAGCATTCCCTTGGAATTGGAGGAGGCAGGCCGTATCGACGGCGCTAGCGATATCGGAATATGGGCGCGCATCATTCTGCCGTTGTCGCTGCCCTCGTTGGCCGCTTTCGGATTGTTCTACGCCGTAGGCTATTGGAATACGTACTTTACGGCGATCCTCTACATTAATGATTTTAAGAAAATGCCGCTGCAGGTGCTACTCAGCAACATGCTCATTGATTCTTCCACGGGATTGGAAAGCAGCGAGTTATCTATGGAGAAACGCATCCCGGGCGAAACGCTAAAAATGGCCGCTGTTGTCATCTCCACCATTCCTATTTTATTGGTGTACCCATTCCTGCAGAAGCATTTTGCCAAAGGTGTCATGGTAGGTTCTGTGAAGGGATGATGCATAAAACAGCGTTCTCACAAAAGGGAGGAGCAAATCGTATGAAGAGGTCGAACAAGCGATTGGTTTCAGCACTATCTGCAGTAATGTCGTTGTCGATGGTGCTGGCGGCATGCACGAAAGAAGAGAAGATTGGATCTCAAGGAACGCAGGGCAGTGCGAAGGAAGCGCCGGTGGAGATCAGCATCGTCACCAGCTACGGCACCGATCAGCCTCCTGCGGAAGGCAATGTCATCTGGAAGGAAATCGAGAAGCGCACGAACACGAAGCTGAATATCAACTGGGTTTCGATCAATACCATTACGGAGAAAACGAACGTAATGCTCGCCTCGGGCGATCTGCCCGATTTGCTGCTTATTCTGGATACGAAAAATCCGCAATATTTGCAGATGGCCAAGCAGGGCGTGTTCTGGGATTTGACTCAGCTGCACAAGTCTTACAAGCATCTTGCCGCTTTCCCAGCCGATTCGTGGAAGAACACATCCGTCGAAGGGAAAAACTTTGCGGTGCCGCGTGTGCGTCCGCTGCTCGGCAGCGGCATCGTGCCGATCGTACGAAAAGACTGGCTCGACAAGTTGAAGCTGAAGACGCCGGAGACAATTGATGAATTGTATGAGGTCGCAAAGGCATTCGTCGAGAAGGACCCGGATGGCAACGGTAAGAAGGATACAATTGGGTTTGTCGGTTATATGGGTGTATTGAGCTTTCTGGAAAATACGTATACGCGCTCAAACGGTCGCTGGAGCGTCGTGAACGGGAAGCTGGTCGATACGACGTTCGACCCCGGCGTTAAGCAGTATCTGGCTCTTGTGCGCAAGGCGTATTCTGAAGGTGTCCTGACGCCCGATTTTGCAGTTATGAACAAATCGCAAATGCTGGATGCAGCCAAAGCCGGACGGGCGGGAATTTTCTTCGAGACGATTATTCAATCCTGGAATGCGACTTCGGAGCTGCGAAAGAGCTTGCCAGAAGCTGACTTCTTGCCGCTTAGCTCGGTGAAGGGGCCTAAGGGGGCTTTCGTCGGCAGCGGCAGCGGCTTCTTCGGTGCGTTCGTGATTCCAAAGAAAGTGCCGGAAGCCAAAGTGAGGAAAATACTGGAATTTCTCGATTACGGCGCATCCGAGGAAGGCTCGGTTCTCGCCAACAACGGATTGGAAGGGGTTCACTTTACAGTGAAGGACGGCTTCAGGGAAGCGACCGGGCAGGCGAAGAAGGACATCGTGGCACAGGAAGCGTTCGGTCAAATTTTCCTCGCGTACGACAAATACATGCGCGCGTATGCGGCAGGCATTCCGAAGGATCAAGTGGAGCGCAACAAGAAAATTATCGACGCAATGGAAGGCGCAAGCGTGGGCGATCCTAGCATAGGGCTGATATCGGATACGTATAACAAAGTAGGGCCGGAGTACGACAAGCGCATTCTCGATTTGAAGACAAAGATTGTGCTTGGTGCAGAGCCGCTGGAAGCATGGGATACATTCGTTG
>JBEPYM010000089.1:0-13453 GCA_041641375.1 Paenibacillus sp.
ATCGCTTCCCAGATGGTTCCCCTGTTCTCTACCTCCAGCTTCAAGAGACGCACGTTCCGCTGTCCGGCGGTTTCTCTTGTGAAGCTCACTGTCTTGTACACGAGTTTGGATTCCGTCTGCGACAGCGCGAATGACGCACCCCATGGAAGCACGGTGTGCGAAGTTTGTGCTCCAGCGCCAAGCGGAATATCAAGCAGCACCGTTTCCCGCTTCGGATAGACGTCCCAATTGACATGAACGAGGCGAAGCCCGGTCCATACGGGGGCATCCTTGCGCGGAATCGTCAAGAGATAGGTCAGCTCCTCCGACGCGATCGGGAGCACGCCGCCCGCATTCGCTGTACTTGCCTGCAGAGTATAAGCAACCCCGCTTGCCGTGATGGCCCGAAGCTCAAAGTCCGGAATTCGTCTTACCACATCGGACTCGTTTACCATTCGGATTGCTGCGCCGATCCGGTATCCGGCCCCCGTCTTTTCATTCGAGATTCCTTTCAATTCCGTCTTCAAGCCGTTCGGCAGCTCGTAGCGGACGGACTCGGACATATATGTTTCACCGGGCGTCTGCGTGCCGCCGGAAGCGGCAGCCGGGACAACCGGCAGGAGCAGGGTCAACGCCAGCGCGGCCGACCGTATCGATTTCCACATGTTCACGCGTTTCTCTCCTCTCATTTCGCCAGAGTAACCTTTTCTTTATCCTTCAGCTGATGCTGACCCGAAACGACGATGTAGTCGCCTTCCTTCACACCCGATACGATCTCCTGCTTCAGCTCCTTCAGCCTACCAAGCTCAACCTTGCGCTTGGATACCGTTTCGCCTTCCAGCACGAATACGTAAGCCGATCCGCTTTCACGAACAATGCTACTGGTCGGAATGGCGGGAACGGTCTGATCCTGGTCGGTATTCAGCAATACCTGCGCCTTCATGCCAGGCTTCACAGCCTGATCTGCATTCGCCGCTTCCAGCTCAAGCGTATAGGTTTTCGTATGAATGTTGACAACCGTAGACAGGAACGTAACCGTCGCGGTTCTGCGTTCCTTCGTTCCGGCAATATAAAACTGCAGCTGCTGCTTGCCGCGCACCTTGGCGGCATTCAAGTCAGACAGCTCGGCGACCAGCTTAACTGGATCGGTCTGCTGCACCTGCGCAGCCTGCATGCCTTGCGAAACGGTCATTCCTGACCTGAATGGGAAATAAGTCAGCACACCGCTCATCGGCGCTTTAATTTCATAATTAGCGAGCGCACGCGTCGCCTCCTGAATGCCGATGTCGGCGGATTGCAGCTGCACCTCGAGCGGCTTGATGCTATTGCTCGTCTCGTAAGTAGCCAGCTTGTTCCGCAAGCTGTCCAAATCCATCTGCTGATTGTTGTATTGGGTTTCGAGCTGAACAAGTTGATCCGTCGTCACCTTGCCGAGATCGTATTCGTTTTTCGCCCGATTGTACAGCTTAGCCGATTCCTTCACGGCTGCATCCAGCTTCGCAACGGAATTTACCAGCTCGGTTCGTCCGTTCGCGATATCCAGTCTCGCCTTTTCCAGATCGGCAACCGCCTTCGATTGACCGAGGCGCGCCTTCGCAACCTGAAGCTCGGCATCCGCAGCATCGATCCGCAGCAGCACCTCGCCCTGCTTGACGGTATCTCCCCGCTTCTTCAGCACTTCCTTGATATCGCCGGATGCCTTGAGCACCACATCCATATGGAGCGAAGGCTGCACATCGGCCACCGCTTCATCCGGCTCGGCGATTTTCAGCTTCTCTACCTTCTCGACCTTCACTGCAATGGTTTTCTTTTCTTCGGCTGCTTCCTGTGCAGGCGGCTCCGCCGAGCAGCCCGCGAGCAGCGATCCGATCAAGCATGCCGAGACGCATATCGCGCCAAGCCGCTTGACCGTGAGCGTCGATGCGCCACGTTGTTCCCTGTTTCTTGGTACCATCGTATACGGCTCCTTTGCCATTAAGATTGGATAGTCGGCGCTGCCGGTTCGCTGCGTGAGAAGCGCCTGGACATTCGGTTCTTGATTCGTTCGTTCAGCTCATATACCGTCGGCACAACGACAAGCGTAAGCAGAGTAGAGGTGGTGAGTCCGCCGATTACGACGACAGCGAGACCCTTGGACATAAAGCCGCCCTGCGAAAGTCCGAGCGTCAGCGGTACGAGCGTAATAAGCGTCGTCACTGTCGTCATTGCAATCGGCCGCAATCTGGAAACTCCCGCTTCAAGCAAGCTTTCCCGAACGCTAACACCCTCTTCACGAAGCTGCTGCACCCGTTCAATCAGAACGATTGCATTAGCGACTACGATACCTACCAGCATCAGGAAGCCGATCAACGACGTCACACTTAGCGTTTCGTTCGCGATAAGCAGGCCTAGCAATCCCCCGATGACCGCGAGCGGCAGCGAGAACAGGATGGCGAACGGCGCACTTGCATTGCCGAATGTGATGACGAGAATCAGATAGACAATAAAGATGGAAGCGGTGATAGCCATAAACATCTCTTCGAAGCTCTTCTGAATTTCGTCGGCGGCACCCTTCACCTGGCGCTTGACGCCGCTTGGCAGCTCCAGCTCCTTCAGCGAAGCGGCTACCTTCGCGCTGACGCCTCCCTTATCCGCGCTATTAATGGCCGCCGTGACCGTTACGTTCTGCTCCTGCATGTCGCGGCTGATCCGGATCGGAGAGTTGACCTGCTTGACGTGGGCAATCTCGTGCAGCTGCACCGTCTGGCCTGTCTGTGTCCGGAGCGGAATGCTGCCGACCTTCTCAAGCGAGTTGATGTGCACCGAACCCACTTCAATGTTCGCCTTGTACAAGATGTTGTCCAGTCTGATCTCGCCAAGCGATTCCTTGTCAAGCCAGCTCTTCACCGTATCGTATACTTGCGCGACCTGAAGTCCGTGCGTTCTCGCTTTCTCGTGGTCAACCGCGATATCAAGCTCCGTTTTGGAATCGTCGAGGCTGTCCTTGATATTGCTCAGCTCCGGGAATTGCTTGAGCTTCTCTTTCACTAGTATCGCGCCTTGCTTCAATGCATTCGGATCCTCGCCCTTCAGCGTATACGTGAACCCGCTGCTCGAATCGGCAGGTGTAATCGACAGCACCTGACCGAAGACGCTGGAGCCCTTCGGAAGGTGGAATTCAAACAGCTCCGTTGTCCGCTTGATTGCCTTCTGCGGATTTGTTTTCTCCGCCGCTCTAGCGATAATGTTCGCGCGGTACGGAAACTGATCCGCCGACCAGGCGTACCCGACCATACTTTCAATAAAGTCGAAGGTCGGCGCGCCGCCCGGCTCCTTCATTGAAACCATGAGCGCTTCAAGCTCCTTGAGCTTGGCGTCCGTTTTCTCCAAAGACATCTCGCGAGGCAGCAGCACCTCGAAGTTCAAGCTCTTGTCGGCATCGCTCTCCGGCATGAAGGCGACAGGAAGCACCGGTACGATTAACACGATAGAGACAATCAGAATCATTGCCGAGCTGGTCAACGTTTTGACCGGGTTGTTGAGCGACCAAAGCAGCATACGCCGATACCGGACGTAAACCTTGCCGTCCTGCGTGCTTCCGGTGCTTGCCAGCTTCGTATCCCGCATGACGAGCAGCTTCGCCATCATCGGAATCACGGTTACAGCGACCAAAGTTGACGCCAGGAGTGCGACGCAAGTCGTAATGGCGAACGGACGAAATACTTCTCCAACCACACCGCTGACCATCCCGAGCGGGAAAAAGACAGCGCAGCTTGTGATCGTCGTCCCCCACAATCCGAGCGACACCTGCGAAACAGCCTCCAGAATGACGGAGTCTCCCCGCTGCTGCGCCTTCTGCAGCTTGCTGTAAATATTCTCGATCACGACGATACTGTCATCGACGATACGCCCAATCGCAATTACAATACTGCCAAGCGTCATAATATTAAGCGAGATTTTCAAATAGGCCATCGCAATCATGGTAAGCAGGATCGAAATCGGCAGCGAGACGATGACAATGAGAGTCATCTTGATGTTGCGAAGGAACAGGAAGATCATGAGCGAAGCCAGAACCATACCCGTTAAGCCTTCCATCATCATGCCGTTGATCGAGTTCTTGATTTCGGTCGCTCCATTCAGCACGATCTCGAATTTAACCTGCGGCAGCGTCCGCTTCCAATCCTCGATCAACACATCCGCCGCTTCGGAAAATTCGACAACATTCGCCGATTTCGTCTTGAACAGATGAACGGCGATTGCCGGCTTGCCGTCAAATCGGGTAATAAATTTGCCGCGATTAATCGATTCAATTGTCGAAATCTGACTGAGCAGCAATGAAGTGCCGCTCGGTGTCGTCAGCGACAGCCGCTCCAGCGCGTACACCGTGTCAAAATTGCCGCGCACCCTGGCCATCTGATTGCTTCCGTCAAAATCAACCGATCCTGCCGGGACCGACATAAGCGCCGACTTGACCGCTCCCGCCACCTGTGACGGGGAAAGTCCGTAGCTGTTCATCGCGTCGCCGTTCAGCTTGATATCGATCGTTGCTTCCTGATCGCCGACGACGTCGATGTGATCGAGTCCGCGGATCGTATTAAAGCCGGGCACGATCGTTTCCTTCAGCACCTTGTCTAGCTCCGCTCGATTCAATTCATCCGAATACAAGGACAAATAGTAAATCGGCGTTGAAGAGAAGCCCTGCGTTAGCACACGCGGCCGTTCGGCCGACTGCGGCAGCTTGACGTTCGTGAGCAAGCTCTCCACGTCGCGCTTGACGTCTTCCGGCTTCTTCCCCTGGGTCAGCTCAATCACGACCTGGGAGATATTGTCGCTCGACGAGGACGTCAAATTTTTGATGCCGTCCATGTTGGCCACGGCTTTCTCAATCGGCTTCGTAACCTGCTCCATGACATCCTTCGGCGGCGCCGGGTATGTCGTCAGCACCACGACCACCGGGAAGGAAACGTCCGGCATGCTTTCAACCTTCAATATGGATGCGGAGTAGCTCCCCGCCCCGAACAGCAGCAGGATGACAATGAGCACCGCCACCACATTCTTCATCGAAACTTCGGTGATTTTGTTCATCGCGTACAAGCCCTCCGTCGTAGGTTCGTCTTTCACGCACCGTCTGGTTCCGTGCAATCAAAGCGTCAATCCTCATCTTAGCAGACAAACCGGTTATACTTACCTAAAATCTTCCTAAAGAGTTCAGCCGAGCAGTCCCATCATGCCCCAGAACGGCAGGCTTGCACATACGGCAAGCAGGACGGCACCCGCAAAAAACCAGGCCAGCTTCCTCCCCTGGGCATGGGTGAATGCCTTCTCGTCAGAGGTGAAATAAGCAGCCATGTAGGATTGCGACTGATACGACAGAAAGAAAGGACTGGAGCAAAGCAGCACGATAAAAATGATGACCCACGGGTGAATGCCCGTAGCATCCGCCAGCGGCATTAAGGTTACAGTAAACAGAATGACGGCGGGAGCGCCCGCAATTATGAACGAGCTGGCAAAAATGACCGCAACCAGCGTCGGCAGCAGCAGCCATGGGTCGGCGGCGACCGGACCGAGCGCACCTAGCAAAATGCCCGAGAACCACTTGATCACGCCGAGATCGGCAGCCACCTTCGAAAAGCTGATCGCCACCCCAAGGTGAAGCATGGAGGAAAAGTCGATGCCGCTGCGCAGAGACCGGCTGTCAAGCACCCCGCCAAGCACGAGCATGACCATGCCTAGCAGCATAATCCATAGGCCGGCGATGCCGTGTACAGGCTGCAGCGCCTGCAGCGCAACGACGAGCACAAGCACGGCGAGCGTCGTCTTCTCCTGACGCGTCATGCCGCCAAGCATGTACAGCTGCTCGGCGACCAGCTGCTCAGACAGACGGCCGCTAATCGGTTCCGGCGGAAACATCCGCATGAGCACAATCAGCATCGTAGCGGCCAGCACCAGGAACGGCGGCAGCGCGAACCACGCCCAGGCGGCAATTCCGAAGCTGTGCTGAGGGACAAGGCCGACCGCGAGGAAATTGTTGACGCCAGCTGTCAGAAAGAACGGCGTAAAACAGCTGAAGAACACAAACGACGTAAGCACAAGACCGGCCGAGCCACGGCTGTGCTTGCCGAAGCCGAGCGCGTCGGCGACGCTGACTGCAATCGGCGTTGCAAGAATGACCTTCGTCAAGCCGGACGGGATAAACGGATTGATGGTAAGTCCCGTCGCCACAAGCCCGGTCAGCTGTCCCCGGTACGTCTTGGGGAACGCCTTTAGTACATATAAGGAAGCCCGATACATCAGTCCCGATTTTGATATGGCGACACCAACCGCCAGCGCTGCTGCGATGTAGAGCCAGAGCTCGCTGGAGAAGCCCTGCAGGGCGAGTGCAGGCTGCGCAAGCCCAAACAGCGCCCAGCTCGTGCACATCAGCAGGGATACGAGGTAATCCGGCATCCAGTTCACAATCCATAGCAGGACGGCCGCAAGCGTAATGCCGATGAACGTCATTCCGGCGCGGTCGAGTCCGTCGAACGGCGCCATCATGCTGAACGCAGCGACGGAAGCGGCGGCGGCAGACCCTGAGAGAAGTGGCGTCAGCCGGTTGCGCTTGAACAGGCCGACTGCACTCTGCACGAGGCTGAATCGCTTGGCGCTCTCGTAGCTGAGCTTCGCCATCGCAAAAGCGCGGTCGCCGTCATCGCCACGCATAGCCCCTTCCAGCGCGGTACGGTCAAGTCCGAGCGGTCCCGATTCATAGCTGCCTCCAACCGCCAGATTCATATATGCAATCGCCTTGTGGCGGTAGCCGAGCTTCGTGCAAATCTCCACCATTTTCTCGCAAAGCTCGGAAAACTGGCGTGCCGTGAAGCGGTGCGGATGCTGCTCGATCGCGCGCTCCAGCCGGGGATAGGCGTTCTCAGGCTCGAGCTGGCTGATCATACGCCGAAGCAGCTCGTAATAGGTAAACAGGATGTCGTCTGGACATGCCGCCAGCAAGGCCGGCAGCTCAGCGTCCGCGAACGGCGGAGCTTCTCCCGCTGGACGGCTTTCGTAGCAGGAGGCCAGCGTTACGCAAGCCTCCTCGAACCTGCCGTGCTCCTTCAGCAGCAGCACGCCGTCTCTTACTCGAGCGGATTCGAGGAATCGCTCGACCAATGCGACAAGAAATTGCTCCCTCTTCTCTATGGACAGTTCAACGTTAGCAACGGCGGCAATGACCCGTTTGGTGGAAAGCGGTGTTCGGTAATAGCCCGAATCACCAAAGCGTTCCACCAGGTGGGGGTAGGCATCTGCCGCCTCTTGCAGCTTCTGCGGGAGTGAATCGGATTCCAGAATCGCCGCCAGATCCTCTGCGCTGCACCCGTCCGTCATTGCACAGAAAAAAATAGCCCGCCGCAGCTCCGGCGACAGATGGGCCAGCGAAGACCGCACCATATCAAACCGCATACCGTTCGTCTCATGCAGGCTCGCGTTCGTCCGCACAAGACGGTCGCAAAGCAGCCGTGTAAAGAAGGCTGCGACCGTCGTATGCTCGGAGACAAGCTCCTCGAACACCTCGGGACTTATGCGATACAGGATGGAGTCGCGGATTGCCGACGCCGCAGCCGAACGCGGCTCCCCTGTAAACAGCGACATCTCCCCAAGCGTGTCCCCTTCCCCCAGAATACTCAGCGTTTGCTTACGACCTCCTGGCGCTTCCAAGTAAATTTCAACAGCGCCCTTGGCGATCACGTACATCCCGTCGCCGCTCTCGCCTTTCGCAAAAATCGGCGATCCATGTCGAAACTCGCATTTATCCATTTTGCCAAGCAGTCTCGATCGTTCAACCGCATTTAAGCCGTTAAATAACGCCATACCCTCAAATGACATTCGCAAATTCACTCCAGGTCTCGCAAAGTAGTCGATGATACCTAAATGGTAAACCATCCAGCCCATTCCGTCTTTGCCGAAGCGCAAATTTTAACGAATCTTTAGGAAAATTTTAACTTGGGCAAGTTCCGTATCCCGTATAATTTGGATTGATGATACGAGGAGAGGTGTACACCAGGTATGGGACGAAGTCATTTTCGCATGTATACGCTTTACCTGCTGCTAATTACCGCGCTTTTATGCACAGCGTGTGGCTCCAAGGCAGGACTTTCGACGCAGAATCCGGGTGCGGCTGCTGCCGATCACAAGGCCGCTTCAAATGCGCCAACTCAAACGGTAAACGTCCCCAAACCGGGACCAGTCGTCATTCAATCCACGACGGGGCTTACCGGCGGAGATACGGCGCTTCCGGAAGATATGCAGCGGATCGTCAATCGCGGCAAGCTGATCGTCGCGATGTATAGCCAGGACCGTCCGCCGTTCTTTTTTGTCGATTCGGGGGGACAGCTGCGCGGAAGCGATGTCGATCTGGCGATGGATTTGGCGGCGCAGCTCGGCGTGAAGGCGGAGTTTAACCGTTCGGCCAAAACCTTTGATGAGGTCGTCGGCATGATTGCCCAGGGCAAGGCGGATATTGCCGTTTCCAAGCTGAGCATCACGCTCTCGCGCGCACAGAAGGTTCGCTATTCGGCACCTTATATCGTGCTGCAGCAGGCGCTGCTTATTAACCGGGTCAAGCTGGCTGCGCTCAAGTCAGGCGAGAAGGATATCATTCAAGTGATCGAATCGACGAAGAGCAAGGTCGGCGTTCGCAAAGGCACCTCTTATGTGGAATACGCGAGACAGTTTTTCCCGAATGCGCATGTCGTCGAATACGATGATAACGGCACCATGATGAACGATGTGCTGGCCGGTGATATATTGGCCGTGTTTTATGACGAGAACGAAATCAAACGGTACATTTTGGAGAATCCGGAGCGATCCTTATATTTGCAAATTTCCATGCTATCCGACAAGGAGGACCGGCTCGCCATGGCGGTGGCGCCGAAGGATGTCCACCTGCTTTCATGGGTGAATCAATATTTGGAGACGAATAAGATTAACTACAATATTACGAAGCTGATCCAAAAATACAGCGAGCAAGCGAGGGCGAAGCCATGACGGGAAGAGAAGGTTTGAAGAGGCTGCTGCAGTTTCAATGGCTGAAATCGACCTGGGCGATTCTCGGGGGTATTGCCGGCGGGGTGCTGATCGGCATCGTGAATAAACCGGTTGCAGCCTTGATATCACCGCTGGGCGATCTGTATTTATCGTTCCTGAAGATGTGCGTCATTCCGATTATGATCACGGCGCTAGTGCCAAGTCTCGGGCGATTGCTGCTGTCCAAGGAAACGAGCCGCTATTTGAAACGCCTGAGCCTCGTGTTTGTCATCGCGCTGCTAACGGTCAGCGCAGTCGGACTTGCCGTCGGCTTTATCGGGCAGCCCGGCGAAGGCTTAAGCGGGGAAGCGCGCACTACGCTCGGCCAAGTCCTGATGGATTCGGAGACGTCGTCTGGCTCTAGCAACACCTCAGCTAGCAGCGGCGGTCTGCTTGGCTTCATCATCAATATGATCCCTTCGAACATCTTCTCGGCGCTGGTGGAAGGCAACAACCTGCAAATATTGTTTTTCTCGATCATTTTTGGCATTACACTCGGGTTTGTTCCCTCTGCTGCCGGAGAGACACTGCTATCGCTGATGGAGGTCGTCTTTAAAGTATTTCAGAAGGCAATTTCGTGGACGATGTATATTTTGCCGGTCGGATTGCTCTGTATTATGGCCGGCCAAATCGCCCGCACCGGCGTCGATATTTTGCTGGCGATGGTCAAATTCGTAGCGTTGATCCACGTCGCTGCCATCATTCTGATGCTAATTAGCGCCGTGGTGATTCGCCTCACGATCAAGAAATCGATACTGGAATCGTTCCAGGACTTGAAGAAAACGCTCATTATCGCATTCGGCACCCGCAACAGCATCGCAACGATGCCTTCCATGCTCGATGTGCTGCGTAACAACTTCAGATTGGAGCAATCGACTGTCAATCTCGTTATACCGCTTGGTGTCATCCTTTGCCGGTACAGTATGGTGCTGATCTTCTCTATGGCGATCGTCTTTATCTCACAGCTTTATTACGTGCCGCTCGGACTAGACGGCATTCTGATTGCGCTAATCGGAGCGGTAATTGCAGCGGTAGCCGGAGCAGGTGCGCCGGGCGTCGTGTCGCTGTCCATGCTCGCACTGGTGCTTGATCCGCTCGGGCTGCCTGCAGGCGCAACGATTATTTTACTGCTGGCGATTAACCCGATTATCGATCCGATCGTGACGGTGGCCAATGTGCATCTGAACTGTGCGGCGGCTACCCTCATAGCGAAGCAGGAGGACGGCGGCGAGCCGTTCGCCGAATCGGTGCATCGCGATACCGTTGCTGCGCCTGCGGGCAACACTGCCGCTGCGGCTGCCGGTGCCCCGGCGTAAGACTTCTCCCGGATTCACACGTGCAACAAGCCCGCATACAACAAGGGGGGACTGCTGTATACATAGAGTCTACAGCGGGCCTCGTAAACACTTTGTTTACTATTTCTGGCCGGGGGTCTCGAGCGTTGCCACCGCACGTATGCGTTCAGGCAATGCTTTATGATCCCTATTTGCATATACAAATCGGGCAGGAGATATTCCCCATTAGGCGCCCGCAAATCAAATTATGGTTGCCTTGATGCGGTTATAGAGATTCTTGTAAGGTCATCTACATTCTCCCAGGCAATGTGATTATATTGCCTTGTATCGAAGTGCAATTTCCCGCTGTCTATATCCTCTTTACTACACATCCATCTTTTCCGACACGTCCATTCTATACGTATAATATCATTGACACGTACTTATTATACGTGTAAAATCAAGTTATAAGGGAGGGAGGACATGAAGGCGTATAGTTCTCGGGAGATTATTAAGATGCTGGAGGATGACGGTTGGTACCTGATAAGCGTTCGGGGAAGTCATCATTACTTCAAGCACCCAAGCAAGCCGGGTAAAGTGACCGTGCCGCATCCGAAGTCCAGCTTCCCACCAAAGACTCAGAACAGCATACTGAAGGATGCAGGGTTGAGGTAGCGCAGCCTCAACCAAAACAATTAGAGGAGGATGCACAAATGGCTAAGAAAGACGTATATCGCTTCTGGGCAGCCTTTCACTACGACAAGGATGAAGGCGTGTCCGTACGTTTCCCAGACCTCCCCGGATGCAATACCTGCGGTGACAATGGGGATCAGGCTATCGCTGCGGCCAGAGAGGCGCTGGAGGGCTTTATGTACGTGATGGAGCAGGACGGCGATGATATCCCGGATCCTTCTTCGCTCGAATCCCTTCTGCCGCAATTAGAGGCTGGCGAGGTGCTGGTGGATGTACAGGTTTACATGCCCACCGTCCGAGAAGCGATGGAGACGAAAGCCGTAAAGAAGACGCTGACGGTTCCCAAGTGGTTGAACGATGCCGCAGAGCAGCAGGGTGTGAATTTCTCGCACGTACTGCAAGAGGGCCTTCTCCGGAATCTCGGCATCGGCCAGGATAAGACAAACTAACCCGCCTGACGAGTCCGCTACGGAAGCGGACGAAACCCGGTAACCGCCGGGTCGCGAAAATCCGAGCTTACACAATACTTTTGATGCTCTTCCTTTTTCGCTTTACAAGTTGGACAAATATAGATGTCGCCCAACTTCCCTCACCGCCTCAGATCATTGTACAATTAATGGTACAAATTAGAAATTGTGGATTTTTGATTGCTTTCATCGTCACGCTTTCGCTTTACCGCACACAAAGACGTATCTTCCATCCCATTCCTGTCCTTGAAAGCCGAAGTCCCGACTAATATCGTAGACCTCGATTTCGGTGAAACCTGCTTCCGCCAGAGCGCCGGTAATTTCAGCCTCGCTGTAGCACGGGAATTCGGTAATCGGTGTTGTCAAATTGCCGTTCCAAAGTGTCACCTCTTCCATCCGCCGATTCGTTCGAGGATTTGTTCCGCTTCGAGCCTGCTTACGTCCATTTCATGCTCCGACAGTTCCTCGCCTGTGCACACGGCGCAAGCATACCCATTCGCGAGGTTTACCGGACGAACAGCCACCATTCCCCCTCCCGGGGCAACAAGCTTGCCCTCCCATTCCCCGCCGGTCGCAAGGACGGAAAAGCTGTCCAAAGGGGCCGACAGCCCCGCTCCGCACTGCTTCAGCACGCTTTCTTTGCGCGTCCAAATGTCCGTAAACAACGCAGGTCGCCGTTCTTCCCCGCAGCTGCGGAGCGCCTCGGCCTCCAGCGGATGGAAGAAGCGCTCCGCCACGGCAAGATCCACGGGACGCTCCCGTTCGACGTCAATGCCGACTGCTGTGGAAGCGAAGACGGCTGCAATCAGGCCGCCCGAATGAGATACATTGAAGTGAACGTCAGACCGCCCGATGATGTAAGGTTTTCCATGAGCGGTACGTCCGAACGCGATGTCATCGTTTGCCATTCCGTATTCCGAAGCCAGCACCGAACGAACGAGCACCTCGGCCGCAAGCGTACGCATGGCATCCTCACGCCTCCGGTAGCGCGTCAGACTGCACCGCTTCTCTTCGCTGACGGCAGCAGCAAGCAGCTCCTCCCCGCATCGCATGGCATCGGCAAGCATCCAACAATAGACACGCAGCACTCACTCACTCCCCAAAGCTTCAAGCTCCTGCTTGATAAACTCCGGCAGGTGAAAGCACGCCCGCAGAATGCCTTCATTCACAAATTTCGTTCCGAGCCCATATTCCTTCCACTTGCTCGTACCGCCCGCAAGCGGCGCATAAGCTTTGGAGGCGTATGCGAACGTCCACAGGCCGCCCGGATAGGTCGGAATAACGGAATGATAGAGCCGGGTCTCCTGAAACAGCTTGGCCAGCTTCACATAAGTCCCCCTCATGACGTGTGAAAAATAAATCGGGGATTCGCTCTGACACGAGAATACGCCGTCTTCCTTCAGCGCCAGGAATGCATTTTGATAAAATTTGTACGTAAACAGCTTGGTAGCCGGACCAATCGGATCGGAGCAGTCGATGATCACCACATCGTATTCGTTCCGGTGCCGCTTGATATACTCGACGCCGTCGTCAAAAATAAAATTCACCCTCGGATCGGACAGCCCTCCCGACACCTCCGGCAAATGCTCCAGACAGAGGCGTACGACCATTTCGTCAATTTCAACCATGTCGATCCGTTCCAGGTTCGGGTATTTGGCGGCTTCGCGGGCAGCACCGCAGTCGCCGCCGCCGATAATCAGCACGTTGCGTGGATTTGGATGCGACAGCAGCGGCACGTGCGTAATCATCTCATTATAAATAAAACCGTCCTTCGAGGTGGACTGCACGACGCCGTCGAGCACAAGCACCGGACCGAACTCCGCCGTATCGGCGATCATAATATGCTGGATGGGCGACTGGTGCTCAGCGAGTACCCGCTTGATCTTGTAGCTGAGCTTGATGTCGGGATGACCCTCCACGGTCCACAGCTCCCCATCTTGCTCCTGAATCAATTGGCGATCCATCGTCGTTCCCTCCTTTGGCTATATCCCGCTCGGT
>JBEPYM010000090.1:0-13414 GCA_041641375.1 Paenibacillus sp.
ATGGACTGATTGGCCTGCAGCCGCCACTTGCGCATGACCGCGTCGCTTAGCTGCAGAGCCTGGTCGCCGGGCAGCATACCGGTTTGCTGCACATGGACCGTTACTTTGGTTGTCAACATGAACCCGGTCTCCTTCCAAACCACACTTGCAAGGGTAGCCTTCGGGTACCAGAGGATGTAACTTTTTTAAACGCTACTTCACTATATGAAGGGACAGAAGCCTTGGTGCTTCGGGGGGTATGCGATGAATGCGTGGATTATTCCAATTAACGTGGCGGTTGCTGCGATTATCGGCGGCGTCACCAATCATTTAGCCATCAAAATGTTGTTTCATCCGCGGGAAGCAAAATTTCTTTTTGGCCGCAAGCTGCCGTTTACGCCTGGACTCATTCCGAAGCGGAGGGATGAAGTGGCCGTTGCGCTTGGCAAAGTGGTCAGCGAGTATCTCGTTACATCCGAGGGGCTTGTGAAGGCGCTGGACAAGGCGGATCTGAAGGAGCGGCTGTCCGGCAAGCTTTCCGGACTTATGGACGAATGGCTTGGCGGCGAGCATACCGTGGAAGAGCTTGCCGCACGTGCCGTAGGTGCGGAGCGGATGGCGGAGGGACGCGAGCAGCTGCTGCAGGTATCGGAGGAATTGGCGGAACGGATGCTGGGTCATATGTGGGAGGCGTACCGGCTCGATGAGCGTACGCTTGCCGACATCGTACCCGGCTGGAGCGAGGAATTGAAGCATGAGCTGGTAGTCAAGGCGACGGATAGCTTGCTCGGCGCGATCCGGGAGGAGCTGATGTCTGGAAGCGGGGAGCTGCTCATCCGTCGGCTTACCGGACGATTCCTCGAGAGTGCCGGAGGCGGGGGGCTGCTTGGCGCGCTGGCGGGTATGTTCGTCGATCAGGACAAGATGGTGGTCAAGGTTCGCGGCGCTTTGGACGAGGCGCTTGCTTCCGAGCAGGTTCGCGGGGCGGTATATGGCTTTGCGCATCGGAAGCTGACAGAGCTGGAGACGGAGCCGCTGACCGTGAAGCTGAGCGAGTGGCTCGGTATTGATGTACGCGCGAAGCTTGGGGAGGCAGTTCGGGAGGCCGTGAAGGGCGGCGTATGGTTGGACGGACTGCTTGGTGCGCAGATGCGCTCGGTCAGCGAGCCATTCCGCGATTCGCTCATTCGCCGCATTCCGGACATGGTCGAAGGAGGCGTGAGGATCGCCGCTCGCAATATGGAGCGACTCGTCGCCGCAGTCCGGCTCCCTGAGCTTGTTGAAGCCGAGGTGCAGCGGTTCCCGATCGAGAAGCTGGAGCGGATCGTGCTGGATTTGTCCGGCAAGGAGTTTCGGGCCATCACGTGGCTGGGCGCGCTGCTGGGCGGATTGATCGGATTGCTGCAGGCGCTGTTCTACTTTTTTTACATGCAGGGAGGGTAATGCCCGTTACGGCCTGCTTGACGATATCATCGTCGCTGGACATAATCGGTAAGCCTGTCTCATACAATGGTTGTAGAACAAGTATGGGGAAAGGGGCCCGACCCGTTATGAAGGAAACCAAGTACATTCTATACCTCGGCGCGACGATCGGATTGGCCGTCTATGCGGTGCCGCGACTGGAGGTCGGCCAAGGCTGGACGCTCCCGACGATATTTGCGATTGCATGGATCGCGATGGCGCTGCTGCTCGTCTCCGCACATCTGTACCGCGTGCTCCGCGTCGACGAGGAGACCCGGAAGGAGTTTCGTCGCATCCAGCTTTACCGCCGCATGCAGATGGAGAAGACGCTGCGCAAAATTGTGCGCGGGTAGCGACGGGAATAACTGTGATGAGAGTAAGCCGGTCCCAGGGGGCCGGCTTCTTCTATTGTGCGACGGGCAGTCATAACACTAGCGCATCTGCGCTACGAGTGATCAATTACAGAACTGTAGGTGAATCTTTCCTCTCCTGAACGCCAATATGGTAAGATTACGATAGAAAGCCAAAAAGGGGGAGCGGGCCCTGTGCGGAAACTGTCACTTCGGGATATCCAGAATAAATTGGAACAACGTAAGGTGGAAATGAACCGTTCTGTTGCCGAGTTTCGAGAAAAGTCCAAAGCCCAAGGGTGGCCCTTATCTCGAAACCGTCCAAGGTCGGCTGATGAAGTGAAGGCATTAAACAATATCGCTGTCACAGCGTTCAGAAGAGCCGTCAAGTCAGGCAGCATACACTATGACAAGGAAAGTCGGGTGCTGATCATTGAAAAGCTTAGAAAAAGCTAGGCAGGATCTGAATCGGCTCTACGGGCAAAGCAAATTCGAAATCATGCTTCATACTGCTGCCATCATTACGGAGATGATGGTTCCACTCGGCATTCGACCCATCATTGTCGGCGGGCTGTCAGTCGAATATGCAACGCATGATATTGATTTTGTTATGGAAGGACATGAACAGACCAATGACATACTCCAGCAATTAGGGTTCACGAGGTTAGGGAAAAACTGGATACACGACAAGTTAGGGGTCACGGTAGAGGTACCGTCAAGCGAACTGGCAGGGGACTACAGCAAGGTGACGGAATTGCCGGTCATGGACAGATCCGTATATATCATTGGAATCGAAGATATTATTCTTGATCGTCTGAGAGCTGCGGTTCATTGGAAGTCAGGAGAGTCTCGGGAATGGGGGTATCGCATGCTTCTTATGTATTATGAAGACTTGGATCTGTCATACATCCAGGAACGCTTTGAACATCCGGCTGAACGATCCGAGTTTGAATTGTGGATCCATGAGGCTGCTATTGAGAAACCCAAAATTCCTGATGATCCTGCGGAATGAATTGGCGCCTTGCCAAGTGAGGCTGGATATTCTTTGGGAAGCATGGAAACGAGTGAAGCAGACGGCGGCAAGTATACCCACCACTCGAGATCGTGTGGTGTGCTACGAGATTACATAGCCTAGTACAGCTTTCACCTCCGTCCAAGCTACCTCGTGGGGCAGTTTGTCTTGCAGCGCGGTGACAGCAGCATCGGCTCCTGCCGCTTTTCCGAGCTGCACAGAGTTGCTTGTCACACGGTAGCTGGAATGGGACTGGAAGTCGCCGCTAATGCAGCGCCCGCAAATAGGTGCACTCTTTGCCGCCGCGCAAAATTTCGTTATACACATTCGTGCGAGACTCCTCGTACCTTCATATTTTAACGATCCCCACAAACGCTATCTTGTAATTTCCCCGGTATTTCCCAAGATAACAATTCTGACGAGCCTTATTCCAGCGAAACCAATCTCTAATTCACATGTTGTCATCCAATAGAGTTGCTGGGTATCGTTACAATTAGGAATGGTGCAATTTAGCCGAAATAAGCTATGCTCGTATCGTTAGCGCACCGCTGCCGACCCCTCGAAAATTCGCGACACCCGCAAACAGCAGCCGCACTCGCCAGCATGCGCCATTTCCGCTGAAGCCGAGCTCAGCCCGAACATTCATAATCGCTCCTGCTTGTCTATACTCATACAGAAGCCTATAATGGAGTAATACAGAGTAGCACAGAGCGAGCTCGAGCAAAGGATGAAGTGCACATGGAATCGTATGGATTGGAGACGTTGACGAAGCACGAGCAAATTATTCGACATATTGAATCGCTGCGGCCGGGCAGCAAAATTTCGGTGCGCAAAATCGCACGCGATATGGACGTCAGCGAAGGAACGGCTTACCGGGCGATCAAGGAGGCGGAAAACCTCGGGCTTGTGTCTACGGTGGAACGGGTCGGTACGGTTCGGGTCGAGAAGCAGAAGCGCAACAATATTGATAAGCTGACGTACGCGGAGGTCGCCAACATTGTAGACGGCACGGTGCTTGGAGGCTCGGAAGGACTGCAGAAGACGCTTCATAAATTCGTCATCGGTGCCATGCAGCTGGAGGATATGATCAAATATATCAGCAGCGGCGACCTGCTGATCGTCGGCAACCGGACGCGCGCCCATGAGACGGCCTTGAAGCTTGGAGCGGGTGTCCTTGTCACCGGGGGTTTTGGCGCGGACGAGGATGCGATACGGCTGGCGAATGAGCAGGCGCTTCCGATTATCTCGTGCAGCTATGATACGTTTACGGTAGCGTCGATGATCAACCGGGCGATCTACGACCGCCTGATCAAGAAAAAAATAATGCTGGTTGAAGATATCGCAGCCACCGACAGCCCGCTCATTACGCTGAAATCGAGTGGAACGGCAGCCGATTGGCGCCGAAAGATGGAGGAAAGCGGACACTCCCGGCTCCCCGTTGTGGATGAGTGGAACCGGCTTGTAGGCATGGCCACCTCCAAGGATGTGGTGGGCGCTGCGCCGGAAACGCCGATCGAGCGGCTCATGACGCGCAATCCGCTCACCGTCACGAAGCAAACCTCGGTCGCCGCCGCTGCCCACATGATGGTGTGGGAAGGCATCGAGCTGCTGCCGATCGTGGACAACAATCGCAAGCTGACCGCCGTTATTTCGAGGCAGGATGTGCTCCGCGGCATGCAGGTTATCCAGAAGCAGCCGCAAATCGGGGAGACGTTCGAGGACCTGATCTGGGCTGGCTTCGAGGAGCGGCGGGGAGAAGAAGGCAGCTATTATTATGCCGGCTCGATCACACCGCAGATGACGAGCAAGCTGGGCACCGTTTCGGAGGGTGTGCTGACTACGCTGATGACGCAGGCGGCCTTCCGGGTTGTGAAACGGGTAAAAAAAGGCGACCTCGTACTCGACAACATCTCGACGTACCTCGTTCGCCCGCTGCAAATCGATAATGAAATTGAAATTCGCCCGACGATTATCGAGCTGAGCCGCAAATTCGGCAAGGTGGATGTAGAGGTGTATCACGGCGACCTGCTCGTCTGCAAGGCGATGCTGACCGCGCAGGTCATTGACCAGGTGTAGCTACCTGCGCAGCAAGCTCAGGTTGCGAAGTCCGGCAAATAGATTGAACAGCCCCAGCAGCAGAAATACGATGCCGACAACCGTTCGAACGGTGGATTCCTCAAAAAACAGAAGCTGCACGAAGGAAATGGCGATCAGCATCACGCCCATACAAATGTTCATTTTGGATGTGAGCTGCGCTTTCTCCTTCAAATCCTTCGCCCTGCGCGATTTGAAGCTGAACCAGACGGAGAGTGCGGAGAACAACACAACGAGCGCCGTGAGCGCCCACGAAATCAATTCGGTCATATGCGGGAATCCCCTTTATTGATCATTTTCAACATTGTAGCAAATTACGGGACAGTTCGCACGAAGGGCCGCGCCGTCACCCAAACCTGCATCTCCGAATACACAATCGAGATATATTGCACCCTGATGCGATAATCCTTTTCGTGGATATTATGATATTCATCCTGGATGAGCCGTTCGTACAGGTCGGGCAATCCTGCAGGTTTGCCTATGGCAGCCTTCAGATCGCTGCGAATCCGCTCGCGAAGCGCAGCCGCAACGGTCGGATCAAGCGGCTCGGAGCCGTCCGCAGCCTGGATATGAACGATGATTCGAGAGATGAGCGACTGCTTGTTTTTGCTCGATTTCTCCTGCTCGAGGTCCTGCTTCAGAGTGCGCAGCTCGGATTCGAGCGCGTTGTTGCGCTGTACGAGCGTTTCGAAATTGTGGT
Source organism: Paenibacillus sp. (assembly GCA_041641375.1). Lineage (GTDB taxonomy): Bacteria > Bacillota > Bacilli > Paenibacillales > YIM-B00363 > Paenibacillus_AK. The sequence continues at coordinate 5,597 of JBEPYM010000090.1, forward strand.
GCATCGCTGCGTTAAACAAGGCGCTGCCCACAATCATGCCGGACAGAAACAAGCCGATGCCGCGGAGCCAGCCGAGCAGCATGCGCTCACCCCCCGCCCCTTGTAATCATGCGGATGAGCTCGTACCCGAGATGGGCGCCAAGGAACGCAATCCCGATGTTAATAATTTGCTTCGCAACGCTGGACAGCTGGCCGTCGAGCATATTGCTCTCAATCGCCCGAATCGGATCGATGGTTCCGCCGATTGCGGCGACGACCGCCCAAATTTTGATCGATTCCGAGACGGTTTCCATCCACAGCTTGGGCGGCTGCAGCGTGAGCACGGCACCGACGCCGACCAGGAGCGAAGCTCCCATGACGACGCCGAACGCAACGCAGAAATCGAGTATTGCCTTGGTCAAAAAGTAATGCATGCCGCCACCTCGCCATAGGTTGTCCGTTTACCAAATTGTATGCGGGGGAAGTGCGTCTATGACTGGAAGGTGGCTTTTTGGCAAGGAAAAAGGTAGAATAGAAGACAGAACGTATGTTTGGCGAAAGGGAAGCTGATGGCTATGATACCGTTCGTGCATCTCCATGTCCATAGCGAATACAGCTTGCTTGACGGCGCCGCCCGTGTGCGTGAGCTGGCGGAGGAGGCTGCCCGCTGCGGCATGTCCGCGCTGGCGCTTACCGACCACGGCGTGATGTATGGCGCCGTTGAATTTTATAAGTCTTGCCGGGAGCACGGCGTGAAACCAATTCTCGGCTGCGAATTTTATATGACGACGGGCAGCCGGACCGATAAGGGCGCGCGCAAGGACAATCCGATTTATCACTTGATTTTGCTCGCAAGGAATGCCGATGGCTACCGCAATCTGCTGCGGTTATGCTCCATTGCGCACCTGGAGGGCTTTCATTACAAGCCGCGAGTTGATTTGGATGCGCTGCGCAGGCATGCGGAGGGTCTCATTTGCCTGAGCTCTTGCATGGCCGGTGAAATTTCGCAGCTGGTGCTGGCGGATAAGCTGGAGGAGGCCGTGGCTGCGGCGGAGCGGTATCGGGATATCTATGGTGACCACTATTATTTGGAGCTTCAGGATCACGGGATTGCCGACCAGAAGAAGGCGATCCAGGGAATCCTCGAGGTGCATCGCCGCACGGGCATCCCGCTGGCCGCAACAAACGACGTCCATTATATCCGGCGCGAGGATGCGGCGGTTCAGGATGTGCTTATTTGTATCGGAACCGGGAAAACGGTGGCGGACGAGCAACGGCTCAGGTTTGCAAGCGATCAGTTGTATTTCAAGTCAGGCGAGGAGATGGAGCGTTTGTTCCGCTATGCGCCTGAAGCTCTGGCGAACACGGCGCGGATTGCGGAGCTGTGCAGTGTGGAGCTGGAGCTCGGGGTGCCGCGGCTGCCGCGTTATGAGCCGCTGCCGAGCGAAGCCGAAGATGCCGCTGCGTATTTGGCGGCGCTGTGCCGCGAAGGGCTGGAGCATCGTTACGGCGCGAACCCGGGCTGGACTTCCGGCGATTTACGGGCTCGCGCAATCGAACGGCTTGATTATGAGCTTGGCGTAATAGACCGTATGGGGTACAACGACTATTTTCTGGTCGTCTGGGACTTCATCCGGTTCGCTCATGAGCGAGGGGTGGCCGTAGGTCCGGGGCGGGGCTCGTCCGCGGGAAGCCTTGTCGCGTATTGCCTGCGAATAACGGACGTCGATCCGCTCAAATACGGGCTGTTGTTCGAGCGGTTCCTTAACCCGGAGCGGGTATCCATGCCGGATATCGACATCGACTTCAGCGACGAGCGCCGCGACGAGGTTATCGCCTATGTGTCGCGCAAATACGGTACCGACCGGGTTGCCCAGATTATCACCTTCGGAACGATGGCAGCCCGCGCCGCCGTTCGCGATGTCGGACGAGTGCTGGACTTGCCGTATGCCGATGTGGACAAGGCAGCCAAGCTGATTCCCAGCGGGCCTGGCGTGACGCTGCGCGAAGCGCTGGAAGCTGTGCCGGAGCTGCGGGAGCTGAGCGCGAAGCAGCCGAAGATCGCGGAGCTGCTGGAGACGGCGCGCAAGGTGGAGGGGCTGCCCCGCCACGCCTCAACGCATGCTGCAGGCGTCGTCATCTCGCGCGATCCGCTGACCGACGTCGTGCCTCTGCAAGAGGGAACAGGCGGGACGGCGCTCACGCAGTTCGCGATGGAGGATATTGAAGCTGTCGGGCTGCTGAAGATGGATTTTCTGGGGCTGCGGACGCTATCGATCATCGAGCGGGCCGTGGATTGGATTCGAGCTCTGTATGGACGGGCAGACTTCGACCTGCGCGATATTCCCGACGATGACGAAGCGACCTTCGAGATGCTTGGGCGAGGGGAGTCGACAGGGCTGTTTCAGCTCGAATCCGCAGGTGTGCGGCGTGTGCTGAAGGAGATGAAGCCGAGCGGCTTCGAGGATATTATTTCCGTGCTCGCACTGTACCGCCCGGGGCCGATGGAATTTATTCCGCAATATATCCGGGCGAAGCATGGATTGGAGGAAGTGCAGTATCCGCATCCTTCCCTGGAGCCGATTCTGCGAGACACATACGGCATCATCGTATATCAGGAGCAAATTATGCAGATCGCCTCCGTGATGGCGGGGTTCCGGCTTGGCGAAGCCGATCTGCTTCGACGTGCGGTCAGCAAGAAAAAGCGCGAGGTGCTCGATGCGGAACGGGCCAAATTTGTTGCCGGCAGCGTACGACAGGGCTATTCCGAGACGGATGCCAACCGCGTCTATGACATGATCGTACGGTTTGCGGATTATGGCTTTCCGCGCGCGCATGCGACTGCCTACGCCGTCCTCGCGTACCGGACGGCTTATTTGAAGGCGCATTACCCGGTGCCTTTTATGGCTTCGATGCTGACGGCCGTAACCGGCAACCATCGGAAGACGGCCGAATATGTGGACGAATGCCGGCGTCTTGGCATCGCCGTGCTGCCGCCCGATATTAACGAGAGCGGCGTTAGCTTTACGCCGGTTGCGGGCGGCATTCGCTTCGGCATGGCATCGGTCAAGAACGTCGGCGTACAGGCGATTGAAGCGATTCTGAAGGAGCGCGATGCGGACGGTCGATTCGGCACTCTGGAACAGCTGTGCCGCCGCATTGATCTTCGAGTTTGCAACAAGCGCGTCCTGGAATCGCTGATTTTGTGCGGAGCGCTCGATTCACTTGAGGGTCACCGCGCACAGCTGCTCGCGATGCTGGAGGAAGCGACGGAGAAAGCGCTCAAGTGGAAGAAGGAGCGGGAGGATTTGCAGCTTCAGCTGTTCAATTTGCCGGAGCAGGTGAATTGGACGGTGGAGGCACCGCAAATTCGGGAGTACAGCGGTCTTCAGAAGCTCGAGCTGGAACGAGAATATATCGGGATGTTTCTGTCCGGCCACCCGCTCGACGATTATTTGGAGCTGCTGGAGCGGGAGGGGTTCTCCCCGATCTATGCGTTGGCGGAGCTTCCGGACGGAACGGAGGCGCTTGCCGCAGGGATGGTTGCCTCCAGCAAGCCGATCGTGACGCGCAAGGGACAGACGATGGCGTTTCTGGAGCTGGAGGACCGCTCGGACAAGGTTGAGGTGGTTGTATTCCCCGAGCTGTGGAGAAGCTTGTCCGAATCGGGCGCGGCAGAGCGCGGCAAGCTGCTGGCCGTACGAGCTAAGCTGCAGCAGGGTGAGGAGCAGGTAAAGCTGATTGCTGAAGCTGCGACCGCGGTGCAGCAGCCAGATCTAATGGAGAAGCTCAGGCGCTCACGTCCGGCTCCGGGGAGAGGCGCGTCGCGCCGGGAGCGGGCGGGACAAGTCTCAGGACAAGCCTCAGGACAAAGCTCAGGACAAGTCTCAGGACAAGTCTCAGGACAAGCCTCGGGACCGGCCTCAGCTCCCAGGCAGCTCTCCCCAACTCCAAGCCCGCAGCAGCGGCTTTATATCAAGATCGGGGAAGCCGACGAGCGGGAGGATAAGCTGCAAGCGCTGCGCTCGCTGCTGTCGATCAATCGGGGCGGACTGCCGGTCATTCTGTATTATGAGAAGGGGCAGCGGGTGCTGGCGCTGCCATCGAAATATGCGGTACAGCCGTCAGACAAGCTGTATTTGCAGATCGAGGCTCTTTTCGGCAGGGGTGCCGTTCGTGTAAAATAGACTACATCAATCAAGACCGAAGGAGCGAGTCGACCGATGGGCGCGAAGCTGATGAAGGAAGCCTGGAGCTGGACTCGAATGATCGGAATTGCGCTTGCAATTTCCGTGCTCGTGAACGCTTTCCTGCTGCAGCCGTATGAAGTGAAGGGCGATTCGATGCAGCCAAGCTATCAGGACAAGGATTATACGATGGTTTGGAAGGCAACGGATCAATACCATTACAATGAGGTCGTCATCGTAGATAGGCGGATCACGCAGCAGCGGGGCTGGAGCTCCGGCTTTGTGGAGCATCCGATTGTGCAGCGAGTGTTCGGACTGACGCAGGACAACCTCATTATCAAGCGGGTAATCGGACTGCCCGGAGATGTCCTGGAGTTCCGCAGCAATGTCATGTACCGCAATGGAAATGCTCTTGAGGAAGAGTACATCAAGGAAGCGATGAGGGGCAATCCGGACCGTACCGTACTGGTGCCCGAAGACCACCTGTTTGTGCTCGGGGATAACCGCAACCATAGCAGCGATTCCCGCGCGATCGGCAGCATACCGCTGTCCCATGTGCTTGGCAAAGTAATCTTTCACAAGTAATGTCATGTTCGCCTGATCCTCGCATACATATAGGAACGCGGCATTTACGCCATGAGCGGAATGGTTCCGCGTACCAGCTCGAGGAGGAGGGAATGGACATGACGCAGGAACCGGTAGTTCAGCTCTTGCAGCAGCGCGGCGTTACGATTGAGCAAATTGCGGATATCGTGTACCAGCTCCAGCTGCCCTATAACGCCGATTTGCAATTGGAACAGTGCATGGACAGCGTACTCGCCGTTCTTCAGAAGCGCGAGGTGCAATATACGATATATACGGGTGTCGCTCTCGATGTCCTGGCGGAGCGCAAGCAGCTGCCCGATCCGCTGCAATCGCTGCTTGAGCGAGACGAGCCCTTGTACGGCACGGATGAAACGCTGGCAATGGGCATCATCAACGTCTATGGAATGATTGGCATGACCAGCTTCGGCTATCTCGACAAGACGAAACCGGGCGTAATCGGAGAGTTGAACGATCATTCCAAGGGCGTTCATGTATTTCTGGACGATCTTGTAGCGGGGCTTGCCGCTGCCGCTTCCGCCCGAATTGCTCACAGTGGGGGCGACCCGGAAGAATAGTACCTCTGACAAATAAGCGTGGAAGCTCCTTTTCCGGGGCTTCTTTTTCGTTTTGCAAGGAAAGTGAATTTGAGATCGCTGATGGAATTTCTTGCGGGTAAAAAGAGAGATATGGTAAGATAAAAGACAATGTACAGGCGGGTGGACCGCAAAAGGAGAGAGTTGCAGCCCATGTGGACCGTCATTTATATCGCTCCAACGCAGAAAATTGCGGATCGCATCAAGAATCGGCTGACTGACGAAGGCTTCCTTGTACAAGTCCGTCCGATTAACCTGACGAATCAGCAGTACGAGATCCTTGTGCCTGAGGGCGAGCTGGAAGAGGTGCAGGAGGTTCTAAGCACTATCTTACATTCATAGGCATATTTGTACAGGCTCCTCCGGCCGAGGAAGCGGCGTTTGTGACTACGGCCCTGCTTCATAGCCGAATATTAACGCCTTGAGAGGTGTGGACGTGTTAAAAGACTGGTTTCAGACGAAGAAGCGATACGCCACCATTCCTGCAGAACGAGTCAAACGCGATATTCCCGAGGGAATTATGAATAAATGCGCGAAGTGCGGGATGATTCAGACTAGCAAGGAATTCGACAAGCACTTTAAAGTGTGCCCGCAATGCGGACACCACCACAAGCTGAATGCATATGAACGAATTGCGATGACGCTCGATGACGGGCGTATTTTTGAGTACGATTCGAATATGGTATCGGTTGATCCGCTTCAGTTCCCCGGCTACGGCTCCAAGCTGGAGCAGCAGAAGGAGAAGAGCGGCCTGAAGGATGCCGTTATTACCGGCGAAGGGACGATCGGGGGAATTCCGGTTGTCGTCGCGGTGATGAGCTTTGATTTCTTCACCGGCAGTATGGGCTCAGTCGTCGGCGAGAAAATTACGAACGCCATTGAGAAAGCGGCGCAGAAGGGCTATCCGTTCCTTATGTTCTCGACGTCGAGCGGCGCGAGAATGCAGGAAAGCATTCTCAGTCTGATGCAGATGGCGAAGACGAGCGCGGCGTTGCAGCGTCTCGGCGACCAGGGCGGATTATACATATCGGTGCTGACCGATCCGACATTCGGCGGAGTGTCGGCGAGCTTTGCTATGCTGGGCGATATCATTATCGCCGAGCCTGGCGCCATTATCGGCTTTGCCGGCCGGATTGTCATTGAGCAGACGATTCGGCAGAAGCTGCCGGACAATTTCCAGACGGCGGAGTTTAACCTGCAGCATGGTCAGATCGACAAGGTGGTGCATCGCAAGGATTTGCGTGCGACCTTGTCCAAGCTGCTTGCGCTCCACATGCTGAAGGGAGGAACGGCACGCCATGGCTAACGAAATGCCCTTTGAGCGGCCGCTCACCGAGCTGCGGGCCAAAATCGACGAGCTTCGCAAGTTTGGGGAAGAGAAAGGCATCGATTTCACCGATGAAATTGCAAGACTCGAGGAGCGCTACAAGAAGCTCGAGTCCGATACGTACGGCACATTGACGCCAGCGCAGCGGATGCAGCTCGCAAGGCATGCGCAACGCCCGACGACGCTTGATTATATTTCGTATATTTTCGACGATTTCATTGAGCTTCACGGTGACCGGCTTTTCGGAGACGATCTGGCGATCGTAGGCGGTATCGCTTCCTTGAACGGCATTCCGGTAACGGTAGTCGGGCATCAGAAGGGCAAGGACACGAAGGATAATATCGCCCGCAACTTCGGAATGCCGCATCCGGAAGGCTTTCGTAAGGCGCTTCGCTTCATGAAGCAGGCGGACAAGTTCGGACGGCCGATCGTTACCTTCATCGATACTCCGGGAGCTTATCCAGGCAATGCCGCCGAGGAGCGGGGCCAGTCGGAGGCAATCGCCCGCAATTTGCTGGAGATGGCTTCCTTCGGCGTTCCGATCCTTTGTATCGTTATCGGCGAAGGCGGCAGCGGCGGCGCACTTGCGCTTGGCGTAGGCAATCGGGTGCTTATGCTTGAGAATGCGATTTATTCCGTCATCTCTCCGAACGGAGCGGCCTCCATCCTCTGGAAGGATGCCGGCAAAGCGGATCAGGCTGCGGAAGCGATGAAAATTACGGCTGCGGACATGCTTCAGCTTGGCATTATTGAAGAGGTGATTCCGGAGCCGCAAGGCGGAGCCCATCGGGATCCGGCTGAAACCGCCGCGTCGATTAAATCGGCATTAACTCGTCAGTTGTCCTTGTTGATCAACAAACAGCCGGACGAGCTTCGCGAGGACCGGTACAACAAATTCCGCAAGGTTGGCAGCTTTGTCTACGAAGCTCTGTAACGCGCGTAACGCGGCTACAACGGGCTAACATAGAGAGCAAGAATGCTTTTATTTTGGAGGAGGAGCAAGAGAAATCATGCGCAAAACAAAGATCGTCTGTACGATCGGTCCAGCTTCCGAGTCTTTGGATAATTTGAAGAAGCTGATCGAAGCCGGCATGAACGTCGCGAGGCTGAACTTTTCCCATGGAGATTTTGAAGAGCACGGAGGTCG
>JBEPYM010000091.1:0-13356 GCA_041641375.1 Paenibacillus sp.
AACGACGACGCCGTCGCGAAGCCCGCAGCGCGCAACCGCCTGCGCAACCTCCGCCGTGATGTCGATTAACTCGTCTCGTCTTGCGGTATGAATGGTCCATGTTTGCTTCATATCGCGCTGAACCTCCTAAGGGTTGTTTACACGCAGCAAACCGGCTGCACCTGGCATGCAACCGGTTTACGACATCAGTTCATGTTCAGGATAAACAGGGCTTGAATTCTGCGCAAATAATACAAGACATCGTCTCGATTGAATCCGTTATAGTCGTAATCGTACTGAACCTGAATCAGCTTGAGCGTATCCCGGATATCGACACGCCCGTCCAGCGTAAGGTCGAGCTGCGCATCTGCGGGCTCCGCGTGACGGGTCACCATGAGCGTATACTGCTGCTCGGCGCCGTTTTGGGCGGTGACCGTAATAACGAACGTATTCGGCTGCGGGTACAGCTGGAGCGATGGAATTGTAATCAAATTGCCGTCTCGGGTCGCACCCGAAACGCTGAACGAGGCTGCAGGGTCAAGCAAATCGACCTGAATCACGGCACTTGTCGCAAATGGACCGATCTCAAGGTGGAAGACGTTCCCGCTTTGCGGAATTACGCGTGCAGCGCCGCCGCCGTTCAAGTAGAGCAATCCGCCGATCGCTGCATTGTCGGGGCCTTTGTTAACGGTGAGCGTGTATACACCTTGCAGCCCGCTTTCAGCTGTAATAATCATATCGATCGAGTTGATGCCCGAAGCGACATATACGGCGTCATGCACGGAGCGCACCTGGTCGTTCCACCTCAATTGAACGGTAGATGTCGGGGACGATACGGTCGGTCTCACATAAAGCGCATAGACGCTGTCGGTGACCGACGTGTAATAGTGCTTGTTCTCCGCTGTAAAACCGGGCTTTACAGCAAGCAGGTCCGTAAAGGAGTTGTTCGTACTGAGCTCGATATGGGTCAGCGTGACATCGTGGCTCGGCGGACCCTTTAGCAGCGTTACGGGAAACGATAGGGTGTCGATGACGGCGCCATGCTGCAGGGAAGCGGTGAGCGTAACCGTCTGATCCCCTGCCTGATAGGCCGGCTGCATGAAGCTGCCGCTCGGGCTTATCAAGCCTGGCGTGCTGGTCCAGGTGATGGTGGAGCCATTCGCGCCAACAGCAGGAAGCGTCAACGGGCTGGTTACCTGGCTGAACGACGGGTTGCTGCCGAGGATCGAGGCTGCGGCAGCGGTCAGTGCAGCTTTATCCAACTGGACGATCTGAGCGTCGGTTACCAGCAGTACGGTATAATCCGTCTCGTCGCCTACTCCGGATACGACCTTTAGATTGAGCGGCCCCGTGGATGCCTCTACGGCTACGGAGCTCGTATAGACCTGATTAAAGGCGACAAGCCCGTTATGCTGTGCGCTTGCTGTAACGTTGACAATCCCGCTTGGAACGATAACACGATAGGACGTAATCCCGTTCTGGAGGGGAACCGCGCTGCCGTTAACCTCCAAGGAACTCAACCCAGCCGTTCTTGGGATCACCTGGATGGCAGCTTGATAGGGACCGAACGTACCGATTGGATTCGTAACGGTATACGCAAAGGTATCGCTGCCGGCAAAACCGGCATTCGGCGTGTAGACGAAGTTGCCCGATGTGCTGAATGAAAGGCTCCCGTTGGACGTGCTGGTTACAAGCGTATAGGTGTCGTTCGCTTTCATGCGGCCGGGCAGCGCGGAATGGAGCGCCATATCCGAAACACCGGCAAAGCTGGCAGAACCGAACGCAGTCCGTGACTCCAGGGTAAAACCGCTCGTCGTGGCAATGTATGCTTCATAAACCTCGTTAATCTGATGAACGACGCTGTTTCCGTCAAGCTTCAGATGAATGCCCAGTTCTGCAGCTGCAACGGAGGTGTCCGACATGACGGCTGCAATCTCCCCTGTGGATAAAGCCTTCTTCCACATGCGAAAATCGCGCATGCCTCCTTGATAAAAGCCGCTCGCAGACTCCCAAGCCCCAATCATAACCTCGCCTGTCGAGGCGGAAGCGTTCAAATAGGAGTAGCCCGAGCCTTCCCGATAGCGCTGATCCAGCCTTCCATTCACATAAAGCGACAGCAGGCTGCCCGATTTAACAGCGGTAATATGCGTCCACTGATTGGCTGGAATTGATGAGGCGCTGGTCAAAGAACGAAGTCCCGTTTCCCCGACATGCTGCACCCCAAACACCATTTTGCCCCCGGAATATTGGAGGAACGTCTCCAGCTCGCCTTGGACAAGTCCCTTCTTTCGATACAGCGTCCCTTCCGCCTCCGGTTTGATCCATGCCGACAGCGTAAAGCTGTCTCCGCCTGCCGGGCTGTTCTTCTCATCGCTGGCGATGACAAGATGAGCGTTATGGAAGTGGAGCGCTTGATTCAGATCGTCCGGCGTCAAAGCGAGCTTCAGCTTGCTGCCGTCATCGTTCTTGGTGCCGGTGCCGCCGCAATAGCCGCCGCCCGCGATATCGACGATCTGGTTGTTGCTCGAATAATCGGCTTGTCCGTACGGATACCAGCCCTTGGTCCAGAATTGGTCCGGCGCAACGGCGAACGGCGTTCCGGTTAAGTTAATGTTGGCGTAAGCAGGCACATAGCTCCAAATACAATTGCCGGCGCTTGCAAAACCGACACGGTACGTGTCGCCGACCGCACCGGTCCAGCTCGCGAACGTGAAATCCTCCGTATCGACAATCAGGCTGCCGAGGTGTATTCTCAGCTTCGTAAATCGTGTGTATACATCCGTTCCGGGTCTGGCGTCGCCAGCCCGGTACATCGAGTAGTTGATAAAGTCGCCGACCTGCGGCAGCGTAATGTATTCCTTCGGTGACCCGCTCATATCGTGACAATAAATATTGACTGTTTTTCCGCTAACAAGCAGCGAATACGTACCGTCGCCGGCGGCCGGATTCAGGCTCTTGTATTCCTGACAGGAGGAAGCAGCCGGCAGCGCGGACACGGGGGCCGGAACGGTCAGCAGCGGTACTAACAAAGCGCATAGGATCGATATAAATAGAAGCAGTGAAAGGGGGCGGTATGAGTTCATTCGATGTCCTCGCTTTTTGTCGGATTCTATCGAAAATTATCTCATATTTTACTAGTGAATACTAGATTGGCTGCAGGAATTACCGTTCAAGGCTCAACCCTGAGGTGCGTATGGCTGCCCAGGCTCGAGCGAAGCTGACGGGGCGTGTGGAGCAACTGAAGGTATTTTTGAGTAAAATGTGATTTCAATGTACGCGGGCGGGCTTCGCAAAAAAATGGGAGTCGCGAGGGTGGTTGTTCGTGAGAAGGATGCGGCAGCCGGAGTTTCAGCTGCCGCTATTCGCTCTTGTTAACGGGCGATCCAGCTGCGCCAGCCGCCGTAGGCTGTAATATCCTCTGAGCCTGCAGAGGCATAAGCTTCGCAAACAAAGCCAGGCACCTCGACTCCGTCCTCGAGCTCAACCTTGCCGATGCCGAGCGGGGCGGGTATGCCGGCCGTGAAGGTGCCGAGCGCGTCGAGCGGCATTTCCCACAGCTCAAGTGCGATTGAGGCGCCGCCTTCGCCGTCCGGGAGCTTGATCATGCCGGGCTTGCGCGGCTCGTTTGGCAAAGCGACGAGCCGATAGCGGGGCGCCGAGACGGCTTCGCGGATAAATTGCGCGCCGCTGGCGAGCATCTGCTTTTCCAGCGGAAACCCGCGCATATGAAGACCGCAGACCGCTATCGGGGTTGTCGGTCGACAAGGCGACTCCAGGAAGGCGCGGGCCGCCGATGCAGCCAGATGCTCGCTGTCCGCGAGCGCAAACAGGGTAATCCCGAAAGGGACTTCCGGGGCGGCGTCTTGGGCGGGGATGGCAACGGCGCACAGGTCAAGCAGGTTGCAGTGATTGGTGTAGCGTCCAAGCTCGCGGTTCGCGCCGATCGGGTCCTGCGCAGCCTGCTCGCGCGACCAGGTGCCGCCGGTCGTCGGCATGACAAGGACTGCGTCCTGCAGCAGCTTGCGCATCTGCAGCTTATCGTGCTGGAGACGATGCATCGCTCGGAACAGGGAGGCCGCGTCCTTGCCGTCCTCCGTACCTGAACGCAGAATGGTCTCGGTTACAGGGAGAGCTGCACCGGGATGGCTTTCGACAAAAGCGCCCAAGCCGGCCCAGCGCTCGGCTACCCACGGTCCCTCATACAGGATGGCGGCGGCATCCTTGAGGAAGTTGGTATCCGCCTCGATGACGCGGCTCGCCCCGGCAGTTCGCTTCACCCGATCGAGAGCTGCGCGCCAGGCTCGCCGATACGCATCGGCGTACGGGCCGAACCATACAGGTTCTTCGCGCGGCACGATAAATGCAGCGGGAAAGACGCCGCTATCGCGTCTTGGAATGGAACGGGACCAAGGATCGGCCGCACATTCGCCGCGTACGGCGTTGTCGACAAGCAGCGCATCGTTCAGGTTGTGCGCAAACACGGTGACGCAGTCGAGGCTGGCGCAGGCGGGGACGACACCGGCTGTCGGCCAAGCGCCCAAGCTCGGCTTCCAGCCGACGAGCCGGTTCAGGGCGGCGGGCACGCGGCCCGAGCCGGCGGTGTCGGTGCCGAGCACGAAAGCCGCCTGCCCTCTGGCGACGGCAACAGCCGATCCCGAGCTGGAGCCGCCGCTGATGAGCTCCGGCTTAAGTGCGTTATGGGTTTCGCCATAGGGGGAACGAATACCGACGAGACCGGTGGCGAATTGATCAAGGTTCGTCTTGCCGACAGGGACGGCGCCGGCCTGGATCAGCCGTTCCACAACGGGCGCATGGCTGCTCGGCGTATACGCATAGTCCGGGCAAGCTGCGGTAGTCTCCGTACCGGACAGGTCGATGTTGTCCTTAATGGCAAAGGGGATGCCCCACAGCGGCAGCTCGGCGGCATCGGCGGGATCGAGCCGTTCGAGATAGGGGCGAATCCGCTCCATGGACGGCGGGGTGATCCAGATGTTCATGCTGCGGTCGCGCTCCGCTCTTTGCAGGATCTCCTCGACGACCTGTTTCGGAGTCAATGTTTTTTGCTCGTATTGCGCCTTGAGCCAATCCACAGTCCAATGTGCGGGAAATTTGATGCTCGCCATTTTTACACCGCCTCCTGTTCCTGAACGATACTCGCGATCAACTGGCCGGCTTGCACCTCGTCGCCCGGTCCGGCAAATACGCTTCCGACGACGCCGTCGCATGGAGCGAGCTGGAAAAACTCCATTTTCATGCTTTCCACCACAAGCACGGCTTCACCTTTCTTGACCGGCTGTCCGGACTCCGCCAGCACCTTCCATACTCGACCCGGCATGGCGCAGCGAACTGCGGCTGAGCCTTCGGGCAGCGGATTTTCTTCGGCCGGCTTCGACGACTCCTGCACGGAGACGTATTCCGCCAGTCCGAGCCGCTTCCAATTCTCGCGCTCGATCTGGAATGCTTGACGCTGTTTGGCTCGAAACGCATCGATGCTCTCGGACGCTGCCTCCAGAAACGCCAAATATTCGTCCAGACGGAAGGTGGTATCGATGATATCGGCTTCGAATCGGCCGCGCAGAAAGTCCTCTCGCAGCTGCAGCAGCTCTTCCGCCGTTACCGGATAAAATTGAATCTGGTCAAAAAATCGCAGCAGCCACGGCTTTCCTGCTTGAAAGCTTGCTGTCTCGCGAAGTCGGTTCCACATCTGGATCGTACGCCCGACGAATTGGTAGCCGCCCGGCCCTTCCATTCCATAGACGCACATGTAGGCGCCGCCGATGCCGACGGCGTTCTCCGGCGTCCAGGTACGGGCCGGATTGTATTTCGTCGTGACGAGCCGGTGGCGCGGATCGACCGGTGTCGCCACCGGTGCGCCGAGGTAGACATCGCCCAGTCCCAGCACGAGATAGGTAGCGTCAAATACGACGCTCTGCACCTCCTCGATGCTGCCAAGCCCGTTAATCCGCCGGATAAATTCAAGGTTGCTCGGACACCAAGGGGCGTCGGGGCGCACGTTCTGCTGATAGCGCTGGATGGCCAATTGGGTCGACGGGTCGTCCCAGGACAGCGGAAGTCTAACGATCCGCGACGGAACTTGAATCGATTCGAGCGGCGGCAGGCTGCGGTCGAGCTCCAGCAGTATGCGGCACGCTTCGCGAATGCCGATCCGCGATGCGTCAATATGCACCTGCAGCGAGCGAATGCCGGGCGTTAAATCCAAGACAGGGAGGGTGCCGTCTTCTTCGATGGCCTTCATCAGTGCATGAACCTGAAAGCGAAGCAGCAGATCGAGCTCGAGCGCTCCGTATTCGACCAGCAGGTTCTCGTCGCCCGCGCAGCGTATTGTGATGGGGAATCGGCGCGCGTCCCGTTCGCTAGCCAGAATGGGATATTCGGGCTGGATCGGTACAGACGGCGGCAGCAGCGGAAGCTGCGGAAGCTGCGGAAGCTCGGGCAACTCAGGCAGCAGCACCGATGCGCCGGCTTCGCTGCTCAGTGCGGCAAGAAACTGCTCCTGAGCTTCGCGCATCGCTTCGGCCGTCTCCAGCGTCAGCAGCCGGAAGCGTATTTTATCGCCGGGGTGCAGCTGGCCAAGCTTCCAAAACTCGGACGACGCCGTTGTCGCCGGGCATACGAATCCGCCGAGGCTGGGACCGTCGGGTCCGAGCAAAATCGGCATGTCGCCGGTCAAGTCCAGGGTGCCTACTGCGTAGGCGTTGTCATGGATGTTGGAGGGATGCAGCCCTGCATCACCGCCGTCCTCGCGAGCCCATAGCGGGGCAGGGCCGACAAGACGGACGCCGGTGCGCGAGCTGTTGAAGTGTACCTCCCACGTCGTTTCGGTAAGCTGCTGCAAATAGTCCGGCTGAAGAAATTCCGTTGAGCAATGCGGGCCCGGGATCATGCCGATCGTCCACTCGCGTGTCATCGCGGGGCGAAGGTCGGCGGGCAGCTGGCGACCATTGGCGGCTGGAGCAGCGACCGGGTAGGGGGTTTGCCGCGCCGCATCCGATTGCGATGCGCCATTGCCGAGGACCCCAAGCCCGTCCCCGGTGCGCAGCGCCCGCCCGCCGTGGCCGCCGAAGCCGCCGAGCGTAAACGTCGACGCGCTGCCGAGTATATGCGGCATGTCGAAGCCGCCTTCCACGAGCAGATAGCTCCTCATGCCCGCCCTCGCTTCGTCGAACTCGAGCGTCTGACCGCGCTGCGCATACACGACAGTATAAGGCGGCACCGAGCGCCCATCCAGCAACGCCCCCATATCGGCGCCCGTCACGCAGAAGCGCATGTCCGCGCGGAATCGGTAACTGCCGCCGCGCAGCGTCAGCTCGAGGCCGCTTGCCCCTTCCGGGTTGCCGAGCAGAAGGTTGCCGATCCGCAGCGAGAGTGGGTCCATGGGACCGCACGGCGGTACGCCGACCGCCCAGTAGCCGGTGCGGCCGGGCCAATCCTGAACGGTGGACTGGACACCGCCGTCAAGCACCTCCAGCGCCTGTTCCTCAGGCGCAAAGCCTTCAAGCATGCGCGTATGCACGGCGCCTTCAAGAAAGCTGCGTTCCTGCAATAGCGCCCGCACATACTGCAAATTTGTCGTGACGCCGTACAGCCGCGTTTCTTCCAGCGCCGCCGCAAGCTTGGCTGCCGCCTCTTCACGCGTCTGTCCATGCACGATGATTTTGGCGAGCATCGGGTCGTACAGCGGGGTGACGACAATGCCGTCGCGCACCCACGTTTCAATCCGCGCGCCCGCCGCGAAGCTCACCTGATCGAGCTGCCCTGCACTCGGCCGGAATTGCTGCAGACAGTCCTCCGCGTAGACCCGCGCCTGCATGCTGTGCCCGCCTCGCGGCGCCGTTACAAGCGTCTCAAGGCCGGTGAGCTCGTCGGCCGCCTCGCGCACCATCCATTCGACAAGGTCGATGCCCAGCACTTCCTCGGTAACACCGTGCTCCACCTGAAGCCGCGTATTCACCTCGAGGAAATAAAACTGCTCTTCCGCAGGATCGTACAGAAATTCCACCGTTCCTGCGCTGCGATAGCCGGCTTCCGCAGCCAGTCTGCGCGCTGCGTCCAGCATGCGCCGGCGAACAGGCTCCGATAAGCAAGGGGCCGGGCTTTCCTCAACTACCTTCTGGTTGCGGCGCTGCACCGAGCAGTCCCGTTCTCCGAGCGCGACAATTTCACCGAACCGGTTTCCGAAAATCTGCACCTCAACATGACGCGCCCTTGCGATATATTTCTCCAGGAACAAGCCGCCGTTCCGGAAATTCGTCTCCGCCAGATGCCGCACCGACTCATAGGCTGCTGACAGCGCATCCTCGTCCGCGCATACCCGCATGCCAATGCCGCCGCCGCCCGCGGTGCTCTTCAGAATGACCGGATAGCCGATGCGCGCCGCCTCACTTCGCGCCGCCTCCGCATGCTCGAGCAGCGGCGTGCCGTGCAGCATCGGCACACCCGCGCGTTCTGCAATTTCGCGGGCAGCATGCTTTAAGCCGAACATCTCCATTTGCTCCGGTGTCGGGCCGATAAACGCAATTCCGCGTTCGCGGCATGCCCGCGCAAACTCGGCGTTCTCGCTCAGGAAGCCGTAGCCAGGATGGATCGCCTCAGCTCCGGTTTCCTCGGCGACGCGCAGTATCAACTCCGCGTTCAAATAGCTGTCCTTCGCCGGACCTTCTCCGATCAGCACTGCCTCGTCAGCATGATCGACATGCAGACTGTCCTGGTCGGCACGCGAATAAACGGCGACCGATGCAATACCCATCCGGCGCAGCGTCCGTTCGATTCGGACGGCGATCGCCCCTCGATTCGCAATCAGCACTTTCGCAAACATCGCGATCTCCTCCTTCTTATCGATCCCAGATCAGCACGCGGATCGGAGTCGGGTTATAGGCATTGCAAGGATTGTTCAGCTGCGGGCAATTGCTGATCAGCACCGTTGTCCGGCACAAGGCGACCAGCTCGACGTAGCAGCCTGGTCCGGAGACGCCGTCAGCGAACTCGAGCCCGCCCTCGGGCGTAACCGGCACGTTCATAAAAAAGTTAATGTTCGGCGCAAGATCGCGTTTCCCGTAGGGTTCGCCGCGTTTTGCCAGCTGCAGCATGAAGGTGTCGCGGCAGTTGTGCATCGCATGCTTCTCATGCGCATACCGCACCGTGTTGCTCTCGGCGGAGCAGGCGCCGCCGAGCGTATCGTGGCGTCCGCACGTATCGGCTACGATTCGCAGCAGCGGCTTGCCGGATTCCGCGAGCAAAGTCGACCCTGCCGTGAGGTAGATGCTCCCCTGTCCGGCGATGGTGGCCGATGCGCTATAGTGATCCTCCGGACAGTCCGCGTCGTAGAACAGCGTATCCGCCGCCTGATTGCCTTCCACGTCGACGATTCGCAGCGCTTGACCCGGCTCCAGATCGTACATCCACCCATCCCCCGCGAGTATCGTTGTATCTAGAATTGCCTGTTCTTCTGTGCGATGACTACTCACCCGCTGTATGCTTGCCATGCTGCTCCACTCCTTTTATTAAAGTATCGATTTGGAAAAATGAGTTCCGATCAGCGCAGCAAGGCGTAATAATCCCAAGTATTTTCGTATGCGCGAGCATTCTCCGGACAACGGGATGCGCACACGTCTTCGGCTGCCTCTTCCGCCGTGAGCGGCTTCCCATCGAATGCCTCCAGCAATACCGGCACTGACGGATAATCAGGACTCGGATCAAGCGGACAAGGCGTATTGGAGCACAGGGCCAGCGTTTCCATCTCCATTCGCAGCATCACGGAGGAGCCGGCAGGCGCATGATTCCCGGCAGTCCGCATGCGGCCCGACTCCTCGCAGTACACCTTCGTAAACCAATTCACATTCGGGACTAAATCACGTCTGCCAAGACCGCATCGCACCAGCTCGGAAGCGAAGTTATCCTCTCCGCTCCTCAGCCAGTCGTTGCGCTTCTCCTGGTAGGTGGTCGGACCGTAACGCGAATCGACCTGCGAGCGGTATATATAGCCGCTGATCGTATCATGCCAGCCAACGCTGTCCTCTACGATGCCGGCAAGCACTCGGCCGTTGTCACTCATCAGCACGTGGCCGCGCGTCAGGTGGGCTGTATGCTGCGCCTTCAGCGTGTCCGGCATATTGTACCGTTCCGTCAAATCGCGGGCGTGGTACAGCAGCATCGACACATTCGCGCCTTCCTGAAGCGCCGTCAGCTTGAGCCGTATGCCCCGCCCGACAATTCCCGACCATTTGCCTCCGGGCTGCAGCGTCTTGGACCAAATTGGATTCATCGCAACCACTCTCCTGTCATTTGGGTAGATGCAAAAAGGGAGATACCGCAAGACCGAAGTCTTTCAGATATCTCCCAGGTTTTTATCCTTCCGTGTCATCCTGAAATCGGATGGTTCGCTCTCGGACCAGCCCGGACGGAATCCGGCGGAACCCTAGCGAACTACATATTCGGTTATGTAAGTAAAGGTAACACCGAAGCTAAGTTTCGTCAACGGTTTCGGCGGAAAATTTATTTGTGTTAGATATATTGACATAAGATGATAAAGGGTCGTATAATCGCAGTAACCACATGCACCGCCTAACTGAAAAACATGTTTTCTAGGGTTCCGCCGGCAGTGCCGGGGCTGGTCCAAGAGAAGACGCGCAGCAGCCGCAAGGCGAAGCGTACACGGAGGGATAAAAGCCCGGGAGGATATCGAGGAGATATCTTTCCGGGCTTTTTGGCTACCGGGATTCACGAAACGACAACAAATTCGGAGGGATGCTTGTATGAAGAAACGTATTGCCGCTGCCGCTATGGCTGCGCTCCTGCTTGCCGCTGTGTTGTCAGGCTGCGGAGGAGGGGCTGCCAAATCCGCCAACACTGGCCCGCAGTCCGGACCGATCAAGCTGGCGCTCAGCCCATGGCCGGGCTGGTTCGTCTGGTATCTCGTCCAGGAGAAGGGCTTCTTCCAAAAGAACGGCGTACAAGTAGAGCTGGTATACTTTCCGGTATACAGCGATTCGCTCGCGGCGCTCGCCACCGGTCAGGTGCATGCAAACAGCCAGACGCTCAGCGATACGCTCGCGCCCGCCAGCAAAAACATCAAGCTCAAGGCTGTGCTCGTCAACGACAATTCCAATGGAGGGGACGGCGTTGTCGTAAAACCGTCCATTCAATCGCTGCAGGATTTAAAGGGTAAAAAAATCGCCACGGAGCTGGGCACTGTCGATCATTTGCTTATGCTGACCGCTCTCGAAAAGGCCGGATTGAAGGAGAAGGATGTCAAATATACGAACATGACGGTGAACGATGCAGGTCCTGCTTTCATCGCAGGCAATCTCGATGCCGCTGTTCTATGGGAGCCGTTCCTCAGCAAAGCGATTCAGGAGGGTAAAGGAAAGCTGCTGTTCTCGTCCAAGGATACGCCGGGCTTGATTCCGGACCTGCTCGTATTTCATGAGGCTGTAGTCAAGAATCGACCCGAGGATGTGAAGAAGATCGTCAAGTCCTGGTTCGACGCGCTTGACTGGTGGCAGAAAAACCCGGAAGAAGCGATGGCCATCATGGCAAAGCGCGCGGAAACGCCGCTTGCGGAATATAAGGAAGCAGTGGCGAGTGTCAAAATTTTTTCACTCGAGGATAATGTGAAGGCGTTCAAGCCTTCGAATGAGTTGACATCGCTGCATGCGACCGCCAAGAAAACAGCAGAGTTTCTCAAGGGGCTTGATATGATTTCATCGGTTCCGAAGCCGGAATTGTTCCTGGACAGCAGCTTTGTCGACCAGCTATACAGCGAGAAATCCAAGTAACGGATGTGACGGGATGAAGAAGCCTACTCGGAAGCTGTTTCGAATCCGCGGTGAAATCGACCGCAGGCATTACACGTTGGGAGTCGCATGTACGTTCCTTGGCTTGCTTGCCCTATGGAGCGTGCTCAGCTACGGGGGAGTGCTTGAACGGACCTTTCTGCCGACACCGGACAAGGTGCTCGTCACCTTCGGCGAACAACTGATGTCTACGACGTTCTGGGAGCATGTCTGGATCAGTGTGTTCCGCGTCACAATGGGCTTCCTGCTTGCTTGTGTCATCGGTATCCCGCTTGGCATTCTGGCAGGTACGTTCCGCCTGGCGGAATCTGTCATTGTGCCGATGACCGAGTTTATCCGGTATATGCCGGCTACTGCGTTTATCCCTCTTATTATGGTATGGGCGGGCATCGGGGAGTCGGCGAAGGTGCTCGTCATTTTTATCGGATGCTTCTTTCAGCTCGTGCTGATGGTCGCGGATAATGTGCGCAACGTGCATCATGATTTGCTCCAGGTGTCCTACACGCTCGGCGCACGGCCCGGCCAGACGGTGGAGAAGGTGCTTATACCGGCGCTGCTGCCGGACTTGATGAATACGCTGCGGCTCATTATCGGATGGGCGTGGTCGTACCTCATCGTCGCCGAGCTGGTCGCGGCCAGCAGCGGACTCGGCTTCATGATCATGAAGGCGCAGCGCTTTTTGAATACGGATGTAATTTTTGTCGGCATTATCGTGATCGGATTGCTGGGGTTGTTTACAGATCGGGTATTTGCATACTGCCATCGCCGGTTTTTCCCATGGCAGGAAGGGGGACGGTAGGATGGGGTCGCCAGTTATTGTAGGGACGGATGTCGGCAAGACGTATTCGGGTGCCGGAACGTTCACCGCACTGGACAACGTATCGTTCCATGTCGATCGCAATGAATTTGTCAGCTTCGTCGGTCCGTCAGGCTGCGGCAAGTCGACGCTGCTGCGGATCGTGGCCGGGCTGGAGGATGCGACGTCGGGATCCGTGTCGATGTGGGGCAAGGAAATCGAGGGTCCGGGAGCGGAGCGGGGCATGGTGTTCCAATCGTATACACTGTTCCCATGGCTGACCGTTCGGGAAAATATCGAGTTTGGACTTACCTTGCGAAGAATGCCGCTGTTCGAAAAAAGAGCTGTATCCGAGAGATTTCTGGAGCTGGTGGGTCTTACCCGGTTTAGCCGTGCATATCCGAAGGAGCTGTCCGGCGGCATGAAGCAGCGGGTGGCGATTGCCCGGGCTCTCGCAAACAATCCGGAGGTGCTGCTGATGGATGAGCCGTTCGGTGCGCTCGATCCACAGACGAAAGGCTCGATGCAGGAGCTGCTGCTCAATATTTGGGAGAAGGAGAAGACGACGATTGTGTTCATAACGCACGATATTGAGGAAGCTATCTTTCTGTCCCAGCGCGTGTACGTTATGCAGGCGCACCCGGGCCGCATTCGCGAGGAGGTAGCGGTGCCGCGCGAGCTGCGCAGTCAGCCCGAAACGCGCGATTCCGAGGTGTTTCTCAAGCTGAAGAAGCATATTGTGTCGCTGATCGGGCATTAATATTCGCA
>JBEPYM010000092.1:0-6797 GCA_041641375.1 Paenibacillus sp.
CAAGGAGGTACGGACGAAGAATGACGGAAAAAAACATTTTGGCTTATTTTCATACCCCCGAGCAAGCGGAGGGAGCGGCTAATAAGCTGCGTGCCTTACGGGCGGTCGATGTTCAGGTGGAACGCTTCAGCCGTTATCCAGGCGAAGGCGTAGAGCAGGTCATGAACCCGCTGACAGGGGATTTTGCGAGCCTGGGCAATTTGACGCTGGACGCCAGCTTCAGCAGCAGCGCCGGCATCCTGGCGGCAGCGGATGTCTCCGCATCCGGCATGAGCGACGGCGGTCAGGGCGGCCCGACCGGCCGCGATGTGCTGCTTGCAGCGGTCGTTGACGAGAGCGTCCACCACCAGGCGCTGCGAGTTGTCGAAGAAGCCGGCGGCATGGTATAGAAGATAATTGTTTGGTAACTGAGCGGTCTCCCTGTGGAGGTCGTTCTTTTTTTCTGAAAACAACACAGCAAGATCCGTTAACTACTGAGCAATATTGGCTGTGTGATCACAATACAGATGTGTTAAAATAGGATTAAAGCGCTAACAATCATGATATGATTCAAAATACGTACAAATCTTGCTTATACTTGCAGAAAGGAGGGCGGATTTGCTCTACGATATTCATCATCCCACGAATCTGGCGCTTAAGAGGGAGCAAATCTACATTCGGCATCGCGTGACCGAATGGCAGGACGATTGGCCGCTTCACACGCATGACGGCTTTGAGATTTACTTTTTTCAGCAAGGAATCGCGAGCTACATTATCGGCAACGATATTTACCAGCTTTCGCCCGGAGATATGCTGATCTTTAGCGGAGATGTGCTGCATCGAGTGAATCCGATCCGCTCGGAGCCGTATGTCCGCAGCTATGTCAATTTTACCGCACCCTATCTAAAAGAGCTTTTGTCTGACGAGGTGCTGGAGAGACTGCTCTCGATCTTCGCGACTCCGAATGGACTGTTGCTCCGATGGGATGCATCCGAATCGGAAGAGATTGATGCACTCCTTAAGCTTGTGTATACCGAACGGGAGAAGGAGTCGTACGGCTACGAGTTCATGATGAAGTCCACGCTGGCTCATCTGCTCTTTAAAATTTACCGAAGGTCAAAAAGCATCTATCTCCTGCAGGACCCCGTCAACAGTTCAATGAAGGAATCTAACGTGAAACGTGTGCTGCAATTCATCAATACCCGATTTCATGAAACGATGCAGCTCGAGGACATCGCGAATGCGCTTCATCTCAACAAGTACTATATGTGTCATTGCTTTAAGGAAATTACCGGTCATACCATCAACAATTTTATTACTCGGCGGCGAATTGACGAGGCGAAGAAGCTGCTGGCAAATACGAATGATCCGTTAACGGTTGTCTCGGAGAAAATCGGATTCAGCAATTCCATACACTTCAGCCGAACGTTCAAGCAGTTTGTGGGGGTATCCCCTCAGCAGTATCGGAAGCTGCAGTAGCAGCGCCTAAAGCGAAATCCCCCCTCTCCCTGCAGAGGCTGGATGATAGAATCATCAATAAAAATGAAACAGGGGTTGATTACATGGTTACAAATTGGAAGACTCTTGGCGTATTGGCGATTTCTTCGGTACTCGCGTTCACGACTGCGTGCGGCGGTGGAGCAGGTAAAACGACGGACGGCGGAAACGCCCCTGCAACGGGCTCCAAGGAGCCTGCAAAGAAGGAAGCGACGCTTGACTTCGTCTGGTTTACGGACGGCGTTGAGGGCGATGTGATGAAAGGCCTCATTAAAGAATATCAGGAAAAAAATCCGCATATCAAAGTGAACATCGTCGAGGTAGCCTTCAAAGATCTGAGCAGCAAGCTGAGAACGATGATCGCCGGCGGCAAGCCACCTGCGCTGGCGCGTATGACCGACACCGGCGCATTCGCAAACCAGGCGCTTGACCTTACGCCTTATGTTGGCACGGCGGACCAGTTTACGGGTCAATTTATTGATTCGATCAAGCCTTACTACGTAGTCGACAAGAAAATTATCGGCGCGCCGATGGACGTTACGGCGAACGGTGTACTCTATAACAAAACGCTTTTCCAGAAAGCGGGCGTTCAAGTGCCGACCTCCCCGGACAAGGTGTGGACGTGGGAGGAGTTTGAGAAGGCGCTGAAGCAGGTGCAGGAGAAGGGCGGCGCAAGATACGGCCTCGTATGGGATTTCACACCTCATCGCTGGTCGACGCTGCTGTACCAGTTCGGCGGCAACATGATCAGCGAGGATGGAAAGAAGTCCGCCTTCAATAACGACGCAGCCGTTCAATCGATCGAATATTTCAAGAAGCTGCACAAAGACGGCATCATTCCGGAATCCGTATGGCTTGGCAGCGAGAACCCGAATAACCTGTTCCGCAGCGGCACGGTAGGCGCGCATCTCGCCGGAAACTGGATGCTTAGCAGCTACAAGGACATCAACAACTTTGAGTGGGGCGTCACTTACATGCCGAAGGGCAAAATCCGCTCCTCCGTTCCAGGCGGCAAATATCTGATGGCCTTCAAGGGCTCCGGAGTGGAGAAGGAAGCGGCGGATCTCATTCAATTCCTGACTTCGAAGGATGTAAACTCCCGTTACAACAAGGACTCCCTGTTCCTCAGCCCGCGTAAAGACAGCGCCAAGCTGGATTGGGCATTCGGCAAGGACATGATGGAAGTGTTCGCTAACGAGCTGGCTAACTCGACTCCGCTAGCTGCGAACGACTGGTCCAGACAAAATATCGTTCCGAAATTTTCTACAGACTTGAGAAACAACATTGTCGAAGTGCTGTCGGGCAAAACGACGGCGAAGGATGCAGTGGAAAAAACCTCCAAGCTGATTGACAAGGCGATTGAAGACGCCGCGAAGCAATAACCGTACAGAGAAGCTGCAGGCGGGCTGTCCGATTATCGGCAGCCCGCCGCCCACTAGGAAGGAGTGCAAATGATGCCGGCTCATTGGAAAACGCTGGTCACCCCATACTTGTTTGTCGCGCCGAACCTGATCATTTTTACAACCTTCATCGTGATTCCGGCAATTGTCGGGCTCGTGTATTCCTTTATGGACTACGATGGACTGAACCCGATGACTTTCATCGGACTGGAAAACTACAAAGAGATTATGGGCAACGGCGAGTATTGGACGGCGCTGGGCAAAACCGGCCTCTACGCCATTACCGTCGTCCCGCTTATCTATGCACTGGCGTTGCTGGTGGCGATGCTGCTGATTCAGCAAATTCGAGCCAAGGGCTTTTTCCGTGCGATCTTTTATTGGCCCGCCATGATTTCGTATATTATTATCGGCTTGACCTGGAAATGGATATTCGGCGATTCGTTCGGCATTATGAATTTTGCATTGGAATCGGTCGGGGCGACCCCGATCAAGTGGCTTACCGATCCGTTCTATGCCAATCTCTCGGTCGTGATTGCTACCCTATGGGCGAGAGTCGGTTTTTTTATGGTCATTTTTATCGCAGGGCTGCAGTCCATTCCCATTGACTATTACGAGGCTGCTCGACTGGACGGCGCTTCTCGCTTCCGAATTTTTCGCAGCATTACGCTGCCGCTGCTTAAGCCGACCAGCTTGCTTGTCGTTATGCTGTCGCTGATTGAAGCGTTCAAGCAATACCCGCTCATGCTCGCGCTGACAGGCGGCGGACCCGGCAAGGAGACGACCTTCGCTGTTCAATACATCTATCAGGTCGGCTTCACGAAGCTTGAGCTCGGTATGGCGAGCGCGATGTCGGTCATTCTGTTCCTGATCGTAGCCGCTCTGTCTATTCTTCAATTCCGTCTGGCCAAAGGAGGCTCCGCGACATGACGATGACTCGGCAAGCAAAACTCGGCGTATATGCGATGCTTCTTATTTTGGCTGGATTGTGGCTGTTCCCCGTGCTGTGGGTCGTCTTGTCCTCGTTCAAGGGCAAAACAGAGCTGTACAGCTGGCCTCCGACCTTCCTGCCCAATCCTTTTACCTTAGAGCATTACGCAACGGCTTTTGGCAAAGGCAAATTCGGCATCTATTTCTGGAACAGCACCGTTGTTACGGTAACATCGACGATCCTCCTGCTGCTGATCAACTCGATGGCCGGTTTTGCGCTTGCGAAATACCGATTTAAGGGCGACACGTTCCTGTTAATCGGTTTTATTTCCACCTTGATGATCCCGCTTGAGGTCATTATGATTCCAATCTTTAAGGTCATCAGCAAGCTTGGCTTGTTCAACAGTCTGTGGGGGATTATTATACCTCCGGCCGCTACGCCTACCGGGGTGTTTCTCATCCGGCAGTATTTGCTGAGTGTGCCCGATGAGCTGCTGGAGGCCGCACGGATGGACGGCTGCTCCGAATGGCGCATCTATTGGCAAATCATTCTGCCGCTGTGCAAGCCGATTCTGGCTGTGCTGGGGATCTTTTCATTCATGTGGCGTTGGGACGACTTCCTGTGGCCGCTAATTGTCATCAGCGATCCGGGGAAATACACCGTACAGCTGGCATTATCCAACTTTATCGGGGAATTTAACGTCGATTGGGGCAGCCTGCTCGCAATGTCAGTCATTACGATGATCCCGGTGCTCATTGTGTTTCTTGTATTCCAGCGTCATTTTGTCAACGGTATGGTTACTTCAGGCATGAAAGGTTGATCAGGCGAAATGATGGGAAAATGGCTGAGCTACGAAAATGAGCGAAGAAACGGTGGAATCCCGCTTAACCGCTGGCTCTCGACCGATATTTTTGAGAAGAAAATGAAGTTTGTGCCGATGACGATGGAAGGCGATATTAACGATTGGCTGCTGAAGGGCTTTGCCATTCATGAAAATCCGTGCCGTAAAGAGTTTGTCGAAGAGCGGCGGAGCGCGGAGCCTGAGCTGCCGAATGGGTATGCCTATGGCGGTTCGATGCCGGTTCCCGGCACTGGGGTAGAAAGGTGGGGCCGCCTGGGCGAATGGAACGTTCATTATGCATGGGGCAATCCGCGAGTGGA
The DNA here is from genome assembly GCA_041641375.1 of Paenibacillus sp. Taxonomy (GTDB): domain Bacteria; phylum Bacillota; class Bacilli; order Paenibacillales; family YIM-B00363; genus Paenibacillus_AK. The sequence continues at coordinate 4,966 of JBEPYM010000092.1, forward strand.
GCGCTCCGGGTTCTGGTTCGTCCCCACCTATCTGTTTAGCTGGTCGTACTCGGCGCTTGTATGTACGGCTGCTCATACCGCGCGGCTTCGACTGATGACAAGCGGAGGAATGACGCTGTGGGTGAACGGTGAGCCGGTTACGCGCTTCCAGCCGTTCACCCGCAATCTGGAGCAGCAAGCTGAAATCGAGGTGGAGCTGAAAGCAGGGCTTAATGAGCTGATGGTTTGCCTGGAGGACTTGGCGGAGCGCGATACGTATTATTACTTCCGGATGGATTACATGGGGGAGGATTCGGTTGTGCTCTCGCTTCCGACTGGAAGCGATGCGGAGCTGCAGCACGTCCAGGCTGTGGAGAAGGCGCTTGAGGAGGCGTACGTGCCACAAGATACGGTGAAGGATGCGGAGGTTGTCGTGATGATGGCAAACCCGCTCGCAGCGGATGTGCCTGTATCGGTGTCCTCAGGCAGCTTCTTCACCGGTATCAAGGAGAACCGGGCGATATGGACTGCCGGCAGCGATCGATTGGCTATTGGGCATACAGATGAGCTTGGCATCGATTATAAATATTTTCAGGTGTCGATGCGGATTGGCGCGGTGAAGGTGGAGCGGATGTTCGGCGCGCAGGTGTACAGCAGCAGATTCGCTCAGGAGCCTTCCGCTACCGTCGAGGAACGCAAGGCAGCCGCACTGCGCTGTATCGCAGAATTCGGAGGACCGAACATTCATACGGCGGTAGCGCAGCTTCATGCAGGCAAGCCGGTTGAATGGGCGGCTGAACTTATCATGAGCGGCATTGAAGGCATTAATGAGCGTAGAGATTGTGCCGACTTTTATCTCGTCGGGCTATTTCGTCTATGGCGTGATTTCCGCCATGCGGGGCTACTGGATGAGCCATTCTGGGAAGCGGTGAAACGGTCTATTCTCGATTTCCGTTACTGGATTGATGAGCCGGGCGACGATGTGATGTGGTTCTTCAGCGAGAACCACGCGCTGTTGTTCCATACATGCGAGCTGCTAGCCGGAGAGCTGTTCCCGGACGAGCTGTTCACGAACAGCGGCGAAACCGGCAGGCAGCATGCCGAGAAGGCGGAACGGCGTCTGACACATTGGTTTGAACGTTTTTTCCAAGAGGGGCTGGCGGAGTGGAACTCGAGCGCTTATATTCCGATCGATGCGGTAGGCTTTTTTCACCTGCTTGACCTGTCCAAGGTTGACACCTTGCGCCGGGACGCGAAGAGGGCGCTGGATTTGCTTTTTTATTACATGTCGATCATTTCATTGAACGGTCGTCTCGCCGCGACGTTCGGACGCAGCTACGAGAAGGAGCTTATCGGTCATTATGCGGCCGGAACGACATCGATGCTTTGGATCGGTTATGGTCTTGGCAACGTCAATGGCTATTCGATCAGCAACACCGGCTTTTGCTTGTCCGAATATGAGCCGCCGCAGGAATATGCAGCTTATGCAAAGCCCGAACCGGGCGCGAGGCTGCATGTTCGCTACTCTCAGGGCAAGGACGGCTATGCATCGCTTGTCAGCTATAAAGCTTCAACCTTCGCCGCTTCCTCCATTCAAAGCTTCCGTCCCGGTCATAAAGGATATCAGGAGCATGTCGCGCATATCGCACTCTCGGAGGAGGCTCATGTGTGGGTCAATCATCCTGGCGAGCCGCATGCTCATGGTGCCGGCCGGCCTTCGTTCTGGGCGGGTAACGGTGTGCTGCCGAAGGCTGCGCAGCATCTCGGTTTGATCGCTCTCTTGTTTGATGTGGATGCCGGGCATGATGTGGATTACACCCATGCGTACTTTCCACTGTTTGCGTTCGAACACG
>JBEPYM010000092.1:6807-13305 GCA_041641375.1 Paenibacillus sp.
CTGGCAATTTGCCGCGGTCGGTGACGCATATGTCGGACTGAGAGCGATGAACGGGATGTCGATGCAGCACTCCGGCGTCCATCGCTGGCGCGAGCTTGTTTCGCCGGGACGGCGCAACATCTGGCTGCTGCGGGTGTCGGATCGTTCGTCGTTCGGCGATTTTGAGTCGTTTGTCCAATCGATTGCAGGTGCCCCGGTTGAGTTTGACGGAGACACCTTGCAGGTCTCAATCGACGATCCTGAGTACGGCAAGGTGACAACGGCATGGGCCGCAGCGGAAGAGGCGGTTATTGTTGTGAACGACGTTTCGGTCGGGAAGCCGACTCATGATGTGCGCGGGGTTCTGGAATGGGAGAAGACGAAAGGGGACGGTGCACCATGTCTCTGACACATGCGCAATTGCACGATGCCTTGCGCAGGGTTACGGATGCAATGAAAGGCTTGAAGAATGACGAATTTCAAGAGAAATACCCGATAGGCCTGATAGATATCAACCTGTGGGAGTGGCCGCAAGGCGTCGGGCTTTATGGGCTTTATCAATATGTGGAGGAGACGGAAGATCCGGCGGCCTTGCAATTTTTGACGGATTGGTACGATGCCCGGCTGGCGGAGGGCCTTCCGGAGCGCAATGTGAATACGTGCTCCCCGCTGATCGTACTGATGTCGCTGGCGGAACGGACGGGCAATCCGGAGTATATACGCGTATGCGACGAGTGGAGCCGCTGGGTGATGGACGGCTTGCTTCGTACCGGGGACGGTGCGATTCAGCATATGATTACTGGCGATCCAAACGACGGACAAATATTGATTGACACACTATTCATGACCGTCCTGTTCCTGACGAAAGCAGGCGTGTATTTCAAACGTCCGGCGTATGTCGAGGAAGCGAAAAAGCAATTCCTCATTCATATTAAATATTTGTACGACAAGCAGTCCGGCCTGTTTTATCACGGCTGGGACTTTAACGGCCGACACAATTACGGTGCGGTTCGCTGGGGACGAGGCAACGGCTGGTATACGTGCGGTATCGTTGACTTTCTGGATATGGCACCGCTTGAAAGCGGCGTGAAGGAGTATTTGCTGGATACAATGCGCGCCCAGGTCAGGACGCTGGCGAAGCTTCAGCGCGAGGACGGGATGTGGACGACGATTCTGGATCGGCCGGATTCATATCCGGAAACGTCCTGCACGGCGGCATTCGGATACGGCATTCTAAAGGCGGTGCGTACGGGGCTGCTGGAAGCGGACTACCTGCCTGCAGGTCTCAAGGCGCTGGAGGCCGTAGTAAACCAGATTGGCACTGACGGTGTTGTCAGGAACGTCTCGTACGGTACACCTGTCGGCAATGACGAGCAGTTTTATCTGGATATCCCGATCAGTCCGATGACGTACGGTCAGGCGCTGACGACCATGATTGTCATGGAAGGGATAAAGCACGCCAAGCAAAGTCATTAGCCTATTGAGATCCGCCTCTCCGCACGATTGCGGGGCAGGCGGATTTTCTCAATTGGAAAATAATGCTTTTGTGTATATGAAAGGGAAGATAAAATGGAATGGAGGATACTCAATCCGATGACGCCTTGATGGTTGTGAAGGAGGGATCAACAGATGGATGATCTGTCCGTGTCGCCGATTCACGATATGCTATATCGGCTTGCTGTCAGAGGTATTGATTCGAAGCAGGAGCAGGAACTGTTGCGACAAGCACGCTTGCACGGGCTGGACGGGAACATGTTCTATATGGTGATACTCGTTCAGCACGCAAAACCTGGTGAAGCCTGGAATTACATAGACACGTGGCAAATGCTCTGCAATAGAGTTCCATTGTTCGGTTCAGGGATTGTGTTTCCCGAGAATCGGAGTCGTTTGTTTATTTTAATTCCCTTCCATCATATACCGAAGGATGTGCTTGACCGGGCGGACAAACTCGTTTCCGATACGTGCCAGGCTATGTTGCATCATTGCAGTGATAAACAATCGCCCCCGCTATATATATCCATCGGAAATCTTGTGCCAGCACTAAGTCAATTGCAACTATCCTACCAAGCTGCACGGAATCTCCTGGACAGCTACTGCTTTACTCAACCGCCCAATGTCGTATTTACCCAACAGGATGTTTTCCGTACCAAAATGCCAAGGGAAGGCCCGTTGCGTTGGAATGAGCATCTGAAGCGATTGAGAAATATGCTGGATATGGGATATTTTACACAGGCTGAGTATTTGATCGAGCTTCTGAATATTCAGGCTGTCGAGGATCGTGCCACTACGGCAGTTTATCTATTTTATTTTCGTAAGGCGATCCAAGTGGTTGTGAAATACTTGTATTCAAAACCAACAGCTCCCTATGACTATATTGAAGAGTTAAACGATACCTTTGCAACCGTGGAGCAGAAATTCAGTCATTCGAAGCTGGCGAGCGACTGGCTGATCGGGATCATTAGACGCTTGGGTGAAGGAAAGACAACCCCCTCCAAAGTGAATCAATATGTCCAACAAGCACTCGATATTATCGGGGATGAGTATGGATTTGATCTCAGCCTTCAGGAATTGGCCGCCCGGCTCGATATCAGCTTCAGCTATTTAAGTCGGATATTTAAAGAAGAGGTGGGGATGTCTTTCAAGGAGTACCTGACCAGATATAAGCTGGGACAGGCTAAGGAGCTGCTCTCAGCGACGGACTGGCCGATTGAACGCGTTGCCTCCGAGGTCGGCTACAACTACTATATGCAATTTGCTAGAATGTTCAGGAAGTTCGAAGGTATATCGGCTATGGAGTACCGTACTATGACAAGCAGTGAATGGAGAATCAGAAAATCAGCAGCAGACGAGTGCAAAAAAAGCGATATCCGATAAAAAACGATGGTTGCGCTTACATATTGAGGAGGAGATAATTCAAATGTAAGAAATTTCTGACAAGTCAAAGGAGGAAATGTGATGAAGAAAAGGTTGATTGTGGTGCTGGCGATGTTGTTGTTTATCGCAAGCGTATCGGGTCCCCCCGGTATGCATGTCACAGTCGAGGCTGCGCCTGCTTATCTCATTCAGGAATCATTTGACAGCATGACAACAGGCAGTTCACCCTCAGGCTGGACCTTAACGACGAGCGGCGGTTCGGTGACGGTGCAGGAAGTTCCAAGCTCAAGCGATAAAAGCATGAGACTTCAAAAAAGTTCCGGCAGCGCATCAATTACAGCAAAAAAATCGTTCGCCTCCCAGACGGACAATGTCATTTTTGAAGGGGAGATCATGCTGCCTTCAAAGGCGGACGGGTATCAAATCAAGTTGAGCGGCGGTTCAACTGAAGCAGTCCGGGTGGGAACCAATGGCGGAAACCTTGCCTACCAGAACAGCTCGGGATCGTATGTGACACTTCAAAGCTATAACGCCAACACGTGGTACAAGGTGAAAATTGTCGCCGACATTGCGGCGAATCAGGCTGATATTTATATCAATAATTCGCTGCTTGCTATTAACGTTGCATTTAAATCAAGTGTCACCTCCATTGACAACTTAATATTCAATACTTCAAGCATGAATACCGGCATCCTGTACACGAACAACGTAAAGGTACACGCCGAAGCAGAACTGCTCGTATCCGCCGCATCCAACAGCAGCCTGGTTCCATCCTCAGGCGCATCAACAACGATGGCTAGCAATTTGAACGGTGATTCTGGAGGGGCGACGAGTATTCGATTCTATCACAATGAGAATCGCCGAACCGGTGAAAATGAGTATCCTCCTGGATGTGCAACGATTTTCTGTAATTACAGCGAATGGCCGCTCATTTTTGAGAAGCGTGACCGGGATTTAGGACAAACCTTCAAAGTGACCAAAAACTTTACTCTGGAATCAATCTATTTGCGGGTAGGACCGAATGTCCCACATGCCAACACTGCAGGGGCGAAAGTAGCCCTTCAAATTTTCGAGGTGACGGGATCCCCTACATTAAACAACAGCGGAACACCGGGATATTTGGGCAGCTTTAACCGCCAGACAGCGCCGGAGCTTGACGACTATTTGGAAAATGAAACTTACACGAGCCTGACAGTCGCTGTCGGACATCTCCCCACCAACATCGGTCAGCTTGATTATATGAAGTGGAATTTGCGCGGAAACAAGCAAATTATGCTTCAAAAAAATAAAGTATACGCGTTTATGCTCATGTTTGTCGATCGCGATAACGATCAGCAGTTATCTTTCTACAACAAATACTACGGCAGCTATAAACCCGATCCGAACAATGTGTATGTCGGACATGGCATTCGTCGGGAGGGAGCTCCGGCCTTGCCGAGCACTTTCAGCACCCGGATAGCTCAATCTCCAGGGACATTCGGTTTTCCGGATGTAGATACGTGGCGTGATTTGTATTTCTTGGTCAAGGCGGTACCGGGCACTGTGACAAATTAACGAACATCGATACACATCAAACCTGTCGGGACTAACTCCTGACGGGTTTGTTTTTTTGCCTCATTTTTCATCTGCCGGAGAGTGTAGTACAATAGGGGGTATTGACAAAAAGGCGGAGGTGCGTATCATGCGCTGGCATGAGATTACCATATATACGACAGAAGAAGCGACCGAGGCGATCGCCGATTATTTGCATCAATTGGGCGCGGGGGGTGTGTCCATCGAGGAGTCGGGCAGCCTGAACCGTGAGCGCGACACGTCGCTTGGGCAGTGGTATGAGCGGGCGCTTAATGATATCCCGGAGGGCGAAGCCGAGATGAAGGGCTATTTCGCCGAGCCGGAGGATGTGGACGCGCTGCTGGCGGATGTGACTCGATTTGTCGCTTCGCTGCCTGAGTATGGGCTCGACCCCGGCAAAGGCACTATCTCGATTCGAGAGGTTGACGAAGAGGACTGGGCGAACGGCTGGAAGCAATATTACAAGCCGCTCCGCATCTCCAGCAGGCTCACGGTAAAGCCGACCTGGGAGGACTATGAGCCGGCGGAGGGCGAGCTGGTCGTCGAGCTTGACCCGGGTATGGCGTTCGGTACGGGCACCCATCCGACGACGGCGCTCTGCATGCAGGCGCTGGAAGAGGCGATTCGCCCGGGCGACGAGGTGATTGACGTCGGCACCGGCTCGGGCGTGCTGGCTATCGCCGCGGTGAAGCTGGGAGCGTCCCGTGTGCTTGCGCTGGATCTTGATCCGGTCGCGGTCAGCAGCGCGCAGGAGAACGTTCGATTGAACGCGCTTGACGAGCTAATCACCGTTCGAAAATCCGACTTGCTGCAGGCAATCAAGGCAAGCGACAACGAAGACCTGGGTCATGCCGTTCTGCCGGTCAAGCTGCCGGTGCGGGTCGTCGTCGCCAACATTCTTGCCGAGATTATTCTCACCTTCATCGATGACGTCGCAGAAGCGCTGCAGCCGGACGGCGTATTTGTCGCCTCCGGCATCATCGAGAGCAAACGTCAGCTGGTCGAGGATGCGCTCCTCCGGCTGCACTTCGACGTCGAATATGTGAAATCCGAGCAGGACTGGGTAGCGATTATTGCCCGCAAGCGGATGGTGAAAGGAGACGGGTAACCGGTGGAGCAGTTTCTCGCGTTTCCTCTGAACGAGCTGCCGTTTCTGTTCATTGCCCTGCTGATTGGCTTTACCGTGCATGAGTTCGCGCACGCCTGGTTTGCCGACCGGTTCGGCGATCCGACGGCGCGGCAGTTCGGCCGCGTCACCTTGAATCCGGTTGCGCATATGGATATCCTCGGCACGCTGCTTGTGCTGCTCGCCGGCTTCGGCTGGGCGAAGCCGGTACCCGTCGTACGCTCCATCTTCCGCAATCCGCGGCTGATGAGCATCGTGGTGTCGGCGGCCGGCCCGCTCAGCAATCTGGTCACCGCCTTCCTTGCCGTGCTGCTCGCCTACGGCTTGACGGCGCTCGGCGCCTTGGCTCCAGCCACGATGTCGGTGGGGGCGTACAAGGCGGTCGGACTCTTTTTCTTCTATTTGATTTTCATGAATTTGATGCTGTTCGTCTTTAACTTGATTCCGCTGCCGCCACTGGACGGGTACCGGATCGTGAAGGATTTGCTCCCGTACCGGACGCAAGCCCGCATGAGCCAATATGAGCAATGGGGGATCTACATCTTTTTGCTGCTCGTGTTTATTCCGCCGCTGTCGGCAGTGACAATCCGCCCGGTGCTAAACGCCAGGGTCGATTTGTTCCGGTGGATGGATGGCGTGATGGCGTCAATTTTTGGCATGCGGATCGATTGGTTTTTGTAAGGTGCTTGCTGGAAAACGGTAGATTTTCGACATAAAACGATGTATATTGTATGGTTGGAGGACTTGATTTTGCAGCGATATTTTGTGAATCCGGAGCAGATCCAGGAGAACGCAGTCCGGCTAACGGGCGAGGATGCGTTCCATGCGATCAAGGTGATGCGGGCGAGAACGGGCGACCGTTTTGTCGCTTGTGACGGCAGCGGCGGCGCGATGCTCGCGGCGATTACGGACATCCGCAAGGACGAGGTGGTCGCCGAGGTGCTGAA